>JAKAEO010000240.1 GCA_021818285.1 Myxococcales bacterium
CCCGCGGCGGGACCGGGAGGAGCGGCCACCGCGCCGCGAGGGCGAGGCGCGCGCCGCGCGCAGCGGCCCGAGCGACCGCGAGATCTTCGAGGCCCAGCAGCGCGGCGAGCCCCTGCCGGCGCCCGCAGCGGCGCCGCCCGTGGCGGCCGCCCCGCCCGCTCCCGAGCCGCCGGTGGCGAGCATCGCGGAGCCGCGCAGCGAGCCCCGCAGCGAGCCCCGCGGCGAGGCTCGCGGCGAGGTCCGGACCGAGCCCCGGGGCGAGTCCCGGCAGGCGCCGCGATCGGACGCTGCGCCGGAGCCGCGCGCCCGCCGCCCGCGGGTGATCGAGGTGGCGGCCACCTCCGAGCCGGAGGAGCGGCGGGAGCGGGAGGGGAGCGACGGCGACGACCGCGGCCCCCGCCGAGGCCGCGTCTTCCTCACCCTGGGCGAGAAGGACGGGGCCGACGAGGCCCAGGTGCGGCAGGCGGTGGCCACGCTGGCACCCGGCACCGAGCTCCTGGGCGTCGAGCTGCGCCGCAGCCACAGCTTCCTGCTCGTCTCCCCCGAGGCGCTGGAGGGGGCGGTGGCGGCGCTGAACGGCAAGGAGTGGAACGGCCGGGCGCTGGCCGCGGAGAAGGCCCGCCGCCGCAGGCGCTGACATGGACGGGGCGTCCCGGCGCTCGACGACGCCGGTGACCCCTCCTCCCGGTCCCGGCCGGGGAGAGGGGGGGCGACGGGCCCTCGGGCCGGCCCTGGCCGCCGCCGCGATCGCCCTGGCCGCCGCCGCCGCCCTGGCCCGCGCCTGGCCGCTGGTCCCGAACCGCCGGGCCTTCGGCTGGGACGCGGCGCTCCGGACCGTCTCCGACCTGGACGCCGCCTCCGGGCCGCTGCGCTTCCTCGTCCGGCTCCTCGGGCCCGAGGTCTGGCCGACCCTCCGGCTCGCCGCCGCCGCGCCGATGCTGGCGCTCGGCGCCCCGCCGCTCCCGGCCGAGGCGGCGCTCTCGATCGCCGCCTCCGCCGCCACCTTCCTCCTCCTCGGGCTGGCGGCGGCGCGCGGCGCGCGTGGCGCCGCCGGCGCGCTCGCCGCGGTGGCCGTCGCCGCCGGCGCGCTCGCCGCGAACCGGGCCTTCACCGCATGGGCCGGGAGCCCGATGCTGGAGGCGCAGTCGGCGCTCCTCACGCTCGCGGCCACCGTCGCCTGGATGCGGCTGCGCGAGGGCGGCCCGGAGGCGCGGGTGTGGCCGGTGGCGCTCGCCGGCAACCTGCTCTTCCACACCAAGTTCCAGTACGGGCTGATCTTCGCGATCGCCGTCCTCGCCACCGAGGCGGCGCTGCTCCCGGCCGGGGCCCGCGCCCGCGCCGCCGGCGCCCTCCTCGCCGAGGGCCGCGGCTGGCTGCGGCGCCCCGCCGCCTGGCTGCTCCTCGCCGGCGTGGCCGCCACCGCCGCCGCCGCCTGGGCGGTGGACCGCACCGGCGGCGTCGCCTTCCGGGTGGGGCCGGTCCCGATCTCGGTGCGCCGCGCCGCCGGCCCCGCCTTCTGGTCCTCCTTCCTCGCCTTCTACGGCCTGCTCCTCGGCCTGTGGCGCTCCCGCGCCGCGCTCCGCGAGGCGATCCCGGCGCGGCTCCGCGGGCTCTTCGCCTGGCTGGCCGTTCCCATGGGCGCCTGGCTCCTCGTCCCCTTCGCCTGGCGGCTGCGGATGCTCGTCTACACCGCCGCCACCTTCGAGGTGGCGGCGCCGCCGCCGGGGCCGCTCGCGGGGCTGGCCTTCTACCCGGCGGTGATGGCGCGGGACTGGTACCGGCCGGCGGCCCTGGCGGCGGTGGCGGCGGGCCTGCTCCTCGCCGGCCGGGCGGCGGCGCGGGACCCGGTGCTGCGGCGCCGCCTGGCGGCGCCGGCGGCGCTGGTCGCGGTGGAGCTGCTTGCCCTGGGGCTGGGCGCGCGCCACAACTTCCAGCCGCGCTTCGCGGTGAACCTGGCGCCGGTGGTGGCGCTGGCCGCGGCCGCCGCCTTCCCGGCGGCGGGCCGGCTGGGGACCGCGGGAGGAGCGCTGCTCGCGGCCCTGCTCGCCGCCGCGGCCCTCCCCGCCTGGCGGCCCGGGCCGCTGGCGGCGACCCTGACCCGCGGCTACGGCGACCCCGGCGTGGCCGCGGCCTGCGAGGCGCTCGCGCGGGACCTCCCGCTGCGGGACGCGACCCTGGTGGCCGACCTCGACGAGGAACGGCTCAAGGACTGCGTCCTCCAGGTCCAGCTCCAGGCCTTCCGCCGGCGGGTGCGCGTGGCGGAGTGGGCGCCCGGCAGGCCGCTCTCGGGCGAGGTGATCCAGCTGACCGATCGCTGCGACGCCCCGGCCCCGGTGACCGGTCCCAGGCTGGAGCGGCGCGAGGGGCCGCTGTGCCTCCGCATCGGCCCGGCGAGCGGCCGTCCACCGGACCCCCGTCCGCCGGTCCACCGTCGCCGTCCACCGGCGCCCCCTCCGTCCTGACCGCGCCGGGGCGCGCGGCGCCGCCTTCAGGCGCGGCCGAGGAGCCGGCCGAGCGCGCGCAACACGTCGTCGCCCTGGTAGGGCTTGGCGAGCGCGGCGAGCCGCCGGTCCCGCTCCAGCGCCGGCCCCAGCTGCTCCAGCGAGGTCCCGCTGACCACCAGGACCGGGACGCCGGCCGAGGCGGCGCGCACCGTCCGGTAGAGGTCGAGGCCGTCGGCGTGCGGCATGCGGAGGTCGGTGATCACCGCGTCGAACGGCCCCCGGAGCTTCCACAGCTCCGCGGCCGTCCCGCCGTCCTCGGCCGCCACCACCGCGGCGCCGGCGCGGCGCAGCAGCTGCTCCAGGGCCGCGCGCTGGATCCCGTCGTCCTCGGCGACGAGGATCCGCAGCCCGTCCAGGCGCGCGACCGCGGGCGGCGCCGCCTCCGCGCGCGCGGGCGCGCTCCCGGCGGCCAGCGGCAGGCGGACCGTGAAGGTGGTGCCCGCCCCCGGCCGGCTGGCCACCTCGACGCGCCCCCCGTGGCTCCGGACGATGCCGAAGGCCATCGACAGCCCGAGCCCGGTCCCCTGGCCGGGCGCCTTGGTCGTGAAGTAGGGCTCGAAGATGCGCGCCTGGACCTCGGGGGTCATGCCCACGCCGGTGTCGGCCACCTCGAGGCGCGCCCAGCCCGGCTCCCCGTCCCGCGCCGTCCGCAGCGTGAGCCGGCCGCCCTCGGGCATGGCGTCGCGGGCGTTGACGACCAGGTTGACGGCGACCTGCTCGAGCTGGGCGGCGATGCCCTCGACCGCCGGCAGGGAGGGGTCCAGCTCCAGGGCCACGCCGATGCGCCCGCCGAGCACCCGGCCGGCGAGCGTCGCCACCTCGCGCAGCAGCCGGTTCAGGTCGACCGGACCCTTCGCCGACCCGGCGGGGGGCCGCGCCAGGGAGAGGAGCGCCCGCGTGTTCTCGCCGCACCGCCGCGCGGCGTCCCGGGCGACGGCCAGCTCCGGCGCCAGCGGGTGCTCCGGCCCCAGCGTCTCGATGCACTGCTCCAGCTCGCCGAGGATCACCGTGAGCTGGTTGTTGACGTCGTGGGCGACGCCGCCCGCGAGGGTGCCGACGATCTCCCGCCGCTGGCTGTTGAGGAGCTGCTCGCGGAGCGCGACCTGCACCTCGACCGCCCGGTCGGCGAGCCGCAGCGCCTCCTGGAGCGCCTTGGGCTCCCAGACGCTCGCCTCCGCCGCCGGCTCGCGCGGCCCGGGCCCCTCCGGCCCGGCCGGCTCGCCGCTGGTGGCCCGCGCCAGGCGGTCGAGCGGACGCCCGAAGCGGCGGGAGATGGCCCGGGCCCGCCAGGCGATCACCGCGAAGCCCAGCACCGCGAAGGAGAGCACCGCCAGGCCCGCCCGCCGGCTCCCCGCCATGATCTCGTCCTCGGGGATCGCCACCGCCAGCACCCAGGCGAGCCCGGCCGGGCCGCGGTACGGCCGGGCCAGCCCGTAGTACTCGCGATTCCCGGCCTCGGTGATCGCCCGCCGCCCGCCCTCGGGCAGCGTCCCGAGGTCCGAGAGCAGCGCCGCCAGCTCCGGGAGGAGGTCCGGGCCCACCGGCCGCAGGAAGTCGCGGAAGCGAAGCTCCCGGGTCCCGTAGGCCGGGAGGTGCGGCAGGACGAGGGCGCGGCCCCGCTCGTCGGCGACCATCACCAGCGTCCCCGGCGTCGCCTGGGCCAGCCAGGCGCGGGCGGTGAGGTCGTCGAGCATCAGGTCGAGCCCGATCACGCCGAGGAGCCGGTCCCCGTCCCGGACCGGCACCGAGAGGGTGATGCCCGGGTCGCGCGTGGTCATGAACCGGTAGGCCTCCGGCGACCAGCGCGACGCGGTCCCGCCCTCGACGATCCGGTACCAGTCGCGGCTCCTCGGGTCGTAGTCGGTCCGCCGCCACGGCTCGGCGGCGGTCCGGCCGCCGCCGGAGGCGTGACGCGTCCAGCGCATGCGGCTCCCGCCCGGGCCCGGCACCAGCCAGCGCGCGTCCCAGCCGGCGGGCCCGCGGAGCAGGAGCACGCTGGTCCCGTCGGCCCGGCAGAAGTTGACCGACGACACCGACGCCTGGGCCTGCAGCGCCGGCAGGACGACGGTCTCCAGGCGGTCG
>JAKAEO010000031.1 GCA_021818285.1 Myxococcales bacterium
TCCACCACCTCCGAGACCGCGCCGTCCGAGATCCCCACCCGGATGCGGACCGGCGTCGGGGCCCCGTCGCGCAGGACCCACACGGTGCGCGCGTCGCGCAGCTGCGAGGCCGCCTGCGCGCTGCGGTGGGCCCCGCCCGGCCCGGGGCCGGCGGCGCCCGGGTCGGCGGCGGCCGGCCCCGAGGGTCCCGAGCCGCCGGAGGGGCCGGTCCCGCCGGCGGTGCGGTTCCCGTTGCGGCCGGCCGCGGCGGCCAGCATCGACGCCGGAGGCCGGAAGCGGAGCGCGGCGTTCGAGACCCGCACCACGTCGTCCTTCTCGGCGTAGACGAAGGTCACGTTGGCGGTCATGCCCGGCTTCAGCTTGAGGTCGGGGTTGTCCACGTCGATGACGGCGTCGTAGGTGACGACGTTCTGGACGGTCTGCGGGGCGTTGCGGATCTGGCGCACCGTGCCGCGGAAGACGTCCGAGGGATAGGCGTCCACCGTGAAGCTGGTGGGCATCCCCGGGCTCAGCCGGCCGACGTCGGCCTCGGCCACGCTGGTGTCCACCTGCATCTTCGCCAGGTCCTCGGCGATGACGAAGAGGGTGGGCGCCTGGAGGGAGGCGGCCACCGTCTGCCCCACGTCCACGTTCCGCGAGATGACCACGCCGTTGGTGGGCGAGAGGATGGAGGTGTAGGCGAGGTTGACCTCCGCCTGGTTCAGCGCCGCCCGCGCCTGCTCCACCTGCCCCTTGGAGGCCTCGACCTGTGCGTCGGCGGCCTCGGCGTTGGCGACCGCGGTGTCGAGGTCGGCCTGGGCGATGAGCTTGCGCTCCGCCAGGGTCTTGTTGCGATCCGCCTGGCGGCGGGCGTCGGCCGCCTGCGCCACCGACTTGGCGAGGTTGCCCCGGGCGGCGGTGAGGTTGGCCCGCGCCTGCTCGGCCGCCGCCTGGAACAGGGCGGGGTCGATCTTGGCGATGAGCTGCCCCTTCTTCACCCGGGAGTTGAAGTCGGCGTAGAGCGCCGCGACCCGGCCCGAGACCTGGCTGCCCACCTGGACGGTGACGATGGCGGAGAGGGTCCCGGTGGCCGTGACCTTGGCGACGATCCGGCCGCGGTCCACGGCCACCGTGTCGATGGAGGGCTTCGGGGCGGACCGGGTGGACCGCCACAGCGCGTAGCC
The DNA here is from genome assembly GCA_021818285.1 of Myxococcales bacterium. Taxonomy (GTDB): domain Bacteria; phylum Myxococcota; class Myxococcia; order Myxococcales; family Anaeromyxobacteraceae; genus JACRMN01. Next base: position 1,164 of record JAKAEO010000031.1, read on the forward strand.
GCCGGCGAGGACTGCGACCGCCGCGATGCCGAGCCAGGCCTGTCGCTTCCGGGTCATCGACGATACCCCTCCGTTCGTTGGCTTCGGTCCCGGCTCCCCCGGTCCGCGCGGTCCTGCGAGCGGCGGCCCCGGAATGGGGAGATCCGGCGCACTCTATCCGCCAAACCCCGGACGCAGCTGGGAATTAAGGAATGGTGAAACGATTTTCGCGCATTAGACTCCAACAGGCATGAAGGGATGGACGAAGCTCCTGGTCCTCGGTGTGGCCGCCGTCGGCGCGGCCGAGCTGTACCTGCGGTCCGACGCCACGGCGGAGAAACCCGCCGGGACCGCGCCCGCGTTCGAGCTGCCCGACCTGCAGGGCCGGAACGTGAGCCTCGACTCGCTCAAGGGGCGGGTGGTGGCCATGAACTTCTGGGCCAGTTGGTGCGGCCCCTGCCGCGCGGAGATCCCCGACCTGGCCAAGGTCTACGCCGAGCACCGGGACAAGTGCTTCGAGATGATCGGCGTCGCCGAGGAGTCCGGCGGACCCGCGGACGTCGCCGAGGCCGCGAAGCGCTTCGGCATCAACTACCCGGTGCTCCTCGATCCCCAGGGCGCCACCGGGGACGCCTACAAGATCCCGGGCTACCCGCGCACCTACCTCATCGACCCCGAGGGCCGGATCCGGCGCACCTTCGACGGCGCCGTGGACCGCGAGGAGTTCGAGCAGGCCCTCGCGCCCCTGCTGGCCGAGGCGCCGAAGAGCTGCCCGGCCCGGCGGATGTAGCCCGCGGGGGCGTGGTGCGCCCCGGCGCGCCGGCGGTGTAGAACCTCGGCATGACCGGAAAGCCCGTGGTGTACGTCGTGCGGGCGCTCCCGGGCGCCCGCTGGGACGCGGTCGCCGAGCGCTTCGAGATCCGCGGCGGCGGAGCGCGCCCCGCGCCCGACTGGCCAGGGGCCGCGGGCGGCGCGCGCGCGCTGGCGACGACCTACCTCGACGCCGTGACGCCGGCGGTCCTCGACCGCCTGCCGGGCCTGGAGCTGGTGGCCTCCTACGGGGTGGGGGTGAACCACGTGGACCTCCCGGCCTGCCGGGCCCGCGGCGTGCGCGTGACCAACACCCCCGGCGTGCTGGTCCGGGCGACCGCCGACATGACCGTGGCCCTGCTGCTCGCCGCGGCGCGGCGGCTGGCGGAGGGCGACCGGGTGATCCGGCGCGGCGGCTGGATCGAGAGCGACCCGACCTTCCTGCTCGGGACCGAGTTCTCGGGGAAGACCCTGGGCGTCGTCGGCTTCGGCCAGATCGGCCAGGCGGTGGCGCGGCGGGCGGCCGGCTTCGACCTGCGCGTCCTCTACGCGTCGCCGCGGGACATGGGGGTGGCCGGCGCCGAGCGGGTGCCGCTGGACCGGCTCCTCGCCGAGTCGGACCTGGTGGCGCTGTGCTGTCCGCTGACCCCCGAGACGCGCGGCCTGGTGTCGCGGGAGCGGCTGGCGCGGATGAAGCGGGGCGCGGTGCTGGTGAACACCTCGCGCGGCCCGGTGGTGGACGACGCGGCGGTGGCCGAGGCCCTGCGCAGCGGGCAGCTCGGCGCCGCCGGGCTCGACGTCTTCCCGGACGAGCCGCGGGTCCCCGAGGCCTACCTGGGGCTGGACAACGTCGTCCTCACCCCGCACCTGGGCTCCGGGACGCGCGAGACCCGGGCCGCGATGACCGCGATGGTGCTGGAGGAGCTCCTGCGCTTCGCGCGCGGGGCGCCGGCGCTCCACCCCGTTGCCTGAAGTGGTATAAGCCAGCCCCTTCATGGACCTGGTGGACATCCACTGCCACCTGCTCTGGGGCCTGGACGACGGGTGCCGCACGCCGGAGGAGACGCTGGAGGCGGCGCGGGCCATGGCGTCGCTCGGCTACACCGACGTCGCCCCGTCGCCGCACGCCCAGGCGCGGTACGCCGGCGGCGACCGGGACGCCAGCGCGGCGCGGCTCGCCGAGGCCCGGGACCGGCTGCGCGACGCCGGCCTGGGGCTGCGGCTCCACCCGAACGCCGAGAACCCGCTCGACGCCGGCTTCCTCGCCAGCCTGGAGCGGGGCGACGCCCGCGGGGTGGGGGAGGCGGAGCGCTTCGTCCTGGTGGAGTTCCCGTTCGCCGACCGGGTGGAGGACGCGGCGGGGCTCGTCGCCCGGGTGCGCGCCCGCGGGGCGCTGCCCATCGTCGCCCACCCGGAGCGCTGCCTGTGCTTCGAGGAGCCGGGCGCCGCCGGGGCGGTGGTGCGCGCGGGCGGGGCGCTGCAGCTCAACATCGGCTCGCTCACCGGCCGGCACGGCAAGCTGGCCGCGGAGCTCGCCGAGCGCTTCCTCGGGGAGGGGCTCTACGCCGTCGGCGGCACCGACCTCCACGGCCCGTTCGACGCCGCCGACTGGATCGACGAGGCGCTCACCACCCTGGAGCGGGTGGCGGGCGCCGCCGAGCTGGCGCGGCTCTGCCGCGACAACCCGCGCCGGGCGCTCGCCGGGGAGGCGCTCCGGTGAAGCGCCTGGTGCAGCTGGCCGCGAGCCTCGCCATCTCGGGCGGGGCCCTCTGGCTCACGCTGCGGGGCAAGGACCTCTCCGCCATCGCCTCGGCGGCGTGGGGCGCCGACCACCGCTACCTCGCCGCCTACCTGCTGGTGCTGGTGGCCATCCACTTCGCGCGCACCGTGCGCTGGGGGATCCTGCTCGAGCCGGTGGCGAAGATCCCCTTCGCGAAGCTGAACAGCGTCTGCGCGGTGGGCTTCATGGCGCTCTTCATCCTGCCGCTGCGGCTCGGGGAGTTCGCGCGCCCCTACCTGGTGGCGGAGCGGCCGCGGCTGCGGGTGTCGGCGACCCTCTCGTCGGTGGTGGTGGAGCGGGTCGCCGACGGCCTCTTCGCCGGGGCCCTGCTGGTGCTCTCGCTGCTCGCGGTCCCCGAGGGGACGCCCAACCTCCGGCTCATCCGCGGCGCCGGCTGGCTGATGTTCGCCGCCTTCGGCGGACTGCTGCTCTTCCTGGTGCTGGCCTACCTGAACCGGGCGCTGGCGGTGCGCCTCACCGCCCGCCTCCTGGGGACGGTGTCGGGGCGGCTCGCCACCCGGGTCTCGGCGATGATGGACGCCTTCATCCACGGGCTCCGGGTGGTGCCGAGCCGCCGCAAGGTCGGCCTCTTCTTCGTGCTCACCTTCCTCTACTGGGGCCTGAACGGCTGGGGGATGCAGATCCTGGCGCGCGGCTTCGGGATCGAGCTCGGCGCGCTCCAGGCCTTCACGGTGCTCGGGGTGCTGCTGGTGGGGGTGATGATCCCGGCCGGGCCGGGGATGGTCGGCACCTTCCAGTACGCCACGGTGCTGGGGCTGTCGCTCTTCGTCCCGGCCGCGGTGACCGACGTCCGGGGCCAGGCCTACGCCAACGTGCTCTGGGCGGCGCAGCTCGTGCAGCTCACCGCCTTCGGCCTGTTCTTCCTCTTCTCCCGGCACATCCAGCTCGCCCGGATCTTCCGCGCGCCGGCCGAGCTGGAGGAGGAGCTGGAGGAGGAGGAGGCCGAGTACCAGGCGGCCGAGCGGCTCGGCGCGGGTCCGGACGGTGCGGCGGGGACCGGGACCGGCGACGCGAGGCGTTAGCCGGCGCGCCGGTCGCGGCGGATCAGGCGGCGCGCTCGCGGGGCTCGCCTGCGCCGACCCTGGCCAGGAACAGCTCCTCCAGCGTCGGCTCGACGTCGGCCGGGGAGCGCTCCGCGAGCAGCTCGTCCAGCTCGCGGACCAGCTGGTCGAACTCGGGCGTCCCGACCGGGCTCTCGAACATGGGCAGGGTGTTCATGCGGGGCTCCGCGCTATCCGCCGCTATCGGCTCGGGTCGAGTCTGGCAGCCCATCCGGGATCGTCAAGAAAAGCGCCGACCTCCGATCCCGGCCCGCGCGCTCCCGGGAGAGTGGTAGAGCACGGAGGAACGGTCGCCGCGGCGGGACGGGCGGCGGCTCCACGGAGGTGCCGCTGGTGACCGGGCGACGGTCCGTCGGGAGCTGGGCGCTGGTGTCGGTGGCGTGGGCGCTGGCCGGGTGCGGCCCCGCCGGCGCTCCCGCCCGCCCGGTCCCCGCCACCTCGCCGCGGGGAGCCTCCCGCGGGCCGGACGTGGAGCGTGGCGGCCCCGGGACGTACCTCCTGGCCATGCCGGCGGCGGCCTGCGACCCCGCGGGGCCCTCGCTCCGGCCGCCGCGGGCCGAGGTCGCGCCCGGGGGTACCCGCCAGTTCGCGGTGTCTCCGCCGGCGCCCGTCACCTGGAGCGTGACCGGGGAGCCCGCCGGCGGGGCCGCGGCGGCATTCCCGCTCCGGATCTCCGCGGACCGGCGCCACCTGGTGGACGCGGGCGGCCGTCCCTGGCGCATCCAGGCGGACGCGGCCTGGCTCATGTCCACCAACGCCACCCCGGCCCAGGTCGACGCGTACCTGTCGACGCGGCGGGCCCAGGGCTTCGACGCCTTCTACCTCATGGCGGTCGTGCACCCGGGGGGCTACGCCGCCGCCCCGCACGCGCCCGACGACGCGGCCGGGGACCACCCCTTCGCGGTCCCCGGCGACTTCACCACCGCCGGCGCGGACGACTCGTCGCGGCGCTACTGGGCCTGGATCGACTCCATCGTGGACCGGGCGGCGGCGCGGGGGATGGCGGTGATGCTGGCCTACGACTACCTCGGCTACGGCGGCGGCCCGGAGGGGTGGGCCTCGGTGGTCTCGAGGATGTCCCCGGAGGCGGCCACCGCCTGGGGCCGCTGGCTCGGCGAGCGGTACCGCGAGAAGGGGAACGTCGTCTGGCTGCACGCCGGGGACTACACGCCGCCGCGCGGCTCGGCGCTCGAGGCGCGCGTCGTCGCCATCGTCCGCGCCATCCGGGCGGCCGGCGCGGTGCAGCCCGCCATGGCCGAGGTGAGCGGCGGGGACGGGATCCCGTCCCTCGCCTCCCCGGCGCTCGCCGCCGCCGACCCGCTGATGATGAACTCCTTCTACGGCTACGGGCGCACCGGGTTCTACGAGTGCAACGTCGAGGCCGACCTGGCGTACGGCCTCTCGCCGCCGCGGCCGGCCTGGGTCCAGGAGGGTGGCTACGAGGAGGAGAACGTCACCGGGAGGGCGCCGGCCGACACCGGCTACGCGACGCGGCGCACCAGGCTCTGGAGCACGCTCGCGGGCGGGACCGCCGGCGACGGCTTCGGATCGGCGCGGGCCTGGCAGTGGAAGGACTTCCCCGCCGGGCTCGCGACCCCCGGCGCGGCCTACGCGGCCGCGGCCTTCCGCCTGTTCGCGTCGCTGCCCTGGTGGGACCTGCGCCCGTCCGGGCTGGGCCCCGGCTACGCCGGCCGCAGGCTGATCACCGCGGGCGCCGGGACCTGGGGCAGCCAGGACGCGGCGGTGGCCGCGGCGACGCCCGACGGGAGCTGGCTGCTCGCCTACGTCCCGGGGACCAGCGGGGGAACGGCGCCGTCCTCGGTCACCGTGGATCTGCGCGCCCTGGCGGGGCCCGCGCGCGCCCGCTGGTGGAACCCGGGGAGCGGGGCCTACACCGAGCTCACAGGCGGCCGCCGCGCGCTGCCGAACTCGGGCACGCGCGCGTTCACGACGCCAGGGGCCAACGGGGCGGGGGCCAACGACTGGGTCCTGGTGCTGGACGCGGCGGGGCCCGGGTGCGGGAGCGTCTCGCCCGCCGGCCTCTACCGCGCCCCGCCGGTCCCGCCTTCCGGAGTCACCTGCGGGATCCTGGCGGCGTCGCGGACCGACCCCCGGCTGCGGGCCGCCGTCCTGCTCGAACTGCGGTAGGGCAGGGAGGTGGAGCGGGAGGAACTGGTGGTGAGGGGGAGAATCGAACTCCCGACCTAGGGATTATGAGACCCTCGCTCTAGCCGTCTGAGCTACCTCACCGGTCCCGACCTGCACTTTACCGCAGAGGCAGCGTGCAGGGCCCGCGCTTATATGCTCGACGGAAAGGGCCGTCAAGACGGCGCTTCGTGCACGCGACGCCGCGCGGCCCGCGGCGGGAGCTTCCGGCCCCGGCCGGGTAGGGAATAAGCTCACGCGACCGCCTGACCGCGAGGAGCGAGCCATGTCCAGCAACACCGCCCGGGAGGCGAAGGGGAAGGCCCCCGCCGCCGACCCGCGCCGCAAGCCGACGCCGCCCGCGCCCGACCGGGCGGAGCACCCCTCCTGGTCCCGCGAGGAACTGCAGCGCATCCTCGCCGAGCGCGAGGCCTGGTCGGCCGGCGAGCTGGCCGAGGTCCTGGCCCGCGCCCCGCGCCGCCGGAAGGCCTTCGAGACCGACTCGGGCATCCCCATCCCCGACGTCCTCGATCCGGCGAGCCTCCCCGAGGTCGACTTCCGTCGCGACGTCGGCTACCCGGGCCGGTACCCCTTCACCCGCGGCCCGCAGCCGACGATGTACCGCGGCCGGCTCTGGACCATGCGCCAGTTCGCCGGCTTCGGCTCGCCGGAGGACACCAACCAGCGCTTCAAGTACCTGCTGTCCCACGGCATGACCGGCCTCTCGACCGCCTTCGACATGCCGGCGCTCATGGGCTACGACCCCGACCACCCCATGAGCCGCGGCGAGGTGGGGAAGGAGGGCGTCTCGGTCGCCACCCTGCGCGACTTCGAGGTGCTCTTCGGGGGCATCCCCCTCGCCGACGTCACCACCTCGATGACCATCAACGCCTCGGCGGTGATCGCCCTGGCGATGTACGTGGCGGTCGCCGAGAAGAGCGGCGTCCCGCGCGCGAAGCTGGGCGGCACCGTCCAGGCCGACATGCTGAAGGAGTACATCGCCCAGAAGGAGTGGATCGTCGGGCCGCGCCCGGCGGTGAAGATGATGTGCGACATGATCGAGTTCTGCGCCCGCGAGATGCCGCGCTGGAACCCGGTCTCCATCAGCGGCTACCACATCCGCGAGGCCGGGGCGACGGCGGTCCAGGAGCTGGCCTTCACCCTCGCCGACGGCCTGGAGTACGTGCAGCTGCTCGTCGACCGCGGCCTGGACGTCGACTCCTTCGCCGGGCGCCTGAGCTTCTTCTGGGACGTCCACAACGACTTCTTCGAGGAGATCGCCAAGTTCCGCGCGGCGCGGCGCATCTGGGCCCGCACGCTCCGGGAGCGCTTCGGGGCGAAGCGGCGCGAGTCGCTGCTGCTGCGCACCCACGCCCAGACCGCCGGCGTCTCCCTCACCGCCCAGCAGCCCTACAACAACGTGGTCCGGGTGGCGCTGCAGGGCATGGCGGCGGTGCTGGGCGGCACCCAGTCGCTGCACACCAACTCGCTCGACGAGACCTACGCCCTCCCCACCGAGGACGCGGTCACCATCGCCCTGCGCACCCAGCAGATCATCGCCTGCGAGTCGGGCGCCGACCGGGTGGTGGACCCGCTGGCCGGCAGCTACTTCGTCGAGTACCTGACCAACGAGATGGAGAAGCGCGCCCTCGACTACATCCACCGCATCGACGCCATGGGCGGGATGCTGCGGGCGGTGGAGGAGGGCTTCCCGCAGAAGGAGATCGGCGAGGCCGCCTTCCGCACCCAGCGGGAGATCGAGAGCGGCGACCGCGTCATCGTCGGCATCAACGGCTTCCGCACCGAGGCCGACGAGCCCATCGCCCTCCTGAAGATCGACGAGTCGGTGGCCCGCGCGCAGGTGGAGCGGCTGCGCGCGGTGCGGTCGGAGCGCAGCGCCGAGGCGGTGAAGGGGGCGCTGGCCGGCGTGGAGCGCGCCTGCCGCGACGGCGCCAACGTGATGCCCCCGATCATCGAGGCGGCCAAGGCCTACGCCTCCCTGGGCGAGATCTCCGACGTCTTCCGCAAGGTCTGGGGCCAGTACCGGGAGGAGGGGCGGTTCTAGGGGGCCGCGGCGTGACGGCCGGCTGGTTCGGCGAGCTCTACCGGGAGACGACCGCCGGGCGGCTGACGCCTCGCGTCAGCCGCGCCGAGGCCGCGGTGATCGCGGCCCTCCTGCGGCTCGAGCCGGGGGAGCGGGTGCTGGACGTCGCCTGCGGCGAGGGGCGGCACCTGGCGGCGCTGGCGGGGAGCGGACCGCGGCTCGCCGGCGTGGATCGCGATGCGGCCTCGCTGCGCCTCGCGGCCGGCGCGGCGGGTCCCGGAGCGCCCGCCGGCCGGGACCGGGGAGCGGACGGGGAGCGCGCGCGCCGCGACCGGGCCGGGATCACCCTGGTCCGCGCGGATTTCCACGCGCTGCCCTTCGGCCCGGTCTTCGACGCCGCCTGGTCCTGGTACTCCTCGCTGTTCCTCTCCGACGAGGCGGGGAACGCCGCGGCGCTGGCGGAGGTGGCGCGGGTGCTCCGGCCGGGCGGCCGCCTGCTGGTGCAGCACGCCAACCCGGCGCGGCTCGCCCGGGAGCCGGAGGCCCGCTGGGAGGGGACCGCCGCGGGCGGCGGCCGGGTCTCGGAGCGCGCCCGCTACGACCCCGCCGCCGGCGTGGAAACCCTGTCCCGCAGCCTCGATCGCGGCGGGCGGGTGCTGGCGGGGACGGTCCGGTTGCGGTACTACAACGGGACCGAGTGGACGGCGCTGGCGGCCCGTGCCGGGCTCCGGCTGAGGGAGCTGGCCTCGACCGGCGAGGCCGGGCCGGCGCCGTACTCGGACGACGGCCTGGACCTCGTCGCGGTACTGGAGAAGCCGACATGAGCCAGAAAGAGCGCACCCTCCGCATCCTCGTCGCCAAGCCCGGCCTCGACGGCCACGACCGCGGCGCCAAGATCATCGCCCGCGCGCTGCGGGACGGCGGCTTCGAGGTCATCTACACCGGCCTGCACCAGACGCCGGAGATGATCGTCGCCGCCGCCCTGCAGGAGGACGTCGACGCCGTCGGCCTCTCCATCATGTCGGGCGCCCACATGACGCTCTTCCCCGCGGTCATCGACCTGCTCAAGGCCCAGGGCGCGACCGACGTCACCGTCTTCGGCGGAGGCATCATCCCGCAGGACGACGTGCCCCGGCTCAAGGAGCTGGGCACCGCCGAGGTCTTCCTGCCCGGCTCCTCGACCCAGACCATCATCGACTGGATCCGGGGCCACATCCACCCGCGCCAGGCGGCGTAGCGGGGGCGGCGGACGAGGACCGGGTGGCGACCCGCATCACCGTGTACGAGGTGGGGCCCCGCGACGGGCTCCAGAACGAGGCGCGCCAGGTCCCCACCCCGGGGAAGCTGGAGCTGCTGGCGGCGCTCGCCGGCGCCGGGCTCTCCCGCATCGAGGCCACCAGCTTCGTCTCGCCGCGCTGGATCCCGCAGCTCGCCGACGCCGGCGAGGTGGTGGCGGCGCTCCCCGGCGGCGCCGGCCTCGCCTACGCGGTGCTGGTGCCGAACGACAAGGGGCTGGCGCGCCTGCTCGACGCGCTGGCGCGGCGCGGGGCCGGCGGGCCCCGCGTGGACGCCGCCGTCTTCCTCTCCGCCTCGGAGAGCCACAACCGCAAGAACGTGAACAAGGGCGTGGCCGAGACCCTGGCCGCCTTCGAGGCGGTGGTCGGCCCGGCGCGGGAGCGGGGGCTGCGGGTGCGCGGCTACGTCTCCACCGCCTTCGGCTGCCCCTACGAGGGGAAGGTGGACCCGGCCCGGGTGGTGGCGGTGGCCGGGGCGCTGCTGGCGCTCGGCTGCGAGCAGGTCTCGCTGGGCGACACCATCGGCGTCGGGACGCCCAACCAGGTGCGGCGCCTGCTGGAGCTTCTGCTCGGCAAGGCCCGGCCCGAGCAGATCGCCCTCCACATGCACGACACCCGGGGCACGGCGCTCGCCAACGTCCTCGCCGGCCTCGAGGGCGGGATCACCACCTTCGACTCCTCCATCGGCGGGCTGGGCGGCTGCCCCTACGCGCCGGGGGCCTCGGGGAACCTGGCCACCGAGGACCTGGTCTACATGCTGCACGGCATGGGGTACGAGACCGGCGTCGACTGGGGCCGGCTGGTGGCTGCGGGGGAGCGGGCCGAGGCGCTGGTGGGCCGGACGCTCCCCTCCAAGGCCCTGCGCGCCGAGCTGGCGTCCCGCGCGCTCGGCGCCCCGACGTGCTGACCGGAGGCCCGCGCATGGAGTGGATCGTCGAGGACCGCGGCGAGATCGAGCTCTGGACCATCGCCGGCGAGGCGCGCCGGAACTCCATCAGCACGGCGATGCTGGCCGGCCTGAACGCCGAGCTGGCCCGCGCCGCCGGCCGGCGGGAGCTGCGCTGCGTGGTGATCACCGGCCAGGGCGACAAGGCCTTCTGCGCCGGCGCCGACCTCAAGGAGCGGGCGGGGATGAGCACCGGGCAGGTGCACGCCTTCCACCGCGATCTCCGGGCCGCGCTGCGCGCCATCGAGTCCTCGCCCAAGGTCTTCCTGGCGGCGGTGAACGGCGCGGCGCTGGGCGGCGGCTGCGAGCTGGCCCTGGCCTGCGACCTCCGCGTGGCCGCGGCCGGGGCCGAGCTGGGCCTGCCGGAGGTCGGGCTGGGCATCATCCCGGGCGGCGGCGGCACCCAGCGGCTGGCGCGGGCCATCGGGGTGGCGCGCGCCAAGGACCTGATCCTCACCGCCCGGCGGGTGAAGGCGGAGGAGGCGGCGGCGCTGGGGCTGGTGTCGGCGGTGGTGGCGCCGGGCAGGCTGCGGGAGGAGGCGCTGTCCTGGGCCGGCCTGGTGGCCCGGAACGCCCCGGTGTCGCTCCGCCAGGCCAAGCGGGCCATCGACGAGGGCTTCTCCCTGCCCATGGAGGAGGCCCTCGACCTCGAGAACCGGATGTACCAGGACTGCCTGGGGACGCGGGACCGGGTGGAGGCGCTGCGGGCCTTCGCCGAGAAGCGCAAGCCGGTCTTCACCGGAGAGTGAGGGGAGCGGCGTGACGTCACGGCTGGCCAGGGCCCGGCGCGAGCCGGCGTTGGGATAGGGTGGGGCCCGTGTCCGAGGGCGAGCACACCGTCATCACCAAGATCCCGCGGGAGCGGCTGAACCAGATCGCCGGGCGGAGGCTCTCCTCCCTGGCCCTCCCGGTCCGGCTCGCCGCCGACCGCGAGACGCTGGAGGGGGAGCTGCTCTTCACCGGGCGCGTCGCCCATCCGGCCACCGGCCAGCCGCTGCAGCGGGCCCGCTTCGCCGTCGAGGGGCACGACCGGCTGCGCTTCCTCGACCCGCCGCTCTCGGCGCTCCCGCCGGTGCCGTTCTACGACTGCGAGCGCAGCAGCGCCCTGGAGCAGCGGGTCGGCGAGGCGCTGGCGGCGCGGGTGGCGCTGCTCACGGCGCAGGCGTCCCGGCTCCGCGCCCTGCGGCTCGACGTCACCGCCGACGCCGAGCGGCTGGCGGCGCGGGCGGTGGTGAAGACGCCGACCCACGCCTTCGAGCTGCTGGGCGGCGAGGAGGGCGTCCGGGTGGCGCGGGTGGCGCCGGTGGGCGGGCGGCCCTTCGAGGTCCCGCCCGGCTTCCCGCCGCTGCGGCTCGAGGACCACGGCAGCGCCTCCGACCTGGAGTTCCACCTGGCGCGGATGGTGCCGGAGCTGGAGGAGGCGGCGCGCGCCGGGGCGGCGCCCGCGGCGCGGCCCGCCGGCTCCGCCGCCGCTCCCCTGGAGGCCACGCCGCCGCCGCGCAACGCCCTCACCGTCGGGCAGGTGGCCCGGGCCTTCGGCGAGGGCTGCGTGCTCTCGCCGGGCGCGCCGGTGGAGGTGGTCCAGGAGTTCCAGTTCGCGGGGACCCGCTACCGCTTCGCCGCGGTCCGCGAGGTGGGGACGCTGTTCAAGGGGCGGCTCATCGGCCCGGCCGGCGACGTCTGGTCCGACAAGTTCGACCTGGCCCACTTCCCCGGGACGGCGCAGGTGGTGGCGGCGGCGCTGGGCGCCTCGCCGGCGGAGGAGGCGCCGCCGGGGCCCCCGCTGGCCCCGGCCGGCGGCGAGCCGGTCCCGCAGCACCTGCTCCCCCACGCCGGCGAGGTCTGGGCCATGAAGGTGGTGGTGGAGAGCCGCGGGCCGGAGGAGGTGCGCTACGTCGGCACCGACATCGACGGCCGGCCCTACGGCGCGGCCCGGGTCCTGAAGCGCGCCGACTTCGAGGCGGTCTTCACCCGGGCCGGCACCGGCTGGCAGCTGCTGTTGATCGTCGACCAGGTCCAGGGGGACCAGGTGCTCTACCGCCAGCTCGACGCCCAGCGGCAGCCGCTGGGCGCGGCGCGCCGCATGGCGACCGCGGTGCTGGTGGCCAACTTCGTCCCGGAGGCGGCGGCCTACTGATGGCACTCCACGACGGCTCCACCGCGGACCGCGTCGCCGCGGGCGACCTCCGCGCCGCGGCGCGGCTGATGCGCGACCTGGACGACCAGGCCCCCTCGGCCCGCGCCACGCTGCGCGCCCTCTTCCCCCGCACCGGCCGGGCCTACGTCGTCGGCCTCACCGGCGCGCCGGGGGCCGGCAAGTCGTCGCTCACCGACCGGCTCATCGCCGGCTACCGGCGCCAGGGCAGGACGGTCGGGGTGGTGGCGGTGGACCCGACCAGCCCCTTCTCGGGCGGGGCCATCCTCGGGGACCGCATCCGAATGCAGGACCACGCCCTCGACGAGGGCGTCTTCATCCGCTCCATGGCCACCCGGGGCAACCTGGGAGGGCTCTCCCGCGCCACCGCCGACGTGGTCACGGTGATGGACGCCATGGGCAAGGACGTGATCCTGGTGGAGACGGTGGGCGTCGGCCAGGACGAGATCGAGGTCGCGGCGCTGGCCCACACCGTGGTGGTGGTCACCGTGCCCGGGCTCGGGGACGACGTCCAGGCCATCAAGGCCGGGGTGCTGGAGATCGCCGACGTCTTCGCCGTGAACAAGGCCGACCGCGAGGGGGCGGACCGCACCGTGCGCGACCTCCAGATGATGCTGGAGCTGCGCCGCTCCACCGCCACCCGGCCGCCGCCCGACCACGACGAGCTGCACCGCTTCCAGGCCGGCGAGCCCTGGTCCCCGGAGGACGCCCGCTTCTGGGAGCCGCCCATCGTCAAGACCGTCGCCACCCGGGACGAGGGGGTGGCGGACCTGGCCGGGGCGGTCGAGGCCCACCGCGCCCACCTCGAGAGCACCGGGATGCGCGCCGAGCGGGAGACGGGCCGGGCCCGGGCGGCCTTCGTGGCGCTGCTCCGGGACCGGCTGCTGGCCGGCGCCCTGGCGCGGCTGGCGGGCGAGCAGGGCCACCTGGACGAGATCGCCTCGCGCATCGCCGCGCGGCAGGCCGATCCCTACGCCCTCGTCGAGGAGCTGGCGGCGCGCCTGCGCGGCTGACCGGCCATGGACCTCCCCGGGACGCCGCCGCCCGCCGCCGACCTCGCGCCCGACGAGCGGCGGCTGGTGGAGGCGCTCGGCGAGCGGGTGGGCTTCGCCTTCCCCGACCCGGCCCTGGCGCTGCTGGCGCTCACCCACAAGAGCTTCGCCAACGAGGCCCCGGGGCCGGCGCCGGACAACGAGCGGCTGGAGTTCCTCGGGGACGCGGTGCTCGACCTGGCGGTCTCGCACCGGCTGCTGGAGCGCTTCCCGGCCGCCCAGGAGGGCGAGCTCTCCAAGCTCCGGGCGTCGCTGGTGGACGAGCCGGCCCTGGCGCGGCTGGCGCGGCGGCTCGACCTCGGGCCGCTGCTGCGCCTGGGGCGCGGCGAGGAGCTGACCGGGGGGCGCGGCAAGCCCTCGCTGCTGGCCGACTCCCTCGAGGCGGTGGTGGGCGTGATGTACCTCGCGGCCGGGATGGCGCCGGTGCTGGCGCTGCTCGACCGGCAGCTGGCCGACGACCTGGCGCGGGCGGCGGCGGGGAGCCTCGACCGGGACTTCAAGACCCAGCTCCAAGAGCTGGCCCAGAGCCGGCTGCGCGCGCTGCCGCGCTACCGGGTGGTGGCCGAGCACGGCCCGGAGCACGAGAAGATCTTCGAGGTGGAGCTGGAGCTGCGCGGCGACCTCCTCGCCCGCGGCGCCGGCCGGTCCAAGAAGGACGCCGAGCAGGCGGCGGCGCGCGCCGGGCTGGAGCTGCTCGCGGCGCGGGAGGAGCCGCCGCCCGAGCCGGATCGGTGAGGCGGGGCGCGCCGGGGTGCGATGCCGGGTTGCCCCGCGGGCTGCCCCTGGCTAATGTGCCGCGCATGCCAAGGCCCCTGACCGCCCTGCTCGCCGCCCTGCTGCTCCTCCCGGCCGCCGCCCGCGCCGGCGAGGGGCCCGCGAAGCCCGCCGCCCACCCCGCCGGTCACGCCGCCGCCGGGACCTGGGCCGTCCTGGTCACCAGCCGCGGGAAGATCGGCGTGCGGCTGCTGCCGGACGAGGCGCCGGTGGGGGTGAAGAACTTCGTCGACCTGGCCACCGGGAAGAAGGAGTGGCACGACCCGAAGACCAACTCCGCCACCCACGCCCGGCTGTACGACGGCACGCTCTTCCACCGGGTCATCCCCGGCTTCATGATCCAGGGCGGCGACCCGATGTCGCGCGGGGCGCCCTTCCTCACCGGCCCGCGGCCGCCGGACGGGGCCGACAACCGCTTCGGCTTCTACAGCCCCGGCTACCGCTTCGCCGACGAGCTGAAGGCCGGCGAGCGCCCCTTCGACCAGCCCTGCCAGCTCGCCTACGCGAACAGCGGCCCCGACACCAACGGCTCGCAGTTCTTCGTCACCGAGGTGCCCTACGCCTCCCTGAACCCCCGGGCCTGCCCGGAGTGCAAGAGCGGCCTGCGCGGCTACGTCCGCTTCGGCGTCGGCGTCTGCGGCTGCGAGCGGGTGCGGGAGATCGCCGCCGCCGGCCCGTCGCAGACCCGCCTGGAGAAGATCCTCATCGTCCACCAGAAGCCGAGCTGCGACTAGGAGCCGCCATGGCCAACGAGATCTACGCCACCTTCCAGACCACGATGGGCGCCATCGTGGTGAAGCTGCTGCCGGAGAAGGCCCCGGTGACCGTCGAGAACTTCGTCGGGCTGGCGGAGGGCACCAAGGAGTGGACCCACCCGCGCACCGGAGAGAAGGCGAGGAAGCCGCTCTACGACGGGACGGTGTTCCACCGGGTGATCCCCGACTTCATGATCCAGGGCGGCGACCCGATGGGCACCGGGACCGGCGGCCCGGGCTACCGCTTCGCCGACGAGATCGGCCCCGACAACGCCTTCGACCGCCCTGGGCTGCTGGCCATGGCCAACGCCGGCCCCGGCACCAACGGCTCCCAGTTCTTCATCACCGAGGTCCCGACCCCCCACCTGAACCGGGGCCACACCATCTTCGGCGAGGTGGTGAAGGGCGGCGAGCTGGTGGCGAAGATCGCCCGCGGCGGGAACGCCAAGACGAAGCTCGAGAAGGTCGTCATCACCCGCGGCGCGCAGCCGTAGGCCGGGCCGCGATGGCGGAGCGCGCAGCGCCGGGGTTCCGGGCCGGGACCGTCGCCATCGTCGGAAGGCCCAACGTCGGCAAGTCGACGCTCCTCAACCGCGTCCTCGGCGAGAAGATCGCCATCGTCTCGCCGCGCCCGCAGACCACCCGGACCCGCATCCTCGGGGTCTGGAACGGCCCGGGGGCGCAGATCGCCCTCTTCGACACCCCGGGGCTCCACCGGGCCGAGGGGGCGCTGAACCGCCGGATGGTGGAGGTGGCGCTGGCGACCCTCTCCGAGGTGGACGCGGTGCTGCTGCTGGTCGAGGCCGGCACCGGGCCCGGCGGGCGCGTCGAGGTCGGGGAGGCGACCCGCTGGATCGTGGAGCAGGTGGCCGGGTCGGGGCGGCCGGCGGTGCTGGGGATCAACAAGATGGACCGGGCCCCGCGGGAGACGCTGCTCCCGGTGATCGCGGCCTACAAGGACCTGCACGCCTGGGCCGAGATCGTCCCCTTCTCGGCGCTGACCGGCGAGAACGTGGACCGGTTGCTCGCCGCCGTGGCGCCCCACCTGCCCGAGGCCGGGGCGCCGCTCTTCCCCCCCGACGTCCTCACCGACCAGGCGGAGCGGGTGCTGGCCGCCGAGTACGTCCGCGAGCAGGTGATGCTGCAGACCCGCCAGGAGATCCCCTACGCCGCGGCGGTGGAGATCGAGGAGTTCGACGAGTCGGAGCGGGAGAAGGGCCGGCACGGCCTGGTCCGCATCCAGGCCCTGGTGCTGGTGGAGCGGGAGGGGCAGAAGGCCATCGTCATCGGCAAGGGGGGCGCCTCGCTGAAGCGCATCGGGACGGCGGCGCGCCAGGGGCTGGAGCGGTTGCTCGGCTGCAAGGTGTTCCTGGGCATCCGGGTGAAGGTGGACGAGCGCTGGAGCGAGCGTCCCGAGGCGCTGCGGAGGCTGGGGCTGTGACGGGATCCGACCAAGGCGCCGGCGGCGCGCGTTCCGCCCCGGGGGGCTCCGGCGGGGGCGGGGCCCGTCCCATCGTCGCGCTGGTGGGCCGCCCCAACGTGGGCAAGTCCACGCTCTTCAACCGCATCGCCGGCGGCCGGGTCGCCATCGTCGAGGACGTCCCCGGCGTCACCCGCGACCGGAACTACGCCGACGTGGACTGGAACGGCCGCGCCCTCTCGGTGGTGGACACCGGGGGCTTCGAGCCCCAGTCGCGCGACCGGCTCATGCGGCAGGTGAAGGAGCAGGCCCGGCTTGCGGTGGAGGAGGCGGCGGCGGTGGTGCTGGTCACCGACGGCCGGGAGGGGCTCACCGCGCTGGACGAGGCGGTGGCCGACACCCTGCGGAGCGCCGGCAAGCCGCTCTTCGTCGCCGTGAACAAGGTGGACAGCGCCGCCACCGAGGGCGAGCTGCCGATCGGGGAGTTCCACCGGCTGGGCTTCGCGTCGGTCCACCCGGTCTCGGCGGAGCACGGCCGGGGGGTGGCCGGGCTGCTCGACGCGGTGCTGGAGCGGATCGCCGCGCCCGAAGCCCCGCCGCCGCCCGAGGAGCTCGAGCTGCCCGGGGAGGGGGAGGAGCCGGCGCCGCCCCCGGCGCGCCCGCCCGGCCCCATCCGCATCGCCATCGTCGGCCGGCCCAACGTCGGCAAGAGCACCTTCGTGAACGCCCTGCTGGGCGAGGACCGCCTGGTGGTCTCCGACGTCCCCGGGACCACCCGCGACTCCATCGACTCGCTGGTGCGCCACCAGGGGCGCGAGTTCCTGGTCACCGACACCGCGGGGATCCGGCGCAAGCGCTCCATCTCGCAGAAGGTCGAGGTCTACTCGGTGGTGCGCGCCATGCGCTCCATCGACGAGTCGGAGGTCACCGCCTGCCTGCTGGACGCCACCGAGGCCGGCGTCGAGCAGGACGCGCGGCTGCTCGGGCTGGTCGCGGAGAAGGGCCGGGCGCTGGTGGTGGTGGTGAACAAGTGGGACCTGGCCGAGCGCGAGGGGGCGACGCAGGACTGGTACCGCAAGGAGCTGCACAAGCGCCTGCCCTTCGTGGCCTGGGCCCCGATGGTGTTCGTCTCCTCCAAGGAGCGGCGCGGCGTCACCCGGGTGCTCGACACCGCCGCCCGGCTGGTGGAGCAGTTCCGCGCCCGCTTCCCGACGCACGAGATGAACGAGCTGCTGGTGGGGCTGCAGGACGCCTACCAGGCCCCCATCTCCCAGGGGCGCCGGGTGAAGCTCTTCTACGTCGCCCAGGTGGCCTACGCCCCGCCGACCTTCGTGGTGCAGGCGAACCGGCCGGAGGGGCTCTCCGACCACTACCGGCGCTACGTGGAGAACCGCTTCCGCGAGGCCTTCGGCCTGGAGGTGCCGGTGCGCATCGTCTACCAGGAGCGCCGGCGCAAGCAGCGGCCGCGCCCCGAGCAGCAGGGGAAGCGGCGGCCCGGCCACCCGCGGCCCGGCCACCCGCGGCCCGGCGGGAAGCGGCCGGGGCGCCGGTGAGCGCCGCTTTCCCTTGACGGCCCGCGGGCCCACCCCTAGATTGACGCGGTTTTTCCCAAGGACTACGCCATGATCCGAGATGGTCGCACCACGAAGGCCGCGGGGGACCTCACCCGCAAGGAGATGAAGGGTCCCGACCACTTCCAGGTCGCCGCGACCGACGCCGCCGAGTGGCTCTCGAAGAACCGCCGCCTCGCCGGCGCCGCGCTGGCGGCCGCCGCGGTCTTCGTCGTCGCCGGGCTGGTGGTCCACGGCTACGTGACCTCGGGCCGGAACGCGGCCGGCGGCCAGCTCTACCGCGCCCTCGACGCCGCCGACGGCGTGGTGTCGACGGTGCCGCTGCCCGGCGTCGACCGGCCGGTCTTCGTCTCCGAGGCGGAGCGGCAGAAGGCGATCGTCGCCGCCGCCGACGAGGTGCGGAAGGCGCACGCCGGCACCCGGGCCGCCATCACCGCGGCGCTGGCCTCCGGCGAGGCCCACCTCCGGCTCGGGGAGTGGGACGCGGCGGTGGCCGACCTGAACGCCTACCTGGCGACGGCGCCGGCCGACGACGCGCTGCGCTTCGCCGGCCTGGACGGCCTGGCGCGGGCCCAGGAGGGGAAGGGCGACCTCGCCGCGGCCGCCGCCACCTTCGAGCGCGCCGGGCGCGAGGCCCCGTTCTACCGGGACCGCGCCGAGCTGGAGCGGGCGCGGGTGCTGGCGGTCGCCGGCAAGGTCGACGAGGCGCGGAAGCTCCTCGCCGGCTTCCCCGGCGAGTTCAAGGACTCGCCGCTCAAGGCCGAGGCGGCCCGGCGGCTGGCGGCGCTGGGCGGCAAGTAGATGGCGCTGCTCCTGGCGCTGCTGCTCGCCGCCCCGGGCGCGGACCGGGGCCACCTGCCGCCGGCGCCGATCCGGCAGTACGACATCGCCTGGACCAAGGCGCTGGTGCCCGGCGACCTGCTCGACTGGCAGGTCGAGGAGCTGGGCGGGCCGGGCGTCGACCCGTCCACCCGCACCGTCGTGGTGGGGCTGCGCAGCGGCGAGCTCCGGGCCTTCCGGGCCGACGGCGAGCCGCTCTGGGTCTTCCAGGCCGGGGGCGGCTTCGCGGCGCCGCCGCTGGTCCGCGACGGCGTGGTCTACGCCGGATCGCAGGACGGCCGGCTCTACGCCCGCGACCTCGCCACCGGGAAGGAGCGCTGGCGCTACGAGGTCGGCGAGGAGGTCGGCTCGGCGCCGGTGTGGGTCGACGGGCTGCTCGTCTTCTCGACCCTGCAGGACTCGGTCGTGGCCGTGGACGCCGCGACCGGCAAGTGGAAGTGGCACCACCGGCGCGACCAGCGGGAGGGCTTCACCATCCGCGGCTGCGCCCCGCCGGTTCGGATCGGCGGCCTGATCTTCGCCGGCTACTCCGACGGCTGGGTCGCCGCGCTCGAGCCCGCCACCGGCGCGGTGAAGTGGGAGCGCCGCATCGCCCCGAACGGCGACTTCGTGGACGTGGACGGGCTGGCCACCGACGGGAAGGTCCTGTACGCCGCCTCCTTCTCGGGCGCGGTCACCGCGCTCGAGCCCGCCACCGGCCGGACGCGCTGGGACCGCAAGGTGCCGGGGGCGACGCGCCTCTCGGTCGCCGACGGCCAGGTCTACGTCGTCTCCACCACCTCGGTGCTGGCCCTCTCGGCGCGCGACGGCGCCCCGGTCTGGAAGCAGCCGCTCGAGGGCGTCCCGCTGGCGGCCCCGGTGCGGGCCGGCCCCCGGCTGCTGGTGGCCAACGGCCGGGCGCTCCTCTTCCTCGACCCGGGCAGCGGGATGCGGATCCGGACGCTGAGCCCCGGGACCGGCGTGTCCACCGCCCCGGCGGTGGCCGGCCGCCGCGTCTACGTGCTGAGCAACGCCGGCACGCTGCTCGCCCTCGACCTCGAGTGACCGGCCGGCTGCGGGTGGTGGCGGCGGTGGTCCGGCGCGGCGGCCGGATCCTCGTCACCCGGCGCCCCGACCGCCCCGACCGGCCCGGCCAGTGGGAGTTTCCCGGCGGGAAGGTCGAGCCCGGCGAGTCGGAGGCGCAGGCGCTCCGCCGGGAGATCGCCGAGGAGCTGGGCTGCGGCCTCGAGGTCGGGCCGCTGCTGCTGCGCCACCGCCACGCCTACCCGCACCTGGAGGTCGAGCTGGCCTTCTACGAGTGCCGCCTCCCGGACGGCGCGGAGCCGCGCTGCCTGGGCGTCGCCGCGCTGGAGTGGGCGGCGGCCGGGACGCTCGCCGCCTACGACTTCCTGGAGGCCGACCGCGCGGTGCTCGCCGAGATCGAGCGCGGGCCGCGGGGCCCCTAGCTGCGGCGCCGCCGCGCCTTCTTCTTCGCGCCCTTCTTCGCCGGGCGGTCGGCCGGCGCCTGGCCGGCGACCAGGACCGAGAAGGAGATGGGCCGGTAGCGCCGGTCGTCCAGGTCGCGCACCGTCCGCCCGGCGGCCCCCTCCAGCCGGAGCGTGTAGCGGGCGCCGGGGCGCAGCGGCCGCGAGGGGGTGACCTGGTAGCGGCTGGCGGCGGAGCCGATCTCGTCCTCCTCCTCGACCGGGACCATCGACTCCTGGGCGTCGTAGAGGGCCAGGCGCGCGTCGGCGAGCGGCGCGCCGGCCTCCACCCGGAAGCGCGCCTGGGGCTCCACCGTGGACTCGCCGTCGCGGCGCAGCGGCGTCTCCATCGCGGCGCCGGGGAGCACCCAGGTGGCCGACGACAGCGGGATGGGAGGCCGGACCTCGGCCTCCTCGGGCGCGGGACCGCCGGGGCCGGCCGCGCCGCCGGGAGCCGCTGGACCGGTGGATCCGCCGGCGCCGGCGGGCCTGGCCGGGCCTGCGCCGCCGCCGGCCGCCAGGGCCGCGGCGAGGATCCAGGCCGATATCGGCAGGGGACTCATGGG
>JAKAEO010000241.1 GCA_021818285.1 Myxococcales bacterium
CTCGCACGTGGTGACCTACGCGGCCCCCTGCTCCGCCTGCCACGACGCCCACGGGGTCTCCTCGCTCTCCGGGAACCGGGTGAACAACGCGCACCTCGTCGACTTCGACGTGAACGTCGTCTCCCCCAACCGCAAGGGCATCCGCCAGTACCTCTCCGGCGCGGCCGGCGGGAGTTGCTCGCTGAGCTGCCACGGCGCCGACCACGACGGGAGGGCCTACCCGTGACGCCGGCCCGCCGCCGCCCGGCGCGCCGCCTGCCGGGGCTCGCCGCCGCCGCGCTCCTCGGCCTCCTGGTGCCGGCCGCGGCCGCGGCGCAGTCCATCCGGAACACCGCGCACGACCTCAGCGTGTCGTCCGCCGCCACCGTTCGCTCGACCGACGTCGAGATCTGCAAGTTCTGCCACACGCCCCACGGCTCCACCGGCAGGGTGCTCTGGAACCACGCGCCCTCGGCCTGGGCCGGCGCCTACACCTGGGGCACCCAGACCACCACCACAGCGGGCACGCCCCTGCCCACGTCCGTCAAGGCCGCGTCCAAGATCTGCCTCGGCTGCCACGACGGGACCGTCGCCATCGGGTCGCTCTCCAACGCCGGCGGCGGCCCGGGGGTGGTCTCGGTCCCCGACGTGGCCGTCGCCAACCACATCGTCACCGGCGGGATGATGGCCCCGGGAAACGTGAACCTGGTGGGCGCGGGCGGCAGCCTGGCCGGCAGCCACCCGGTGTCGATCCCCTACGCCGGCCAGTCCGCCTACAACGGCATCAACAGCGCCGTGCCGCCCTCCAGCGTGAACAACGCCACCGGAGCCTACTTCACCACCACCACCGCCGGCTGCACCAACCTCACCGGCATCTGCACCTCCGCCTCGGGCGCCGGCACCAACGGGCCGGCCATCCAGCTCTACGACGAGGTCCCGGGGACGCGCACCAACCTGGGCATCGAGTGCAACACCTGCCACGAGGTCCACAACCGCTACGGCTTCCGGTGGTTCCTCCGCGCCGACGCGGCCACCAGCGACGGCCTCTGCCGGAGCTGCCACAACAAGTGAGCGCCGGCCGCGCCGGGCCCCGCCCCGGCGCGTGCTACCATCCCGGCCTTGCCCGCCGCCCCCTCCCCGCCCGGCCGGACCCGCGTCGCCGTCGTGGTCCTGACCCTCGACGCCGCGCGGTGGCTCCCGGGCTGCTTCGGGAGCCTGCGCGCCGCGCGCCGGGCCTCCCCGGAGATCGACCTCGACCTCATCGCCGTGGACAACGGCTCCCGGGACGGCACCGCCGGCCTGCTCCGGACGGGCTGGCCCGAGGTCACGGTGGTGGAGACCGGGGAGAACCTGGGCTACGCCGGCGGCAACGACGTCGGCCTCCGGCTGGCGCTGGAGCGGGGCGCGGAGCACGTCTTCCTGCTGAACCCCGACACCGAGGTGGACCCCGGCTTCCTCTCCGAGGCGCTGGCGGTGGCGCGGGCGCGCCCCGACGCCGGGGCGATCCAGTCGCTGATCCTGCTCGCCGGGGAGCGCGGGCTGGTGAACACCTCCGGCAACGAGATCCACTTCCTCGGCTTCGGGTGGTGCGGGGCCTACCGCAGCCCCGCCGCCGCGGTGCCGCCCGGTCCCCGCGAGATCGCCTTCGCCTCCGGCGCCGCGGTGCTCTACCGGGCCTCGGCGCTGCGCGAGGTGGGGCTGCTCGACGAGGCCCTGTTCCTCTACCAGGAGGACCTGGACCTGGGCTGGCGGCTGCGGCTCGCCGGCCACCCCAACCTCGTCGCGCCGCGCTCGGTGGTGTTCCACCACTACGAGTTCTCGCGCAGCCCGCGGAAGTACTACTTCCTGGAGCGGAACCGCTGGTGGGTGCTGCTGAAGAACGTCCGGGCCCGGAACCTCCTGCTGCTCCTCCCCTTCCTCCTGGCCGCCGAGGCGGGGCTGCACCTGCTCGCCGCCGCGTCGGGCTGGCTCCCGCAGAAGCTCCGCGCCGACGTGGACGCGCTCCGGCCGGGCGCCTTGCGCCGCGTGCTGTCCGAGCGGCGCCGGATCGCCGCGCTGCGCACCGTGTCCGACCGCGAGATCTTCCGGCTCTTCACGCCGGCGGTGGACTTCGAGGGGGCGGCGAGCGCCTGGTTCACTCGCCCGGCCAACGCCCTGCTGCGCGCCGCCTGGGCGGTGCTACGGCCGCTGGTCCGCTGACGGCCCGCCGCGCCCGGCGCCCTCCCCGACCCTGGCCCGCAGCTCCTCCAGCTCCCCGCGCAGCAGCGCGCACTCCTGGGTGAGCCGCCGCAGCCGCTCGGCGTTGCCGGAGATGGAGATGGTGGCGGAGAGCAGGTTCAGGAGCACGTAGACGAAGCCCAGCGCGAAGAGCGCGTTGGCCGGGACCTCGGCGCCCACCAGGTGCGAGACCGCCACCAGCGTGCTCGGGAAGATCACCAGCGCCAGCGCGGTGCCGGTGAGGAGCACCCAGATCAGGCTGTCGCGCAGGCTGAGCCGGCGGGAGCGGATGAGCCAGAGGACCCAGCCCAGCATCGCCAGCAGGGTCCCGACGGCGAAGAGCTGGAGCTGGCGCGGGAGGAGGTGCGCGGGTTCCACGGGTCACTCCTTGGGGACGGCGTTCCGGACCAGCCGGCCGCCGGGCAGCAGCAGCAGGGCCAGCGAGACCTTCACCAGGTAGTAGAGGCTGCGCCACGGGCTGATGCTGCTCCGGCCGTGGCGCCGCTCGGCCATGCGCACCGGGACCTCGACGATCCGCAGCCGCGCGCGGCGGGCCAGCGGGATGGCCTCGGGCTCCGGGTAGTCGGGCGGGTAGCAGTCGGCGTACAGCGCGATGGCGCGCCGGCCGGCGGCGCGGAAGCCGGAGGTCGGGTCGGTGACCCGCACGCCGCACCGCAGCCGCAGGAAGCCCGAGAGGTAGCGGATGCCGGCCCGGCGCAGGAGGGTGGACCGGTAGCCTCCCTCGCCGAGGAACCGGGAGCCGATGGCCACGTCGGCCTCCCCGGAGAGGACCGGCGCGAACAGCGCCGGCAGGAAGGCGGGGTCGTGCTGCCCGTCGCCGTCGACCTGCACCGCGGCGTCGTACCCGCGCGCCCGGGCCCAGAGGTAGCCGAGCTGCACCGCGCCGCCGATCCCGAGGTTCAGCGGGCAGCGCAGGACGGTCGCGCCCAGGCCGGCGGCGGCGGCGGCGGTGCCGTCGGTGGAGCCGTCGTCCACCACGCAGACGTCGCAGCCCGGCAGGCCCGCCCGGATGGCGGCGACGACGCCGGGGAGGCTCGGTGCCTCGTTGAAGGCGGGGACGATGGCGAGGAGGCGCATGGACCGGATCCGGACCCGGATGGTACCCCGGCTACGCCTTCCGGTGCCTCTGGTGGCACTTCAGGCAGGTCTCGCCCGGCTCCCCGTGGAAGCCCTTCCCGACGCGGATGGCGTGCGGGTCGTGGCAGGAGACGCAGGTGATGGTGCCCTTCCAGAGCGGCGCCCCTCCGGAGGGCCCCTTCACCGGCACGCCCACCGGGTGGTTCCCGGCGTGCGACTGCTGGTGGCAGCCGGTGCACAGCGTGATGGGGTCGCCGCGCAGCAGCGCCGGGGCCGGCTCGCCGCGCACGTGACAGCCCTGGCAGAGCGGGTTCCCGCCGCGCCCGTCGTGGACGCTCCGCAGCGCCGCGACCTCGCCCGGCGGCACCGGGACGAAGTCCACGCGCCGCGGCGCCCCGGCGCAGGCCGCGAGGAGCAGGGCCGCGAGCGCGATGCCCCGGGAGGCCGGCAAGGCTACCCGACGTGCCGGGCGCGCTCGGCCTCGACCTTGCGCCCCTCGGCCTCCATCTCGGCGAGCATCCGGCGCACCGAGTCGGGCATCTTCGCCCCCTTCGCCATCTGGTGCATCTCCTTGCCCAGGTAGCTGTTCTCGATGAGCAGCTTCAGCACCCGGATCATGAACGAGCGCTTCCAGGGGGAGAGCTTGTCGATGTTCACGAACTTGTCGTGGAAGAAGTGGCCGGTGGCCATGTGCAGCTCGCGCTGCATCTCGTCCAGGGTCATCCGGTCCGGCTTCACCACCGGCTCGACCAGGTTGTACTTGCGGTAGTCGGTGGTGGCGACGCGGCTCGCCAGGCCCGAGGACAGGTCCTCGACGATGTCGGCGTAGGGCCAGGGGGTGATGGCCAGGAAGAAGGCCATGTCGGGCCCGTACCACTTCGCCAGCTCGACGGTCTTGCGGATCGACTCCACCGTCTCCTCCGGCGTGCCCAGCACGAAGGAGGTCTCGGAGACGATGTCGTGGGCGTTGATGAGCTCGATGGCCTTCTTGGACTCCGAGACCTTGATGTCCTTGTGGTACAGGTTCAGCGTCGACTGGCTGGTGGACTCGACGCCCACGTAGATGTGGCTGACGCCGGCCGCCCGGTACTTCGGGAGGATGGC
Organism: Myxococcales bacterium; assembly: GCA_021818285.1. Taxonomy (GTDB): domain Bacteria; phylum Myxococcota; class Myxococcia; order Myxococcales; family Anaeromyxobacteraceae; genus JACRMN01. Next base: position 4,399 of record JAKAEO010000241.1, read on the forward strand.
CTCGTCGCGCAGGATGTCGTCGACGCGCGTCTCCAGCAGCAGCTCCACACCGGTCTGGCGCTCGACGAGCAGGTCGAGGATGCGCTCCCAGCGGTGGCGGCTCGAGGTCGGCGTCTCGTCCGAGAGCATGGTGACCCGGACG
>JAKAEO010000242.1 GCA_021818285.1 Myxococcales bacterium
CATCGGCGCCACCCAGGCCACCCTCTCCCGGGACCTGGCGCGGCTGGGGGCGCGCCGGGTGCCGGGCCCGGGCGGCGGCACCGTCTACGAGCTGCCCGAGGAGGAGCGCCGCGACGGCGCCCTGGCCCTGCGCGGGCTGGTGGGGCAGGTGGCCTGCAACGGCTCGCTGGTGGTGGTGCGCACCCACCCCGGCAGCGCCCCGGCGGTGGCCCGGGCCATCGACCTGGCGCGGCTGCCCGAGGTGCTCGGCACCATCGCCGGCGACGACACCGTCTTCGTGGCCCCGGCCCGGGACGGCCGGGCCGGCCTGCTCGCCGAGCGGGTGCGGAGCCTGCTCGGCGCCTGACGGGCGGCGCACGGCCGGTCCCCGCTCCCCCCGCCGCCGCGAGGAGACCGCCGGCCCCGGGGCGGGGGCCGCCCGCCGGCTACTTCCCCGCCTCGACCCGCGCCCACTCGGCGCGCGAGCGCAGGGCGCAGTCCTCGATGGCGAGCCCCCCGAACCAGTTGCCGGTCACCGCCAGCGGGGTCCCGGCCAGCATCCGGTCCACCTCGGCCACCAGCTCCCGGTGGCCCAGCACCGGCGAGGGGAGCACGGTGTGGCGCTCGGTGGGCGCCTCCAGGTCCGCCGGGGAGAGGCCGAGCACCTCGGCGGCCCGGCGCAGCCGGTCGCCGGAGGAGAGCCCCGGCTTGAAGTGGAAGGTGAAGCCGCGCCAGCGCGGGTCGGGCACCGGGTCGCGGGTCACCACCGAGTGGAACCGGTCCTCGAGCGGGATGAGGAAGGTCGCCGGCGGGAGGTGCGCCGCCCGCGCCGCCGGGACCGCGAAGCCGAGCGAGTCCACCTCCGCCTCGCGGACGCGCGACACCAGCGAGGCCGCCTCGGGGAGGACGCCCCGCAGCAGCTCCGCCGCCGCGCGGGGCGGCACCGCCAGCGCCACCCGCGCCGCGCGCTCCCGGGAGCCGTCGGCCAGCTCCACCTCGAAGCCGCCGGCGTCGCGGGAAAGGGCGCGGGCCGCCGCGCCGGTCCGGACCGTCACGCCCGCCGCGCCGGCCGCCGCCTCGGCCATCCCCTGCAACCCCCCAGGCAGCGTGAAGCTCCGCGGCACGTCCTTCCGCCGCGGCCGCTTCTTGAAGAGCATCTCGGCCGGGAAGGCGTCGGCGCTCTGGGAGGGGACCGCGGAGAGCACCGGGCCCACCACCCGGCCGTAGTTCCCGCGCCCGACCATCCGGGAGTAGTGGGAGTAGACCGTCTGGCCGTCGGGCCGGGCCCCGAGGGCGTGCGGCAGCGAGCGCAGCAGCTCGCCGAGGTCGAGGAGCCGCAGCAGCGCCCCCAGGTTCTGGCCCGGCACCAGGGCCCCGCCCTCGAGGAAGCGCATGCGCGGCTTGGCCCGCCGCTGCAGGCCGGAGCGCAACCCCAGCGCCTCGACCACCTCGAGCAGCGCGCCGTAGGAGCTGTAGCAGGTGTGCGCGCCCAGCTCGAACCAGAAGCCCTCCGGCGCGCGCACCGAGTGGAGGCAGCCGCCGACCCTCCCCTCCTTCTCCAGGAGGAGGACCTTCCGGCCCGCCCGGGCGGCGTGGAAGGCGAGGGTGGAGCCGCTGATGCCGCCGCCGACGACGATGACGTCCTGCGCCATGGATGCCGAAAATCGCACGGGAACGGGCCGGGGCCAAGCCTCCCGGCGCCGGCCGGCCGGGGGGCCGCCGCCCCGCGCCGTTTGATCCTTTCCAGGCGGTGGCCGGACGCGCTAGATCCTGGTGCATGCGAATCGGATTCCTCGGTCTCGGGACCATGGGCTTCCCCCTGGCGAACAACCTCCGCCGGGCCGGCCACGCCGTCACGGTCTGGAACCGGACGGCCGCGAAGGCCGATCCGCTGGTGAAGAAGGGCGCCCGGCTGGCGAGGAGCCCGCGCGAATGCGCCACCGGCCAGGACCTGGTCTTCACCTGCGTGACCGACGAGCAGGCGCTCGAGACCCTCCTGGAGGGTCCGGACGGGGTCCTGGCCGGGCTGAAGGCCGGCGACGTCCTGGTGGACACCTCCACCGCCGGCGTCAAGGCGGCCCGCACCGTGGCGGAGCGCTGCCAGGCGCGCGGGGCGCAGTTCGTGGCCGCCCCGCTGCTCGGCTCCAAGGCGGCGGCGGAGAAGGCACAGCTGGTGGTGGTCATGGGCGGCCCGGCCGCGGCCCGGGAGCGGGCCCACCCGGCGGTGGCCGCCATCTCGGCGCGCTGCGTGGAGATGGAGAGCGCCCCGCAGGCGGCGCTGATGAAGCTGGTGGTGAACGCCGTGGGCGGCGCGATGATCGCCGGGTTCGGCGAGGCCCTGGCCCTGGGCGCCTCGGGCGGCATCGACCTGGCCCGGATCATCGAGGTGCTGCAGGCCTCCAGCTTCCACTCCCCCATCTACCTCATCAAGGGCGAGCAGATCCTCGCCGGCGACTACGAGCCGCGCTTCGCCATCGCCCTGGCCGAGAAGGACCAGCGGCTGGCGCAGGAGGCCGCGGCGGAGCAGGGCGCGAAGATGCCGGTGAACGCCGCGGTGCGGCGGCTCTTCGCCGACGCGGTGGAGAGCGGCCGCGGCGGCAAGGACCTGTGCGCCGTCGCCGAGCTGCTGCTGGAGCGCGCCGGGACCCGGAAGGCCTGACGGATCCGGCGGGCGGCGCCGGTCAGCGCCCCTTGGCCGCGGAGGCGCGCTCGGCCTGCGGGTAGCGCGCCAGGGCGCGGCGGACCGCCTCGGCGAAGTGGCGGCGCGCCGCCGGCGGGGCCACCACCTCGGCGTCGCCGGCGAAGGAGAGGGCGAAGCGCGTGGCCCAGGGCTCGTCCACGCCGGAGACCTCCACCGTCCCGCCCTTCGGCCCCTCCTGGACGATGCGCACCCCGGGCCGCTCGCGCGCCCAGGCCAGCGCCGCGCCGCCCAGCCGGATCCGCACCGGCTCGCCCCGCGGCGCGGAGAAGAGCCGCGAGGGCAGCTCCCCCTCCGGCGGCGGCTCGAAGCGCTCGTCGGTGAGGGCGCACTCCTTGATGCGGTCCACCCGGAAGGCCACCGCCCGGGCCCGGCCGGCGTCGTGGCCCCACAGGTACCAGTGGCCCAGCCGGCTCACCAGCGTGTAGGGCCGGACGGTGCGCTCCCCCTCGGCCTCGCGCGAGGCGGTGTAGTAGACGATGCGCACCGCGCGCCGCTCGGCGATCGACTTCTGCAGCCGCCCCAGCACCGACCCGCGGGCCGGCGGCGACCCGGCGTAGATCCGGCCCGACAGCTCGTCGAAGCTGCCGCGCCGGTCGCGCGGCACCGACTCCCGCAGCGCCTTCACCGCCCGCTCCACCCCCTCTCCGCCGAGCGCCCGGGCGGCGGCCGCCAGCGCCGCCGCCTCGCTCTCGGTGAAGCGCGGCGGGCGGGAGAAGCTCTGGGCCAGGGCGACGTACACCCGGTTCCCCTCGACGTAGAGGTCGAGGAAGTCGTCGGGGCCGAAGGGCGGGCAGCCGACGTTGAGCAGGAAGTCCAGGTCGTCGAGCAGCTCCTTCTCGGAGACGCCGCAGCGGCGCGCCAGCTCCCGCACCGCGATGCCCGGGTGGCGCACCGCGTAGGGCACCAGGAAGAGGACCCGGCGCAGCCGGTCCCGGGTCTCGGGCCGGGGCGCCGGATCGGCGGGCGCGGCGCGGCGACGCGGGCTCACGCCACCCTCCGGGCCAGCGCCGCCAGCACGGCGCGGGCCTCCTCGCGCAGCGGGCGGGGCGCGACGATCTCGGCCCGCTCCAGCGACAGCACGTGGCGCACCAGGGCCCGGGCGTTGGTCGCCTCCAGCTCCAGCAGCAGCGCCCCGCCCTCCTCCCGCGGCCGGGCCCGCGGCCCGAAGGAGGCGAGCGCCTCCGGCGCCACCGGCGGCTCCAGCCGCACCCGGCAGGCCAGCGGCGGGTGGTGGGCGTACTCCCAGGGCTCGCGGGTGGCGTGGTCGGCCAGCCGGAAGTCCTTGCGGGGCGCGAAGTCGGGCGTGCGCGGCGCCGCCGGGTTCACGGCGAGCGAGCGGATCCGGCCCAGGTGGAAGGTGCGGACCGCCTGCCGCAGGCGGCACCAGCCCACCAGGAACCAGGCGCCGCCCTTCTGGTAGAGGCCGTAGGGCTCGACGTCGCGGGTGGTGGGAGAGCGCCGCTCGGCGCCGGCGTAGGTCAGGTGGACCACCTTCTTGGCGGCCACCGCCCCGGAGAGCTGCTCCAGCCAGCCGGCCACCGGGCCGGGTCCCGGCTCCTCCCCGGGGCCGTCGGCCAGCCGCCGCGCCTCCGCCGCCGCCACCTCCGAGGCCCCGGCGGCGCGCGCCGCGAAGGAGAGCTTGCTCATGGCGTGCGCCAGGTCGCGGGCGTACGGGAACCCGCCGCCGGCCAGGGCCGCCGATCCCGCCAGGTAGAGCAGCGCCAGGTCCTCCGGCGGCAGCTTCAGGTCCGGGAGGTAGAAGTCGTCCTTGTCGATGAGGTAGCCGGCCGGCAGGTCCTCGTCGCCCGAGAGCCAGCGGACCGGGATGCCCAGCTCCAGCAGCTCCGCCGTGTCC
>JAKAEO010000032.1 GCA_021818285.1 Myxococcales bacterium
CCCCGGCCGCCGGGGCGGTGGCTCCGCCCGATCGCTACACCGTCAAGCCCGGCGACACGCTCTGGGACCTCTCCGGCCGCTTCCTCAACAACCCCTGGTACTGGCCCAAGGTCTGGTCCTACAACCCCGAGATCACCAACCCGCACTGGATCTACCCGGGCAACGCCATCCGCTTCTTCCCCGGCGCCGAGGAGGCCCCGGCCCGCGTCGAGCCGGTGCCGGAGGTGGCGGGCGCCGAGGAGCCGGAGGAGCTGACGCCGCCCAAGGAGCTCGAGGACTTCTCGCGGGCCGACATGAAGAAGGCGCAGGACTACGGCGAGGAGGACGCGGTGGCGGTCGCCGGTCCCTACAAGATCGGCTACGTCGCCCCCAGGGGCACCCTGGCCCGGCGCGACACCTTCATGACCGAGCGGGAGGTGGCCGCGGCGGGGGTGATCCGCGGCGCCTTCGAGGACAAGGAGCTGCTCACCGTCCAGGACCGCATCTACGCCGAGCTCAAGGATCCGGCGTCGGTGAAGATCGGCCAGACCTACAGCCTGTTCCGCACCACCCGCCCGGTGGATCACCCCCTCACCCGCGCCCGGCTCGGTTACCAGACCACCATCGTCGGCGACGCCAAGGCGGTGGCCCAGGACGGGAAGGTGACCACCCTGCTGGTCACCCGCGCCGTCGACGCCATCGAGCGCGGCGACCGCGTCGGCGGGCCGGCGGAGAAGCCGCTGAAGATGGTCCACCGCCGGCCCAACGCGCGGCGGCTCGACGGCCGCATCGTCGCCCCGGTGGTGCCCGCCACCTGGCTGACCGGCCAGCACCACCTGGTCTTCGTGGACCTGGGGAAGGCCGACGGCGTGGAGGAGGGGAACACCTTCACCGTCACCCGCGCCGGCGACCCCTACGGCCAGCCGCTCGACGTGGACAACCTCTCCATCCCCGAGGACCGCCGCTTCCCGTCCGAGGACATCGGCGAGCTGCTGGTGGTGAGCGCCAAGGACCACTTCTCGACCGCGCTGGTGGTGAGGAGCCTGCGCGAGCTGTTCGCCGGCGACCGCGTGGTGATGCGCGCCGCCGCGGCCGGGACCGGGAGCAACTGAGCGGGCCTCGGCTTGACGCTGTCCGACCCGGCGAGTATATGGCCGGGCCTCATGGAGTCGGCGCGGACCATCCTGCGCGGTGAGGCCGGCTTCCCGCCGCGGCTCGCGGCCATCGACGACGCGCCCGCGCGGCTCCGGGTGCGCGGCGAGCTGGGCGACGCCGGGCGCGTCCGCGCCGCGGTGGTCGGCTCCCGGGGCTGCGACGGCTACGGCCGGGCCATGGCGCGCGAGATCGCCGCCGGCCTGGCGCGGGCCGGCGTCTCGGTGGTGTCGGGCGGCGCCCGCGGCGTCGACGCCGAGGCCCACCGCGCGGCGGTCGAGGCCGGCGGCCACACCGTGGCGGTGCTCGGGACCGGCCTGGACAGGACCTACCCGCCGGAGCACGAGGGGCTGTTCCGGCGCATCGTGGAGGCGGGGGGCGCGCTGGTCTCCGAGCTGGAGGACGGCGCCGAGGTGCGCGGCTGGGCCTTCCCGCGCCGCAACCGGATCGTCAGCGCCCTCTGCGACGTGGTGGTGGTGGTGCAGGCCGCCGCCGGGAGCGGGGCGCTCCTCACCGCCGGCTGGGCGCGGCAGCAGGGGGTGCCGGTGATGGCCGTGCCCGGGGAGGCCGGCAACCCCCTCTCCGCGGGCCCCCACGAGCTGCTGCGGGGCGGGGCGCGCCTCGCCGCCGGGGCCGGCGACGTGCTCGCCGCCCTGGGGCTCTCCGGCCCGGCGCAGCTCGCGCTCGGCGAGGCGGCCGTGCCCACCGGGCTCCCGCCCGGCACGGCGGCGGTGCTGGCGGCGCTCTCCCGGACGCCGCGCCACGCCGACGAGCTGGCCCGGGCGGCCGGCACGGGGGCCGGCGAGACCCTGGCGGCGCTGCTGGAGCTGGAGGTGGAGGGGCTGGCCGAGCAGCGGCCCGGCCAGCGGTACCTCCGCCGGTCGCCGCAGTAGAGGATGTCCACGCAGGACGCGGACGGAGAAGGACTCGATGGCCAAGACGACGGCGAAGAAGGCTCCCCCGCCCCAGGCGGCCCCGAAGCGCGCGGCGCGGGCGGCCGCGGCGGCGCCGGCCCGGGGCTCCCGCAAGGCCGCGCCCGGCGGCGCCAGCCTGGTGATCGTCGAGTCGCCGGCCAAGGCCAAGACCATCAAGAAGTACCTGGGGCGCGGCTACGACGTGCGGGCCTCGGTGGGCCACGTGAAGGACCTGCCCAAGTCCAAGGACGGGGTGGACGTCGCCGACGGCTTCAAGCCCACCTACGAGGTCATCAAGGGCAAGGCCAAGGTGCTCTCGGAGATCAAGCGGGCCGCCCGCGGCGCCGCCAGCGTCTTCCTGGCCACCGACCCCGACCGCGAGGGGGAGGCCATCGCCTGGCACATCGCCGAGGAGCTGGGGGCCGAGGGCGGCGACGACCGCGTCCGGCGCGTCCTCTTCCACGAGATCACCAAGAACGCCATCCAGAAGGCCATCGCCGAGCCCATCGCCCTGGACCGGAAGAAGTTCGAGTCGCAGCAGGCGCGCCGCATCCTCGACCGGCTGGTGGGCTACAAGATCAGCTCGATCCTCTGGGACAAGGTGCGCCGCGGCCTCTCCGCCGGCCGGGTGCAGTCGGTGGCGGTCCGGCTGGTGGTGGAGCGCGAGCGGGAGATCAGGGCCTTCCAGCCGGTGGAGTACTGGACGCTGGAGGCCGACCTGGCGGCGGAGCTGCCGCCGGAGTTCCGCGCCCGGCTGGTGAAGCTCGACGGCCAGAAGGCCGACCTGAAGGACGGTGACACCACCCGCGCCCTGGTGGAGGAGCTGGCCGGGGAGCGCTTCGCGGTGGCGGCGGTGGAGCGCAAGGAGCGGCGCCGCAACGCCCCGCCCCCCTTCACCACCGCCAAGCTGCAGCAGGAGGCGGCCAACCGGCTGGGCTTCACCGCCAAGAAGACCATGACCCTGGCCCAGAAGCTCTACGAGGGCATCGAGCTGGGCGACGAGGGCTCGGTGGGCCTCATCACCTACATGCGCACCGACTCGGTGCGGCTCTCCACCGAGGCGGTGGACGCGGCGCGCGCCTACGTGGCCGCGACGTACGGGAAGGATCACCTCCCGGAGCAGCCCAACGTCTTCCGGACCAAGGCCAAGGCGGCGCAGGAGGCCCACGAGGCGGTGCGCCCCACCGGGACCGAGTGGACGCCGGCCCGGGTGGCGCCCTTCTTCGAGGCCATGGGCGAGCGGGACATGCACCGGCTCTACGAGCTGATCTGGAACCGCTTCCTCGCCTGCCAGATGGTGCCGGCGGTCTACGACCAGACCACCGCCGACGTGGCCGCCGGCCGGGCCACCTTCCGGGCCACCGGCTCGGTGCTGAAGTTCCCCGGCTACCTGGCGGTCTACGGGGCCCGGCCGCCGGAGGAGGAGGCCGGGGCGGAGCCGGAGAAGGCCGAGAACGGCGAGCCGCGGGAGAAGGCCGAGGACCGGGCGCTGCCGCCGCTGGAGGCGGGGATGGCGCTCCAGCTCCGCAAGCTCGACCCGGAGCAGCACTTCACCCAGCCGCCGCCGCGCTTCAACGAGTCCTCGCTGGTGAAGGAGCTGGAGGAGAAGGGCATCGGCCGCCCCTCCACCTACGCCGCCATCCTCGACGTCATCCAGGAGAAGGCCTACGTCGAGAAGGTGGAGAAGGTCTTCAAGCCCACCGAGCTGGGCTTCCTGGTGACCGACTGGTTGGTGGAGGGCTTCCCGCGCGAGATGGACGTGGCCTTCACCGCCGGGATGGAGGAGCGGCTCGACGAGGTGGAGGAGGGGACGGCCCAGTGGCAGGAGGTGCTGGGCGCCTTCTGGAAGACCTTCGAGGAGGACCTGGAGGCGGCCCGGAAGAAGCCGGGGAAGAAGGGCACCGCCGAGCCCACCGACCTCGTCTGCGAGAAGTGCGGCAAGCCCATGGTCATCAAGTGGGGGCGCATGGGGGAGTTCCTGGCCTGCTCCGGCTACCCCGAGTGCCGCAACACCATGAACTTCGTCCGCGAGAACGGCGCCATCGTCCCGGTGAAGGAGGAGGAGATCACCACGGACGAGAAGTGCCCGACCTGCGGCTCGCCCATGGTGGTGAAGCGCGGCCGCTTCGGCCGCTTCCTGGCCTGCTCCCGCTACCCGGAGTGCAAGACCTCCCGGCCCATGTCCATCGGGGTGACCTGCCCCAAGGGCTGCGGCGGCTACATCAGCGAGCGGCGCTCCAAGCGCGGCCGCAGCTTCTACGGCTGCTCCTCCTACCCGGGCTGCGACTTCCTGAGCTGGGACCGGCCGCGCAACGAGAAGTGCCCGCAGTGCGGCGGCGCCTACCTCGTCGAGAAGTACTCGAAGCGGGACGGCCCGTTCATCGCCTGCCCCGACAAGGAGTGCGGCTACCGGCGGCCGGCCGAGGCGGCCGGCGCGGCGGTGCCGGGGGCCTGAGCGGCGCGCGCTCCGCCCTCCGGCGGCGCCCGGGCGCCCCCCGGCTTGACACCCAGGCGGGTGGCTGGTACACGGAAAACCCTACGAAATCCAGGCACCTGTGTGCGCGCAGGTAGGTGGGAGGTCGTCCGTGATCCAGAGCCTCGCCGAGTTCATCCAGACCGGCGGACCGTTCATGATCGTGAACCTGGCCGCCTCCGCGGTGGCCGTGGCCATCATCGTCGAGCGGACCGTGGCGCTGGCCTTTCGCCTCAACGTGAACGCCGGTCCCTTCATGGACGGGATCCAGAAGCTGGTGGTCATCGGCGACACCGACAAGGCGCTGAAGTACTGCGCCGCCGCGCCCAACGCCGCGCTGTCGCGGGTGGTGCGGGCCGGCCTGTCGCGCGCCAACCGGGGCGAGCAGGAGGTGGCCCGGGCGCTGGAGGAGGCGGTGCTGGAGGTCTCCCCGCTGGTGTCGAAGCGCATCGGCTCGCTGTGGTCGCTGGCCAACATCGCCACGCTGCTGGGCCTCATCGGCACCATCACCGGCCTCATCGGCACCTTCAAGTCGCTGGGCGCGGCCAGCCCCGACGTGAAGCAGGCCATGCTCTCCAAGGGCATCTCCGAGGCCATGAACAACACCGCCCTGGGGCTCACCATCGCGGTGACCTGCATCGTGGCCCACCTGCTGCTCACCCTGAAGTCGAAGTCGATGATCGAGGAGATCGAGTTCCACGCCCTCCGGCTGGAGAACATGCTGGCCCGCCGGAGCTCGGGCGAGCCCAACCCGCTCGACGTGGCGCGCGGCGCCTAGCGCCGGAGCCGGGCCGGCATGCGCAGGCGGATCCACGAGGAGGAGCACGCGGGCGAGCTGAACATCGTCCCGTACCTCGACATCGTCACCAACCTGGTGATGTTCATGCTGCTCAGCATGACCGGGCTGGTGGCCTTCGGCGTGGTGAACGTCTCGGCCCCCCGCATCGGCGGCGAGGCGGCCGCCGCCGGCGAGAGCGCCCCGCGGCTGCTGCTCACCGTGGCCATCGCCCGGCAGGGCTTCTACGTGGCGGGCGCCGGCGGGGTGCTGGGGGGGGCGGCCGACCAGCCGGCGGTGGACCGCAAGCAGCCCCCGACCATCCCGCTCCGGGCCGACGGGCACTACGACTACGCCGCGCTCACCGCCCAGATGCTGCGCATCAAGGAGCGGTACCCGACCGAGACCAACCTCATCCTCTCGGCCGACGAGGACGTCCCCTACGACGTCCTGGTGCAGACCATGGACGCCTGCCGCGAGGCCAAGGTCCCGAGGGCCGACGGCGGCACCGAGCGCAAGCCGCTCTTCTTCGACGTCTCCCTGTCGCTCATCGGCTGACGGCCATGCCCGCGCCCACCTCCCCGCCGGCCACCGGCGAGCAGCTCGCCCGGCTCAAGCACGAGCGGGACTTCCGCAAGGCGCGCCGCGCCGCGCGGGCCAGGGCCGAGGAGGTCAACGAGCTGAACATCGTGGCGATGATGGACATGATGACCATCCTCCTGGTGTTCCTGCTCAAGTCCTACTCGGCCAGCTCGCTGAACGTGAACATCAGCGAGCAGCTCAGGGTCCCCCAGTCCACCACCCAGGTGCAGCCGCAGGACAACGTCGCCGTCACCGTGACCCTGGGGGAGCTGGCGGTGAACGACCGGGCGGCGGTCCGCCTGAAGAACGGCTGGATCCCGGTCGAGGCCAAGCAGGGCGGCAAGCCGGACAGCTTCTACGTCGGCGCCCTCTACGACGCCCTGAAGAAGGAGGTGGACAAGCAGAAGTACATCGCCCGCTACAACCCCGCCCACCCCTTCACCGGGCGGGTGAACGTCATCGCCGACAAGCGGGTGCCCTACCGCACCATCGTCGAGGTGCTCTACACCGCGGGCCAGGCGGAGCTGGGCGAGTACAAGTTCCTGGTGATGAAGCAGGAGTGAGCCGGCCGGCGCCGGGCCCCCCGTCGGCCTTGCGCGCCGCCCCGCTCCGCGGCAGGACTCTCCCCGCGTGGACGACCGCGTCACCATCCTCGGCGGGGGGCTCGCCGGCAGCGAGGCCGCCTGGCAGCTGGCCCGGGCCGGCGTCCCGGTGGAGCTCTGGGAGATGAAGCCGGAGCGGCGCTCGCCGGCCCACGTGCTCCCCGGCCTGGCCGAGCTGGTGTGCTCCAACTCGCTGCGCTCCGACAACCCCGAGAACGCCGTCGGGCTGCTCCACGAGGAGCTGCGGCGGTCGGGCAGCCTGATCCTGGCCTGCGCCGACGAGACCCGGGTCCCCGCCGGGGACGCCCTGGCCGTGGACCGGGAGCGCTTCAGCGAGCGGGTCACCGCCCGCGTCGAGGCCGAGCCGCTGGTCACCCGGGTGCGGGCCGAGGCCACCGCCCTCCCGCCCGGGCCCGGCCTGGCGATCGTCGCCACCGGGCCGCTCACCGGCGACGCCCTGGCCGCGGAGATCGCCGGCCTGTGCGGGGGCCGGCTGCACTTCTACGACGCCATCGCCCCCATCGTCGCCGCCGGCTCGATCGACCTGGAGGTGGCCTACGCCCGCAGCCGCTACGGCAAGGGGGGCGGGGCCGACTACCTGAACCTGCCCTTCGACGCCGGGCAGTACCGCGCCTTCGTCGAGGCGCTGCTCGCCGGCGAGAAGGTCGCGCCCCGGGCCTTCGAGGAGCCGCGCTACTTCGAGGGCTGCCTGCCCATCGAGGTGATGGCCGGGCGCGGCCCGGAGGTGCTGGCCCACGGCCCCATGAAGCCGGTGGGGCTCGAGGACCCGCGCACCGGGCGCCGGCCCCACGCCGTGGTCCAGCTCCGGCGCGAGGACGAGGCCGGCACCGCCTGGAACCTGGTGGGCTTCCAGACCCGGCTCACCTGGACGGCGCAGCGGCGGATCTTCCGCGAGCGGGTGCCGGGCCTGGCCCGGGCCGAGTTCCTGCGCATGGGCCAGGTGCACCGCAACACCTTCATCGAGGCGCCGCGGCTCCTGGACCGCGACCTCTCGCTCCGGGCGCGCCCGCACCTCTTCTTCGCCGGCCAGATCACAGGCGTCGAGGGGTACGTCGAGTCCACCGCCGGCGGGCTGCTGGCGGCCCGGGCGGTGCTCGACCGGCGGGCCGGCCGGCCCTTCCGCCCGCCGCCGGAGGGCACCGCGCTGGGTGCGCTCCTCCGCCACCTCTCCGGGCGGGCGCATCCCGAGGGGGCCGAGTACCAGCCGAGCAACGTGGTCTTCTCCCTGTTCCCGCCCCTCGAGGGTAGACTCCGTGGAAAGCAGGCGCGCAAGCTCGCCTACCTCGAGCGCGCGCGCCGGCAGCTCCCGGAGTGGACCCCGTGAAGCCCCTCGCACCGGCCGCGGCCCTCGCCCTCGCCCCGCTGCTCCTCCTCGCCGGCTGCCCGCGCCACCGCGAGCCGCCCGGCATCGGCCGGCGCGTCGCCGCCGGCGAGGTGCGCGCGCTCGCGCCCTCGGCCGACGGCGAGTACCTCGCCTACCTCGACGCCTGCGCGCCGCTGCAGGCGCGCGCCGTCCCCGCCGGCACCTTCACCTGCGACCTCCGGGTGGTCCCCTCCGCCGGCGGCGAGCCGGTGCGGGTGGCCGGCGGCGTGACCACGCTGCCCGGCGGATGGGCCTGGAGCGGCGAGGGGCACGTCCTCGCCGCCCTGGACCAGCCCGACCTGGCGACGGGGGAGGGGACGCTGGTGGCCTGGGTGCCGGGCGGCCCGCCCCGGCGGCTGGGCGAGGGGGTGGGCTACTGGGCCTTCGCGCGGCGGGGGCGGCTGCTCGGGTTCGTGTGGCGCGGCCAGCTCCAGCTCTGGCGGCCGGGCGCCGAGGCGGTGCCGCTGGAGGGGGTGGACCGCGTCGCCACCTTCGAGTTCCACCCCCGGGGCGAGGAGGGCTCGCCCCTGCTCCTCGTCCGGCAGGTGCCCTCCGCCGGCGCCGGGCTGCTGGCGGTGACCCCCGGCCGCAAGCCGGTGCGCGCCGGCGGGCCGACCGGCGACTACGCCTTCTCCCCGCGGGGCGACCGCTTCGCCTTCACCGAGCGGAGCGGGGAGGGCTACGCCCTGCACCTCGCCGGGAGCGCCGCGCCGGGGGCGCCCGGGCCGGCGCTGGGCGAGGGGATCGCCGACTTCGCCTTCTCGCGCGACGGCGCCCGCCTCGCCTTCGTCGCCGGCATGGCCCCGGGCCGCCAGGGCGACCTGTGGGTCGCCGGCGGCCCCGGGAAGCCGGTGCGGATGGCGGCCGGGGTGGGGGAGATGCGCTGGGCGACCGGCGCCGAGCGGCTCGCCTGGCTCGAGGGGTACGACCCCCGGGCACGCTCCGGCGCCATCGCCACCGGCGCGCCCGGCGAGCCCTCCCCGCCGCTCGCCCGCAACGTCTCCTCCTTCGTGATCGCGCCGGCCGGCGACGCCGTCGCCTTCCTGCGCCACAGCTCGCAGGGCGGCTACTCGGTGGATCTGGAGCTGGCGCGCGGCGGGAAGCCGGTCCCGGTGGCCAAGGGGGTGTTCGGCTTCGACTTCGCCCCCGGCGGCGGCGAGCTCTGGTTCCGGACCGCCTGCACGCGCAGCAGCGAGGCCTGCGAGCTGTGGTCCGCGCCCGTCGCCGACCCCGCCAAGGCCCGGAAGATCGCCGACGGCGTGAAGAGCTTCGAGTTCGACCGGGAGCGGCCCGGCCGCCTGCTGCTCGGCTGGTCCCGCCAGGACCGGGTGGCGCTCGAGCTCGCCGTCTGGGAGGCCGGGAAGCTCACGCCGGTGGACTCCTCGGCGGTGCCCGGGAGCGCGGCCTTCCTGGCCCCGGGCGGGCGCCGGCTGGCCTGGGCGGTGAACGACCCGAAGCGGCCGGGCGTCTACGTGGCCGACCTGCCGTAGCCGCCGGGTCGGGAAACTGGCGCCGGCCCCCGCCAGTGCTACCCATTCCCCATGGCCGGCGGCCCCGACTCCCTCCCCCCCGAGCTGGAGCGCTACCTCGCCCACCTGGAGGCGGAGCGCCGGGCCTCGCCCCACACGCTGCGGGCCTACCGCTCCGACCTGGACCGGTTCGCCGCCGTGCTCGCGGAGCAGGGGCTCTCGCCCGCGCAGGCCACGCCGGCGGCGGTCCGCGCCTACCTGGCGCGCGCCGCCGCGACCGCCGGCCCGGCGAGCCTGGCGCGCAAGCTCTCGGCGCTGCGCGCCCTCTACCGCTGGCTGGTGCGGGTGGGGCTCGCCGCGGCGAACCCGGCCCGGGCGGTGGCGAGCCCGAGGCGGCCGCGCCGCCTCCCCGAGGTGCTCCCCGAGGAGGAGGTCGCGGCGCTGGTGGAGGCTCCGGCGGCGGAGGGGCCGCTGGCGCTCCGCGACCGCGCGGTCCTGGAATTGCTGTACGCCAGCGGCCTGCGCGTCGCCGAGCTCACCGGCCTCGACGCCGGCGACGTCGACCTCGCGGAGGGGCTGGTGCGGGTGACGGGCAAGCGGCGCAAGGAGCGGATCGTGCCGGTGGGCCGGCCGGCCCGCGAGGCGCTGGCCCGGTACCTGGCGGAGGCGCGCCCCGGGCTGGCCGCGCTCCCCGGGGCGCGCGGCGGGACGGGACCCGGCCCGCTCTTCCTCAACCACCGCGGCGGCCGGCTCACCGCCCGCTCGGTGGCGCGCCGCATCGACCGGTGGGTGCTGGCCGCCGGCCTGCCGCGCCACGTCCACCCGCACGTGCTGCGCCACTGCTTCGCCACCCACCTCCTCGGCAACGGCGCCGACCTGCGCGGCATCCAGGAGCTGCTGGGCCACGCCTCGCTCTCCACCACGCAGCGCTACACCCAGGTGGACTGGAAGCGGCTGGCGGCGGTCTACGACGAGGCCCACCCCAGGGCCCGCGGGGCGGGGCGCGGGGCGCGGAATCCTTGAAGGGCCGCGGAATCCCGTGCAATAAGGGGAAATGAGCCTCAACGAATCCTGGGCGGCCCGGGCGGCCCGGGCCCTCACCCCGAACTACAAGCAGCAGCCCGTCGCCCTGGTGCGCGGGCAGGGCGCGCGCGTCTGGGACGCCGACGGCAAGGAGTACCTGGACTTCATCGGCGGCGTGGCGGTGGACGCCCTGGGCCACTGCGCCCCGGCGCTGGTCGAGGCGCTGGCCGAGCAGGCCCGCACCGTGTGGCACGTCTCCAACCACTTCTACATCCCGCGCCAGATCGAGCTGGCCGAGGCGCTGCTGGAGACCGCGCCCTGGGCGCGGCGGGCCTTCCTCTGCAACAGCGGCTGCGAGGCCAACGAGGCGATGCTCAAGCTGGCGCGCCGCCACTTCGCCGAGCTGGGCCAGCCGGAGCGCAACGAGATCGTCGCCTGCACCGACTCCTTCCACGGCCGCACCCTCTTCACGGTGACGGTCGGCGGCCAGGAGAAGTACCGGCAGGGCTTCGGGCCGCTGCCCGGCGGGGTGCGCCACGTGCCTTTCGGCGACGTGGCGGCGCTGCGGGCCGCGCTCGGGCCGCGCACCGCCGCCTTCATCGTCGAGCCGACGCTGGGCGAGGCCGGGGTGGTGCCGGCGCCCGAGGGCTACCTGGCGGCGGCCCGGGAGGCGACGCGACGGGCCGGCGCGCTGCTCTGCCTCGACGAGATCCAGACCGGCATGGGCCGGACCGGGAAGATGTGGGCCCACCAGTGGGAAGGGGTCGAGCCCGACCTCCTCTCCTCGGCCAAGGCCCTGGGCGGCGGCTTCCCCATCGGCGCCGTCCTCGCCACCGAGGCGGTGGGCCGGCACCTGGTGGCCGGCAGCCACGGCACCACCTTCGGCGGCAACCCGCTGGCCTGCGCGGTGGCGCTGCGGGTGCTGCGCGAGCTCCGCGGCGGGGCGCTGGAGAACGGCCGGGTGGTGGGGGAGCGGCTCCGCGACGGGCTGCAGCGGCTCGCCGCCGGCGGCCGGCTGGAGCGGGTCCGCGGCCGCGGCATGCTCCTCGGCCTGGTGCTGAAGGGGGTCTCGGCGCCCGAGGTGGCGGCCCGGGCGCGGGAGGGCGGCATCCTGGTGAACCCCATCGGCGAGGGCGTCATCCGGGTGGCGCCGCCGCTCACCCTGACCGCGGACGAGGCCGACGAGGCGGTGCGCCGCATCGGCGCCGCCCTGGCGGCCGCGCCCGCCGCGAGCTGACCATGGCCCGCACCCCGCGGAAGAAGCGCGACTTCCTCCGGCTCACCGACCTGGCCCGGGAGGAGCTGCTCGGCCTGCTCGACCGCGCCGCCGAGTGGAAGCTGCTGGGGCGGGGCGGCCCCAAGCCGCTCGCCGGGATGGCGGTGGGGCTGATCATGGAGAAGGCCTCCACCCGCACCCGCGTCTCCTTCGAGGTCGCCGCCTTCCAGCTCGGCGGCGGCTCGGTGACCATCTCGCCGCGCGACTCGCAGCTGGGGCGGGGCGAGCCGATCTCCGACACCGCCCGGGTGCTGGCCCGCTACCTCGACGCCCTGGTGGTCCGCACCTTCGGCCACGACCGCATCGAGGAGGTGGCGCGCTGGGCCGACGTGCCGGTGGTCAACGCCCTCACCGACGCCTCCCACCCCTGCCAGCTGCTCGCCGACCTGCTGACCGTGGCCGAGCGGTTCGGCGCCGACGCCCTGTCGCGCGGCGACTTCCCGGTCGCCTGGATCGGCGACGGCAACAACATGGCCAACAGCTGGCTGGAGGCCTGCGCGGTCCTCGGCTTCCCGCTGCGGCTGGCCTGCCCGGAGGGCTTCGACCCCGACCCGCGCCTGCTGGCCCGCGCCGGCGGGCGGGCCCGGGTGGTGCGCTCGCCCCGCGAGGCGGCCGAGGGCGCGCTGGTGGTGAACACCGACGTCTGGGCCAGCATGGGCAAGGAGGCGGAGCAGGCGGCGCGCGCCCAGGCCTTCCGGGGCTTCATCGTCGACGAGGCGCTGGTGGGCGCGGCCGATCCGCGGGCGGTGGTGCTGCACTGCCTGCCGGCCCACCGGGGCGAGGAGATCGCCGCGTCGGTGCTGGAGGGGCCGCGCTCGGCGGTCTTCGACGAGGCCGAGAACCGGCTCCACGCCCAGAAGGCCCTGCTGGAGCTGCTGCTCGGCTAGCCGGGGGCGCCGGGAGCTCCGGCCGGTTCGTTGACCCCCTGCCGAGCGGTCGCCTATCTTGGGGAGTCAGTCGCGCAGGCCGGAGGGCGTGTGGCCGGGGATCGGTACAGGGGGTTCCTCTTCGTTCCCGCGGACCTGGCGGAGGACGTGGAGCTCTCGCTCGACGACAAGAAGGAGCTCCTCTTCCTGCACGCCCGCCAGGCGACCCTCACCTTCTGGGAGCTGCTGGGCGTCCCCTGGAACGCCTCGGTCGAGGAGGCCACCGCCGCCTATCGCCAGCTGGCGCTGCGGCTGCACCCCGACCGCCACCGCGGCAAGCGCATGGGCAGCTACGCCGCCCGCCTCGAGGCCGTCTTCCCGCGCCTCAACGAGGCCCGGGAGACGCTGGCCGACCCGGTCCGGCGCGAGGCCTACGCCCGGAAGACCGCCGGGCCGGAGGAGCGGGCCAAGCTGCGGCTGCGCGAGATGGAGGAGGAGCGCCGCTCCGCCGAGAAGCGCGCCCGGCTGGCCCGCCAGAACCCGCTGGTCGCCAACGCGGCGCGGGTGAGCGAGATCCTGGTGCGGGGGCGCCAGATGATGGAGGAGGGGCGCTGGGCGCAGGCGGCCAACGACTTCCAGACGGTGGCGACGATGGACCCGCGCAACGTCGAGGCGAAGCGCCTGGGCGAGGAGGCGCGGCGCAAGGCCGGCGCGGCGCGCGCCGCCGAGTGGTACGAGCGGGGGCTGGCGGCGGAGCTGGCCGGCCAGGCCGGCGCGGCGCTGCAGCTCTTCCAGAAGGCGGCCGAGGACGACCCGGCCTCGGCGCGCTACGCCGTGGCCTGCGCCCGGACGTCGCGGGCCGCCGGCGACCTGACCGCGGCGCGGGAGATGGCCGAGCGCGCCGTCCGCGCCGGGCCGCAGAGCGGGCCGGCCCACGAGGAGCTGGCCCAGGTGCTCGCGGCCCAGGGCGAGGCGCGCGAGGCGCGGCAGGCCGCGGAGCGGGCGGTGGCGCTGGACCCCTCGCTGGAAGGGGCCAAGGCCCTCCTCAAGAAGCGCTGGGGCCTGTTCTAGATGGCCGACCTCGAGCTCGAGCCGATCATCGGGATCGACCTGGGAACCACCAACTCGGTGGTGGCCACGGTCATCGACGGCGTCCCCCGGGTCATCCAGGGGCGCAGCGGGCAGCTGCTCACCCCCTCGGTGGTGGCGGTGGCCCGGAACGGCAAGCGGCTGGTGGGGCAGATCGCCAAGCGCCAGGCCATCACCAACGCCGAGAACACCGTCTACGCCGCCAAGCGGCTCATCGGCCGGCGCTGGGGCTCGAAGGAGCTGGAGGACGCGCGCAAGATCCTCCCCTACCAGCTGGTGCCGGGACCCGAGGGGTACGACGTCCGCGTCCAGCTCGGCGACAAGGTGCTGGCCGTGCCGGAGATCTCGGCCATGGTGCTGTCGGAGCTGCGGGCCGACGCCGAGGTCTTCTTCGGCCGCCACGTCGCCAAGGCGGTGATCACCGTCCCGGCCTACTTCAACGACGGCCAGCGCCACGCCACCAAGGACGCCGGCCGCATCGCCGGTCTGGAGGTGCTCCGGATCATCAACGAGCCCACCAGCGCCGCCCTGGCCTACGGCTTCGGCAAGCAGGTCGAGAAGAAGGTGGTGGTCTTCGACCTCGGGGGCGGCACCTTCGACGTCTCCATCCTCGACATCGGGCGGAGCGTCTACGACGTGGTGGCGGTGGGCGGCGACACCTACCTGGGCGGCGAGGACTTCGACCGGCGCGTCATGGACTGGATCGTCTTCCAGTTCGCCAAGGAGAACGGCGGCATCGACCTGCGCGGCGACAAGATGGCGCTGCAGCGCATCCGCGACGCCTCCGAGCGGGCCAAGATCGAGCTGTCGTCGACCCCCTCCACCAGCATCTCGCTGCCCTTCCTGGTCGGGGGCGGCGACGGCCGCCCCGCGCTCCACCTCGAGAAGCAGCTCACCCGGGAGAAGCTGGAGGAGCTGACCGCCGACCTGGTGGACCGCTGCATCCAGGTGGCGGAGAAGACGCTGCGGGACGCCGGGGTGCGCGCCCGGGACGTCGGCGAGGTCATCCTGGTCGGCGGCATGACCCGCATGCCGCGGGTGCAGCGCGCGGTGCGCGAGTTCTTCGGGCGGGAGCCGTCCCGCGGGGTGCACCCGGAGGAGGTGGTGGCGCTGGGGGCCGCCATCCAGGCCCACGCCCTGGTCTCGCCCGCCCAGGGGCAGGGGGAGGTCCTGCTGCTCGACGTCACCCCCCAGAACCTCGGGATCCTGGTGGTGGGCGGCTACTTCGAGACCGTCATCCCCCGGAACACCACCGTCCCCACCAGCGCCACCCGCATCTTCACCACGGTGCAGGACAACCAGACGGCGGTGCGCATCGCCGTGCTGCAGGGGGAGAAGGAGCGGGCCACCGACAACGAGCTGCTGGGCGAGTTCGTGCTCGACGGGCTGCGCCCGGCCCGGCGCGGCGAGGTGGAGGTGGAGGTGCAGTTCGACATCAGCGCCGACGGCATCGTCGGGGTCTCGGCGCGCGACCTGCAGACCGGCCAGCGGCAGTCGATCACCGTCACCGCCACCAGCGGCCTGACCGAGGACGAGCTGAAGCGCATCCTCGACGAGAACCTGGACGAGGCGCTGGAGCGCAAGCAGGCGGTCAGCGACTTCGAGCGGCGGCGCCTGGCCGCCGAGGCGATGATGCAGGAGATCGAGGCGCTGGTGCCGGCGGTCTCCGAAGCGCTGGCCCGCAGCCGCTTCGGCAAGGACGCGGTCCAGAAGGCGGTGGGGGTGATCCAGCGGGTCCGGCAGGCGGTGGCCGCCCGCGACGTCGCCGCCCTCCAGGGGAGCGAGGAGCAGCTCGACCGGACCCTGCAGCTCTTCAAGAGCCTGGCCTCCGGGGCCCACCCGCCCGAGGAGCCGCGATGAGGCCGGCCACCCAGCTCATCGAGCAGGGCATCAAGGCCTACACCCGCGGCGTGCTCGACGAGGCGGAGCGCTGCTGGCGCGAGGCGCTGGCGCTCGAGCCCCTGAACGAGCGGGCCCGCTCCTACCTGGAATTGCTCGCCGGCGCCCGGACCGGGGGCGGCCCGCTGCCGGTGCCGCCCGAGCCGGTGGCCGTCCCCGCCGCCGCGGTGGCGCTGCCGGCCCCGCGGATCTCGGCCGAGGCGGCCGCCGCCCACGCGCCGGCGCTGGCCGACGGCGGCGCCTCGCGCCCGACGCCCGTCACCCTGTCGGAGTACGCCCCCTCGCCCTGGGACCAGGGGCCGGAGGAGTCGGCCTCGATCGTCCTCGACGCCGAGGAGGGGGTGGACCTCCACACCCTCGACGAGAAGTCGGACCTGCGGCCGCTGGTGCCGGAGCAGGTGGAGCCGGCGCCGGAGCCCGCCAGGCCGGCCTCCGACGTGGACGTCTGGATGCAGGGGGCCCGCGAGCTGCACGCGCTCGGCGACTTCTCCGGCTCGCTGGAGATGATCGAGAAGATCCTCAAGGTGGATCCGTCCCACCCCGAGGCCCGCGAGTACCTCCAGCAGAACGAGGCCACCCTCATCGCCATGTACGAGTCGAAGCTGGGCTCGATGGGGCGCATCCCCCGGCTGGCCATCAAGCCGGAGGAGGTGCTGTGGCTGAACCTCGACCACCGCGCCGGCTTCCTCCTGGCCCAGGTCGACGGCGCGGTGAACTTCGAGGACCTCTTCGCGCTCTCCGGCCTGCCCCGCCTCGACACCGCCCGCATCCTGGCGACGCTGCTGCACGAGGGCGTGATCAGCTCGTAGGGTCGGCGTCCAGCGGATCGTCGGTCGCCTCCGGCGCCGGTCCCCGCGCCTGGCGGGCGTACTGGGTGCGGACGTAGTCGATGAGCCGGTCGAGGTAGCTGGTGATGGGCGGGCAGAGGACGCCGGTCCCGGCCAGCAGCTCCAGCATGTTGCGCGGGTTGTAGACGGCGATCCGGTTGAGCAGCTGGATGGCGGCGCGCTGCGGGCGGGCCAGCTTCTCCAGCAGCGGCAGCCCGAGCAGCGCCTCCACCGCCCGGTGGGGGACGGAGACCGGCGGCAGGTTCTTGCCGGAGCGGGTGGCGATGAGCTCGTAGACGCGCCGCACCGAGAGCGGCGCCGGGTCCACCAGGTGGACGGTGCGCCCCACCGCCGCCGGCATCCGGGAGATCGCCAGCGCCGCCTCCACCACGAAGTCCACCGGCACCGCGTTCAGCGGGGCGATGCCCTTGCGGGGGAGCGGGAGCGGCACCGCCAGCGGCGAGGCCACCAGCAGGATGGCCAGCGGGTAGGGTCCCTGGAAGCGGTCGATCTCGCCGGTGCGCGAGTCGCCGACCACGATGCTGGGCCGGTAGACGGTGGCCGGGATCTCCCCCTGGGCCGCCCGCACCAGCCGCTCCGCCTCGAACTTCGACCGCTCGTAGGCGTTGCCGAAGCCCTGGTCCATCTCCAGCTCGTCCTCGAGGATCACCCCCTCGCGGTCGCCGGAGACCGCGGCGGTCGAGAAGTGGTGCAGCCGGGCCAGGCGGCCGCAGGCGCGAGCCAGCTCCAGCAGGTTGCGCGTCCCGTCCAGGTTCACCGAGCGGATGCGCCGCGACTCGGCCGAGAGGTCGTCCACCGCCGCCAGGTGCCAGATCTCGGTGGCCTCGCGGGTGACCCGCTTGAACTCCGGGCCGGAGAGCCCCAGGTGCATGCGGGTGACGTCCCCCTCCAGCACCCGGACGTCGGCCCCGGCCAGCGCCGGCAGCTCCGCCTGGACCCGGGCGGCCCGGTCGGCGCGGACCAGCAGCGCCAGGCGCAGGCCCGGGCGCTGCTCCGCCATCCGCCGCAGCAGGCGCCGCCCGATGAAGCCCGGCCACCCGGTGACGAAGACCAGCCCGTCGCTCGCCATGGCGATCTAGTACCGCCGGGGCGGGGCCGAGGGAAGCCTGCGCCCCGCGCCGGCCCGGAGGTCGGCCAGGAGGGCGCGCGCCTTGGCCGGCAGCCCGGCCGGATCGCCGTCGTTCACCACCACGAAGTCGGCGCGCGCCGCCTTCTCGTCGAGGGGGAGCTGCGCCGCCAGCCGGGACTCGGCCTCCGCCTCGCCGAGGCCGTCCCGGGCCCGCAGCCGCGCCAGCTGGGCGGCGCGGGGCGCCCACACCACCACCACCGCGTCCACCGCGGCGTCGAGCCCGACCTCGTAGAGGAGCGGCACGTCGTAGAAGGCCAGGGCGTGCCCCTCGGCGGCGAGGCGGGCGGTCTCGGCCCGCATCGCCTCGCGCACCGCCGGGTGGACGATGGCCTCGAGCCGCGCCCGTGCCGCCGGGTCGGCGAAGACCGTCGCGCCCACGCCCTTGCGGTCCAGCTCGCCGTCCGGCCCGAGGGCGCCGGGGCCGAAGGCGGCGGCGATGGCGGCGAGCGCCGGCGTGCCCCTGGCCACGGCGGCACGGGAGAGCCGGTCGGCGTCGATCACCGGCGGCCCCTCGGCCCGCAGCGCCCGGGCGAAGGTGCTCTTGCCGCTGGCGATGCCGCCGGTGAGCCCGACGAGGCGCACCCGGCCTACCCGTCGGACGGCCGGGGCGCGGGACCGGCGGGCGCCGGCCGGGCGGGCGGGGCCTTGGCGGGGGCGGCCGCCCCGGGCGCGGCCTCGCGCGCCGCCGCCGGCTCGCCCGGCTTGAAGGAGATGGCCTCGACCAGGCCGTCCTTGCCGAAGAAGACGGTCACCCCCAGCGACCTGTAGACCCAGGCCGGCTGGAACTCGTCGGTGAAGCTCTTGTGGGACGCCTTGCCGTAGGTCCCCTCGACGGCCTCGCGCTCCAGCGCCGCGGAGGGGAAGACCATGATCTCCTGGATCACCCCGTCCTCGCGGGGGAAGAACTGCGCCTGCCGGGTGCCGGTGATGGCCTGGTCGCCCTTGTAGACCATCACCGTGCGGCCCCCGAAGCGGCCCTGGGTCGAGGGCTCGCCGAACCGGGCGACGACGTCGGCGCGGCTGCTGTGGCCGGGCGTGATGCCCTGCCAGGCCTTGGCCGCGGCGGCCCCGGGGAGGGCGCAGAGCAGCAGAATGGCGAGGCGGATGGAGCGCATGCCGCATTATACTCGGCGGACCGTGGCCGTCCCCTGGCACCTGCCGGCGCTCGCCGCCCTGCTGCTCGCCGCGCCGCCGCGCGCCGGCGCCGCCGATCCGGTCGGCCCGGAGACCTGCAAGGCCTGCCACCCGGCGGCCTACGGCATCTGGCGGGACGGCCCGCACGCGCGGGCCCAGGCCGCCCTGCCCGAGCGCAACCGGAACGACGCCCGGTGCACCGTCTGCCACGCCCCCGAGGCGGCCCGGGGCCAGGCGGGCGTGGGCTGCGAGGCCTGCCACGGCAACGGCCAGCTCTACGCCCAGCCCTACGTGATGCGCGACCGGGAGCTGGCGCAGGCCCTCGGGCTCCAGGACCCGGGGGAGAAGAGCTGCGTCCGGTGCCACGACGAGAGCACCCCCAGCCTGGCGCCCTTCGACTACGCCCGCAAGCTGCCGCTCATCCTCCACGGCCGGGCCGACCGCGCGGCGCGCGAGGCGCGGTAGCGCCCGCCCCGGGGGGGACCGACCATGGTGAAGGTGCGCTCGGCCGAGTTCCTGAGGACCGCGACCCGGCGGGGCGACTGGCCGGCGGAGCGGCTGCCGGAGATGGCCTTCGTGGGCCGGTCCAACGTCGGCAAGTCGTCGATGCTGAACGCCCTGGCGCGCCGCGCCGGGCTGGCGCGGGTCTCGGCCACTCCGGGGCGCACCCAGGCCCTCCAGTTCTTCCAGCTGGAGGTCACGCCGGCGCCGGCCGCCGCCCCGGTGGTGCTGCGCTTCTGCGACCTCCCCGGCTACGGCTACGCCAAGGTGTCGAAGGCCGAGCAGGCGAGGTGGGCGGGGATGATCGAGGAGTACGTCGCCGGGCGCGACGGCCTCCGCGCGGTGGTGCTCATCGTCGACGCGCGCCACGAGCCGCCGAGGAGCGACCGCGACGCCCTGGAGTTCCTGCGCGCCCGGGGGCGGGAGGTGGTGGTGGCCGCCACCAAGATGGACAAGCTCGCCAAGAGCCACCGCTTCGGCGCGGCCCGCGCCGCCGAGAAGGCGCTGGGCCTGCCGGCCGGCGCGGTGGTGCCCTTCAGCGCCGTGGAGGGGACCGGGACCGACGCGCTCTGGGACCGGCTCCTGGCGCTGGCGGTCTAGCCGCCGGCCTTGCGGCGGGCCTCCAGCTCGCCGAGGATCCGCTCCAGGCGCCGCTCCTCGGGGCCGACGTCGAAGCCGGCGGCCCGGCCCCCGTCCACCACCGCCAGGCAGAGGAGGAACAGGGCCAGGTGGGAGGGGTCCGGCTCCTCGCCCGGGTGGTCGAGCAGGAAGTGGCCGAGCCGCGCCTCCGCGGCGGCCAGGTCCCGGAAGCAGACCACCCCGGGCAGGTCGGGGAGGGGGCCGGTGGCGGCCGTGGCCGGGGCGAAGGCCAGGCCGACGTCGGCCACCACCAGCTGCCGCCCGTCCTCCCGCACCAGCAGCAGGTAGGGGCGGCCGCTCGCGGCGTTGCGGCGCTCGTGGAGCGCGGCGACGCTCCCCCAGTCCACCGGCAGGGCCTTCCCGGAGAAGAGGTCCACCAGCAGGTCGCGCTCCGCGTCGTAGAGCACCGCACCCGGCGCCTCGGCGGCGGCGCGCTGCAGCCGGGGCCGCCAGGCGGCGGGGGCGACGGCCGTCATCCCTCCTCCGGCGCCGACCAGGAGACCTCCACCACGGTGAGCTCGGCCGGGCCGGCGGGCCGCACCACCACGACCACCTCGCCCTGGCGCTTGCCGAGGAGGGCGCGCCCCAGGGGCGCGTCCACGCTGAGGAGGCCGCGCCCCACGTCGAACTCGTCGGGCCCGACCAGCCGGTAGCGCCGCTCCTCCCCCTTCTCGTCCTCCACCGTCACCCAGGCGCCGAAGTAGGCGCGGCCCGAGGCGTGGGGGCGGGGCTCCATCACGGTGAGCCCGTCCATGCGGACCGACAGCTCGCGCAGCCGCCGGTCCAGCTCCCGCAGCCGCTTCTTGCCGTAGATGTACTCGGCGTTCTCGCTGCGGTCGCCGAGCGCCGCCGCCGCCTCCACCTCGGCGACGATGCGGGGGCGGAGGACCGTCCAGATGCGCTCGTGCTCCTCGGCGATCCGGCGGAAGCCGTCGGGCGTGATGTAGCGCGGGCGCGGCGGGGGGGCGGTCATGGCGCGGCGGGCCGCGGATCATAGCGGGCCGGCGGCCCCGGCGCGACCGGCGCCGGTTGGCGGACCGGGCCGGGCCGGGCTACTGTCGCGCCGTGAAAGTCGCCGACATCCTGCGCTTCGCCCGCGAGCGGGGCGAGCCGGTCTTCAGCTTCGAGTTCTTCCCGCCCAAGAGCGCCGACGGGGAGCGCCAGCTCCTGGCCACCGTCGAGGCGCTGCGCCCGCTGGCCCCGGCCTTCGTCTCGGTCACCTACGGCGCCGGCGGCTCCACCCGGAAGAAGACGGTGGAGCTGGTGACCCGCCTGAAGCGCGAGGCGGAGGTGGAGGCGGTGGCCCACGTCACCTGCGTCGGGGCGTCGCGTGCCGAGCTGGCCGAGGTGCTGGACGAGGTGGCCGCCGCCGGGGTGCAGAACGTGCTGGCGCTCCGGGGCGATCCGCCGGCCGGGAGCGGCCCCTTCCAGCCGCACCCCCAGGGCTTCCGGTACGCCACCGAGCTGGTGGCCTTCATCCGCTCCGAGCCCCGCCGCTGGCCCTTCTGCGTGGGGGCCGCCGCCTACCCCGAGGGGCACGTCGAGACCCGCGACCTGGGGCAGGACCTGGCCCACCTGAAGGCCAAGGTCGAGGCCGGGACCGACTTCCTCGTCAGCCAGCTCTTCTTCGACAACGCCCACTACTTCCGCTTCGTGGAGCGGGCCGCCGCCGCCGGCATCCGGGTGCCGGTGCTGGCCGGGATCATGCCCTTCACCAGCGTGGAGCAGGCCGAGCGCTTCACCCGGATGTGCGGGGCGAGCATCCCGGCGCCCCTGCGGGCGGCGATGGCGGCGCGGCGCGACGATCCGGAGGGCTCGCTGCAGCTGGGGGTGGCCCACGCCACGCTGCAGTGCGGCGACCTGCTGCGCCGGGGAGCCCCCGGCGTGCACTTCTACACCCTGAACCGCTCCCCCTCGACGCGGGCCATCCTGGCGGCGCTGCGGGCCAGCAGCCCCTGGCGCCAGCGGGACTGAGCGTGGCGCCCCCGGGATCGGCGCGGCCGGCGCGGCGGCCGGGGCGGGCGGCCCCCCGGGGCGGCGCAACCGCCGGGCGCCGCTCATGATCTCCG
>JAKAEO010000033.1 GCA_021818285.1 Myxococcales bacterium
TCGCCGGCCGCCTCGAGGCCTGCGGGCTCGCGCCACCGGGCTGACCGACGCCCAGCCGCCTCGAACCTTCACGAACGCCCCACGCGTCGGTGGAGCCCTCTCCCGCGCGCGCCGATCGAGGCACGGAGTCCGATCTCAGCGGCGATTAGGGTCCCAAGGCTGGGCCTGAGGGCCTCCGGCACACCTCAAGATCCCGAGGTGGCACCCTCCAGTGACCGCTGGTCGCTGCGAGCCTGAACCCGCGATGCCGGCATCGCCCTGCAATGGCTAGGAAAGATGTCCGGCACCACCGGAGTAGAACACCTCGTCCAGGCACAGGCCGTGCGCCGGTGCGGTCGGCCCGGCCCGGGTCCGATCTCGCCCGGCCAGGACCTCGCCGGCCCAGGCGGGCGGCTGCTTCCCGAGCCCGACCTCGACCAGGGTGCCGACGAGGTTGCGCACCATGTGCTTCACGAACGCGGTGGCCTCGGCCACCACCTGGATCGTCCCGCGCCCGCCACCCTCGACGTCGAGCCGGCGGAGCTCCCGCACCGCGTGCGCGGCGTCGCAGTCCGAGGCCTGGAACGCGGCGAAGTCGTGGCGCCCGACGAGCCGCGCCGCCGCGTCCCGCATCGCCCCGGCGTCGAGCGGCCGGAACACCTGCCAGGCCGTGGTCCGGGTCAGGGGAAGGCGCGTCTCCCGGTTCTCGATGGTGTAGCGGTAGCGCTTCCCCCGGGCGCTGCGCCGGGCGTCGAAGCCCTCCGCCTCCACCGCGGCGGCCACCACCGCGACGTCGGCCGGCAACAGCGCGTTCATCCCCCGCACGTAGGCCCGGAGCGGCAGCGGCGCCGCCTCCGGGAAGGAGCAGACCTGCCCCCGCGCGTGCACGCCGGCGTCGGTCCGGCCC
Organism: Myxococcales bacterium; assembly: GCA_021818285.1. GTDB lineage: Bacteria > Myxococcota > Myxococcia > Myxococcales > Anaeromyxobacteraceae > JACRMN01. The sequence continues at coordinate 887 of JAKAEO010000033.1, forward strand.
GCTGCGGTCACCCGGCGCGGCGCCTTGTGGAGCGTCGACAGCGCCCGCTCGACCTCGGCCTGGATCGACGGCCCGTTGGGCTGCAGCTGCCAGCCCACGTAGGCCGTCCCGTCGTAGGCGAGGGTGAGCTTCACGACCGGCACGGCAGAGAGCCTAGTCCATCCTCCCCGGCGGCGCGCAGGACCCTCGTCGCCGCTCCGCCGCCGGCAGACGCACCGCGCCACGCCCGCCGCCGCGCGCGTTGACCCCGCCCACGGCACCGCGCTATAGCGATGCGCGTTTCTTCACCGTTTCTTGAAGGTTCCCCGCCCGGCGAGCGCATGGCCCACGACGACGTCATCCTGGCGCAGCTGGGCGCGAGCGCCCCCCGGGGCGTGCGTCCCGAGAAGGCGCAGGCCGCGCTGGCCCAGGTGCCGCGCCTCCCCGAGGAGCTGGCCGAGCTGGAGCGGCAGCTCGTCGCCTCGACCGGCGACGCCGAGCGGACGCTGCAGTCCGCGGCCCGCCACCTGGTGGCGGCCGGCGGCAAGCGCATCCGGCCCCTGGTCTCGATGCTGGCCTGCGGCGCCTGCGGCGGCGAGCTGTCCGCCGCCATCCCCTTCGGCGTCGCCGCGGAGCTGACCCACTCGGCGACCCTGCTGCACGACGACGTCATCGACGACGGCCCGGTGCGGCGCGGCCAGCCGGCCTCGCGCGTCATCTGGGGCAACTCCGTCTCGGTGCTGGCCGGCGACTGGCTGCTCACCCGGGCGCTGGAGATCGTCGCCGGCCACCCGGCGCGCGCCGAGGCGCTCCCGGCGCTGCTCGCCACCATGCGGCGGCTGGTGGAGGGCGAGGTGCTGCAGCTGTCGCTGCGCGGCGGCTTCCGGGCCACCGAGCAGGACTACTTCGCGGTGGTGAAGGGCAAGACCGCCTCGCTCTTCGGCTGGGCCGCGGCCGCCGGCGCCTGGGCCGCCGGCGCGGGCGGCGCGGTCCCGGCCGCGCTCGCCGCCTTCGGCGAGGGCGTGGGCACGGCCTTCCAGCTGGTGGACGACGCCCTCGACTACGCCGCCGACCCGAAGCTCCTCGGCAAGCGGCTCGGCGCCGACCTCGTCGAGGGCAAGGCCACGCTGCCGCTGATCCGCGCGGTGCGCGCCGACGGCCAGCTCCGCGATCGGCTGCTCCGGCTGGTGGACGGGCAAGAGCAGGCCGAGGCCGTCGCCCCCGACGTCATCGCCGCGGTGAAGCGGACCGACGGCGTCGAGGCGGCCCGCGCCATCGCCCGGGAGCACACCCAGGCCGCCCTGGCGGCGCTGGAGCAGGTGCCCGAGGGCGCGCACCGCCAGGCGCTGCGCGAGGCGGCCTGGAGCCTCACCGAGCGGGCGTTCTAGCCGGGTCCGGCGGCGGCACGAGGACCACCGGTGTTCACACCCGCCGTGCTAGGCTGGCGGCATGCGCACCCGTCTCGTCGCCGGCGCCGCGCTCTCGGCGCTGCTCGCCTCCTGTGCCATCAACACCCGCTACAAGCCCAAGGGGCAGACGCTCCCCTACGAGGGCTTCTTCGCCACCTTCCCCTCGGGGATGCGGCTCGTGGTCTACGAGATGCCCTACGTGGATCGCTTCATGTTCGCCGCCTCCTACCGCGCCGGCGGCGTCGACGATCCGCGGGGCCGTGAGGGGCTCGCCCACCTCGTCGAGCACCTGACCTTCCGCGCCGAGCCGCAGCCGGGCGGCGCGCGCATCTGGGACCGGCTCGTCGCCTCCGGCCTGCGGTTCAACGCCTTCACCTCGATGGACGAGACGGTCTACTGGGAGGTGGGGAAGCCGGCCGACCTCCCCGCCGTGCTGGCCCTGGAGGCCGCGCGCATGCGCGGCCCGCTCACCGGGGTCAGCGACGACGAGTTCGCGGTGGAGCGCGACGTCGTCCTCTCCGAGTACCGCGAGCGCTTCGAGACCGACCCCGAGGGAGCCGAGGTCCAGTGGATCCTGCAGGCCGCCTTCCCCGGCCATGCCTACGGGCGCCCCATCGGCGGCGATCCGGCGTCCCTGGCGCGGATCGCGCCGGGCGACGTCCGCCGCTGGGTGAAGGAGCGCTACCGGCCCGAGGGCGCGGTGCTGGTCCTGGTGTCGCCCCGGCCGGCGCGGCAGGCGGCCGAGGCGGTCGCGGCGGCCTTCGGCGAGCTCACCGGCTCCGGCGGGCCCCGGCTGGAGCCGCTCCGCTACGAGCCACCCGCCATGCCCCCGCCGCCGTCCGCGCCGGCCCTGGAGGAGCGCAAGGCCCCGGTCGAGCAGCCGCACCTCTGGATCGCCTGGACCGTGCCCGGCTACTACTCGAGGCGCGTGCCGCACGGGTTCGCGGCCTCCGCCAACCTGGAGCGCGTCCTGCACCAGCGCATCCGGGATCGGACGTGGCGCGACGTCATCGACGACTTCGGCGTCTACTACCTGCCCTTCGACGGCGCCGGCGTGATCCTGGCGCGCTTCGACCTCGTCGACGCGCGGGACGCCCCGCGGGTGCTGGAGATGGCCCGGTACACGGCGACGGGCATCCGGAAGGGAGCCGTGATGCGCGCCGCGGTACAGGAGGCGGTCCGGGACCGGCTCCTCGTCGAGGCGTACCTGAGCCTGGAGCAGCTCGACGCACCGGCGGTGTCGCGCTTCCTGCGGGCGACCGGGACCGCGGACTACCTCAAGGGCTGGCGCGAGCTGGTCGCCGCGCAGCTCCGCTTCGACGTGACCGACTACGCGGACGAGTTCCTCGCCGAGCGGCGCGCCGTCCCGTTGCTCGTGGTCCCGGACGGGAACGCCTTGGCGCGCGACGTCGGCGGCGGCCGCGGCCGCCGGGTCCACCAGGCCTTCGACCCGCTGGAGGACGACGCCTCCGGCCTGCCGCCGCCGGACGCCGAGGCGGTGCGGGCCGCCCTCCGGGCGCCCGGGCTCGACCGGGCCGGGCGACGCACGCTGGGCAACGGCCTCGAGGTCGCGGCCCTGAAGCACGGGGCGCTGCCGGTGGCCCAGGTCCAGCTCGCCTTCCGGACCCGCGCCCAGGGCACGCCCGAGGTGCCGGTGGGCCTGCCCCGGATGGCGTTCGAGGCCACCAGCCCGTTCTTCATGTGGGAGAAGAACCGCCTGACCGGGGCTCTCCCCTTCTGGAGGATCGGGACCGACGACCTGATGCTCGGCGAGCGCGGGGCCTCGGGGAACCTCGACGTGCTGATCGAGGCCGAGGCGAGCTGGGCGACCAACCTCCACATCGGCGGCTGGGACGACCTGCGGCTGGTCAAGGCACGGCGGCAGGCGACCCGCGACGCCCGGCCGGATCGCGCCGCCACCCGGCGGCTGGTGGAGCGGCTCTTCCCGGGCCACGCCTACGGCGCGTGGCCCGACGCCGAGGTCCTGGCGAGCGTGCCCGGTGGCCGGGCGCAGGAGTTCCTCGACCGGCAGATCCGGCCCGAACGCGCCTCGCTGCTGGTGGTGAGCGACCAGGAGGCCAGCCCGGAGCTGTGGTCCTGGATCGAGGAGGAGTTCGGAGGCTGGTCCAGGGGCGAGCGCCCTCCCCGGTCGCTCCCGGTCCCGGCGGAGCCGACACGCCGCTCGGTGACGCTGGTGGACCGTCCCGGCGCCTCGCAGGCGGTGGTCACCGTCGGCCTGCGCGCCCCTCCGGTCGCCCGCCGGGATGGGCCCGCCCACGAGGCGCTGCGGTGGCTGCTCCGCTCGCGCCTCACGCGGCGGCTCCGCGTCGAGGAGGGCGTGAGCTACGGCGTGCACGTCTTCGAGATCGACCACCGGGAGGCCTCCGCCCTGGTCGTCAGCGCCGCCGTCGACCGCCAGGCGGCGGGCCGCGGCCTGGCCTACGCCCTGGAGAGCGTCCGGGTCCTCGCCGGGCAGCCGGTCCCGGCCGCCCGGGCGGCGCGGGCACGCTGGCAGGTGGCCCGGAGCTTCGCCTTCCGCTTCGACACCGTGGCGGAGAACGTGGCGGCGCTCGATCGGATGGCGGTGTACGGGCTCCCGCCCGACCACTACGAGGGGCAGCCGGCCTCCATCGCCTCGCTGGACGCCGGCCGGATCCAGGCGGCGGCGGGGTCGCTCTCGGTCGGACGCGAGGTGGCGGTGATCCAGGGGGACGCGGCCACGCTCCTCCCCCAGCTCCGCGCCGCCGGCTTCGAGGTGGAGGTGGTGAAGCCGCCCGCGGCGCCCGCGCGCTGAGCCGGCGCCGGGACGGTGGCGCGCGGCTAGTACCCCTGGTACTCCGGCGTCACCGCCGGGATGAGCTTGGCCGCCGCCGCCTCGCGGAGCAGCAGCTCCACCGCCTGGCGCCCCTTCGGGCCCAGGTCGCGGGTCCACTCGTTCACGTACATCCCGACGAAGGTGTCGGCGCGCTTGCGGTCGAGCCCGCGGGCGTAGGTCATGGCGTGGTCCAGCGCCTTCTCGCGGTGGTCGAGCCCGTAGACGATGCTCTCCTTGAGGACCCGCGCCAGCGTGCGCCGCAGCCCCTCGGGCAGCGACCGCTTCACGCCGTTCATCCCCAGGGGCAGCGGCAGGCCGGTGCGGGCCTTCCAGCTCTTCCCCAGGTCCTCCACCACCTGCAGCCCCTCCTCGTCGGCGGTGAGCTGCCCCTCGTGGATGACCAGCCCGGCGGCCACCTCGCCGCGCTTGGCCGCCTCCCCCACCTGCTTGAAGTCCATGATCACCGGCTCGTGGCGCGGCAGGCGCAGCGAGAGCGCCAGCGCCGCGCTGGTCCAGCGGCCGGGGATGGCGATGCGCTTGCCGGCCAGCTCCTCGATGCGGTGCACCGGCGAGCCCTTGGGCACCACCACGGTGGGGCCGTAGCCGTCGCCGAACGAGGCGCCGGAGTCGAGCAGCAGGTACCTGTCGGCGAGGTAGGCGTAGGCGTGGACGCTGAGGGCGGTGATCTCGTACTTCCCCTCCAGCGCCGCCTTGTTCAGCGTCTCGATGTCGGACAGCTCGTGGACGAACTCGAGCCCCTCGGCCTTCACCGCGCCGGAGGCGAGCCCGTAGAACATGAAGGCGTCGTCGGAGTCGGGGCTGTGGGCGACGCGGACGGTGGTCGGCATGGGGCGGCCTTATATCCCTTCAACGAACGTTGAAACAAGTCGCCCGGGGGAGTAAGGATCGCCCGCTCCATGGCCTACCGCTCGCTCAGGGCATTCCTCGACCGGCTGGAGAAGGCCGGCGAGCTGGTCCGCGTCCGCGAGCCGGTGGACCCGGTGCTGGAGATGGCGGCGCTGGCCGACCGCGCCGCCAAGCAGGAGGGGCCGGCGCTGCTCTTCGAGAACCCGAGGAGCGGCCGCTTCCCGGTGGCGATGAACCTCTTCGGCACCCGGCGCCGCACCAGCTGGGCGCTCTCCTGCGAGGACTACGACGAGCCGGCCCGCGAGCTGGCGGCGCTGCTCAAGACCGCGCCGCCGCAGGGGCTGTGGGAGAAGCTGAAGCTGCTCCCCAAGCTCGGCAAGCTCGCCTCCCTCACCCCGAAGCACGTCTCCGGCGGCCCGGTGCAGGAGGTGGTGGAGCGCGAGCCCGACCTCTCCTCGCTCCCGGTGCTCACCACCTGGCCGCACGACGCCGGCCCCTTCGTCACCCTGCCGCAGGTCGTCACCCGCGACCCGGAGAGCGGCGCCCGCAACGTCGGGATGTACCGCATCCAGGTGCTGGGACCGCGCCGGGCGGCGCTCCACTGGCAGCTCCACAAGACCGCCACCGCGCACTACCGCGCCTACAAGAGGCGCGGCGAGCGGATGCCGGTGGCCATCGCCCTGGGCGGGGACCCGGCCCTCACCTACTGCGCCTCGGCGCCGCTGCCGCCGGGCGTGGACGAGTACCTGTTCGCCGGCTTCCTGCGCAAGGAAGGGGTGGCGCTGACCCGCGGCGTCACCGTCGACCTCGAGTACCCGGCCGACGCCGACCTGGTCATCGAGGGCTTCTGCGACCCGGCCGCGCCGCTGGTGCGCGAGGGGCCCTTCGGCGACCACACCGGCTACTACTCGCTCGCCGACGACTACCCGGTGCTGGAGGTCACGGCGCTGGTGCACCGCCGCGACGCCGTCTACCCGGCCACCGTGGTCGGCCCGCCGCCGATGGAGGACCTGTGGATGGGGAACGCCACCGGGCGCCTCTTCCTCCCCATGCTGCAGCTGGTCTTCCCCGAGGTGGTGGACATGTCCTTCCCCACCGCCGGGGTCTTCCACAACCTCTGCTTCCTCTCCATCCGCAAGGAGTTCCCGGGCCACGCCCGCAAGCTCATGCACGGGCTGTGGGGCTCGGGCCAGATGAGCTCCACCAAGACGCTGGTGGTCTTCGACGAGGACGTGGACGTGCAGGACCACGCCCAGTGCGCCTGGCGGGCCTTCGCCAACGTCGACGCCCGGCGCGACCTGGTGGTGGTGGACGGGCCGGTGGACGTGCTCGACCACGCCGCCCCGGCCTTCGCCCTCGGCGCCAAGGTCGGCGTCGACGCCACCCGAAAGTGGGCCGAGGAGGGCGGGCGCGAGTGGCCCGAGCCCTGCGTCCACCCGCCCGAGCTGCTCCGGCGGATGGACGAGCTCTACCAGCGCCTCGTCCCCGGCGCCGCGGCGCCGGCGCGGATGAAGCTCCCGCTCTCGCCGGCGGCGAGCTGGACCCCGAAGCGGAGCGGGGGGTAGCCGGTGGCCTCGGTCCCCCTGCCCGGCGAGGGAGCGCGCGCCCCGGCGGTGCGCGCCATGTTCGACCGCATCGCCCCCGGCTACGACCTGCTGAACCGGGTGATGACGCTGCGGGTGGACCAGCGCTGGCGCCGCCGGCTGGTCGCGGCGCTCGCCCCCCGCGACGGCGAGGCGCTCCTCGACCTCTGCGCCGGCACCATGGACGTGGCCGCCGAGGCCCGCCGCCGGGCGCCCGGGCTGCGCATCCTCGCCGCCGACTTCTCGCTCCCCATGCTGGCGCGCGGCGCCGCCAAGACCGGCCTGCCCGCGGCCCAGGCCGACGCCCTGGCCCTCCCCCTCCCCGCCGCCCGCTTCGACCTCGCCACCGTGGCCTTCGGCGTGCGCAACCTCGAGTCGCTCGACCGCGGCCTGGCCGAGCTGGCCCGGGTGCTGCGGCCCGGCGGGCGGCTCGGCGTGCTGGAGTTCTTCCGCTCCACCTCGGGCGGCTCGCGCCTGGTCCACGCCGCCTACAACCGGCTGGCGCTGCCGGTGCTGGGGCGGCTGCTCTCGCCCGACCCGGAGGCCTACCGCTACCTGGTCGAGTCGATGGAGCGCTTCGCCACCCGGCCGGAGTTCGAGGAGGCCTGCCGGCGCGCCGGGTTCGGGCAGGTGCGGGGCGAGACGCTCTTCCCGGGCGTCTGCGGGCTGGTCACCGCGGTGAGGTCGCCGTGAAGCTCGTCGTCGGCGTCAGCGGCGCCTCGGGCGCCCCCTACGCGAAGCGGCTCCTCGACTTCCTCGCCGAGCACGGCCCCTCGCTGGGCGTCTCGGTGGACGTGGTCTTCTCCGACACCGGCCTGCAGATCTGGAAGGACGAGATCGGCGCGCCGCCGCGGCTCCCCTTCCCGGTCTGGAAGAACCGGGACTTCGCCGCCCCGTTCTCCTCCGGCAGCGCGCTGGGCTACGAGGCCATGGTGGTGGTGCCCTGCTCGGCGGGCTGCATGGCGCGCATCGCCCACGGGATCTCGGCCGACCTCATCGGCCGCGCCGCCGACGTCATGCTCAAGGAGCGGCGGCGGCTGGTGCTGTGCCTGCGCGAGACCCCCATCTCGCTGGTGCACGCCCGGGCCATGGTGCAGGCCATCGAGGCCGGCGCCTTCGTCATGCCGGCCTCGCCCAGCTTCTACTCGCACCCCAGGGACGTCGGGGAGCTGGTGGACACGGTGGTCTCGCGGATCCTGGACCGGCTGGAGATCCCGAACGAGCTCATGCGCCGCTGGAAGGGGCACGCCCGCGCCTCCCGGCCGGAGCCGGTGGAGGAGTAGCCATGCTCTCGTCGCTCGCCCATCGCGCCCTGGAGCGCGCCGGCCTCGGGGAGGTCCGGGACCGGGTCCTCGAGGGGAAGCGCATCACCGAGGAGGAGGCGCTGCGCCTCTTCCGGTGCCCCGACCTCGCCGCGCTCGGGGCGCTCGCGAACCACGTCCGCGAGGCGCGTCACGGGGACCGGACCTTCTACAACAGGAACGTCCACCTGAACTTCACCAACGTCTGCGTGGCGAGCTGCAAGTTCTGCTCCTTCGCCCGCCCCGACGACCGGCAGGCCAGCGAGGGGTACACCATGCCCCTCGAGGAGTCGGTGCAGTCGGTGCTGCGGCGCAAGGGGAGCGGCATCACCGAGGTGCACATCGTCAACGGGCTGCACCCCGACCTGCCCTGGAGCCACTACGTCGACGTGGTGCGCAAGCTCCGCCAGGGCTGGCCGGAGCTGGCCATCAAGGCCTACACCGCGGTGGAGATCCACTTCTTCGCGGAGAAGTTCGGCAAGAGCTACGAGCAGGTGCTGCGCGAGCTGCTCGACGCCGGGCTCACCACCCTGCCCGGCGGCGGCGCCGAGATCTTCGCCTCCCGGGTGCGCCGGAAGATCTGCGACGACAAGGCCACCGCCGAGCAGTGGCTCGAGGTGCACCGGGTGGCCCACCGCCTCGGCATCAAGTCCAACACCACCATGCTCTACGGCACCATCGAGACGCTCGAGGAGCGGGTGGACCACATGGCCCGGCTGCGGGCGCTCCAGGACGAGACCGGCGGCTTCCAGGTCTTCATCCCGCTGGCCTTCCACCCCGAGCACAACATGATCGGGAAGGCCTTCCCCAAGCCCACCGGCTTCGACGGGCTGCGCACCTACGCGGTGGCTCGCCTCTTCCTCGACAACTTCGACCACCTCAAGGCCTACTGGGTGATGATCGGCGAGCGGCTGGCGCAGACCGCGCTCAGCTTCGGCGTCGACGACCTCGACGGCACCGTCCTCGAGGAGCGCATCTACCACATGGCCGGCGCCCAGACGCCGCAGGGGCTCACCGAGGCGGGGCTGCACCGCCTCATCCGCTCCGCCGGCCGCGTCCCGGTGGAGCGCGACAGCCTCTACCACGTGCTTCGCCTGCACGGCCCGGAGGGCGCCGCCGGCGCGCCCCGCGCCGCGACCGCCTGAGGGGGCGTCAGGAGCTCCATGTCCCGGATCCGCGTCGCCGCCGTCTCCTTCCTCAACGCCCGCCCGCTCACCGTGGCGCTGGAGGACTCCGCTCGCGTCGAGCTGGTGCTGGCCGAGCCCTCGGCCTGCGCCGCCCTGCTGGAGCGCGGCGAGGTGGAGGGGGCGCTCCTGCCGGTCGGGGCGCTGGCCGGGCGCGACTACGAGATCGTGCCGGGCATCGGCATCGGCGCCGACGGCCCGGTGCAGACGGTGGTGCTGGTGGGCGAGCAGTCGCCCGCGGTCTGGGACGAGGTCTACCTCGACACCGCCTCGCGCACCTCGGTGGTGCTCTCCAAGGTGCTGCTCGCCGAGCGGGGGCTCCACCCGAAGTTCACCCCCATGCCCGCCGACGAGGGCGTCCCCCGGGCCCGCGGCACCAAGGGGGCGCTGGTCATCGGCGACCGGGCCTTCGACGTGAAGGCCAACCACGTCCTCGACCTGGCGCGGGAGTGGAACGTCCTCACCGGGCTCCCCATGGTCTTCGCGGTCTGGGCCGGCCGCCCCGGCGTGCTGCAGCCCGAGGACGTCGCCGAGCTGGTCCGGGCGGCCCGCGAGGGCATGGGGCGGCGCACCGAGATCGCCCAGGCCTTCGCGAGGGAGAAGGGCGGCGACCCGGAGCGGTACCGCCGCTACCTCACCCACCGGCTGCGCTACAGCCTGGGGCCCCACGAGCTCTCGGGGATGGAGACCTACCTCGCCAAGGCCGCGGCCCTCGGCTTCCTGCCCGAGACCCGGCTGCGCTTCGCCGACGACGTGGTGCGCTCGCGCCGCGTCCGGCGGACGGTGTCGCTCGACACCGCGCTGCAGAAGGGGGCCGACGGCGAGCGGCTGGATCCGGACGAGGCGGAGCTGCTCGACGAGAAGGCGCCGCTGCTGGAGCTGGGCCTGGCCGCCGACCAGCGGCGCCGCGCCCTGCACCCGGAGGGCGTGGTCACCTACATCGTGTCGCGCAACGTGAACTACACCAACGTCTGCTCGACCGCCTGCCACTTCTGCGCCTTCTACCGGCCGCGGGGCCACCGGGAGGCCTACGTCCTCGACCGCGAGACCCTGGGGCGCAAGATCCAGGAGACCCTGGACCTCGGCGGCATCGAGATCCTGCTGCAGGGCGGGCTCCACCCCGACCTGGGCATCGAGTGGTACGAGGAGCTCTTCCGCTGGGTGAAGCGCGACTACCCGCGCATCAACCTGCACGCCCTCTCCCCCGAGGAGATCTGGCACATCGCCCGCACCAGCCAGCTCCCGCTGGAGGAGACCATCACCCGGCTGGTGGCGGCCGGCCTCGACTCCATCCCCGGCGGCGGCGCCGAGGTGCTCGACGACGAGGTGCGGCGCCGCATCGCCCCGCTGAAGTGCTCCACCGACGAGTGGCTCACGGTGATGAAGGCGGCCCACCGGCAGGGGCTGAAGAGCACCGCCACCATGATGTTCGGGGTGGGCGAGGAGAGCCGCCACCGGGTGACGCACCTCACCCGCCTGCGCGAGCTGCAGGACGAGACCGGCGGCTTCACCGCGTTCATCTGCTGGACCTTCCAGCCGGAGCACACCCGGCTGGCTCCCGGCGACAACGGCGCGCACGCCTGGCTGCGGGTGAACGCCCTGTCACGGCTGGTGCTCGACAACGTCCCGAACCTCCAGGCCTCGTGGGTGACCATGGGCGGCGGCGTGGCCCAGGCCTCGCTGCACATGGGCTGCAACGACTTCGGCTCGGTGATGATCGAGGAGAACGTCGTCAGCGCCGCCGGCACCACCTTCCAAATGGACGCCGAGGAGATCGAGCGGCACATCCGCGACGCCGGCTTCGCCCCGGCCCGCCGCAACATGAGGTACCAGCGGCTGGCGGTGGGGGCATGAAGGTCCTCGCCGCGCCCTACCTCTTCACCAGGGCGAGCGGGGGCAAGGCCGTCTGCCTCGCCGACGCCGCGCTTGCGCTCGACGGGGACCGGGTGGTCGAGGCCGGGCCGCGCGGCGCGGTGGAGGCCCGCTTCGGCCGCGCCGAGCCGCTCGACGCGGTGGTGCTGCCGGCGCTGGTGAACGCCCACACCCACCTCGAGCTCTCCCGCCTGGCGGGATGCGTCCCCGGCGGCGGGGGGCTGGCCGGCTGGATCGGGCGGCTGGTGCGCGAACGGGCCGCGGCGCCGGAGGACCCGGCGGCGGTCGAGGCGGCGGTGGCCTCGCTCTCGCGCCACGGCGTCGCCGCCGTCGGCGAGGTGACCAACACCCTGGCGGCCCTGCCCGCCCTGCGCCGGGCCGGGCTCGCCGGGACGATCTTCCACGAGGTCTTCGGCCTGTCGGAGGCCCGCATCGGCGCGGCGCTGGCCGAGGCCGAGGCCCACCGCGACGCCGCCCCGGGCCTGGGCCCCGGGCTGCGCATCGTCCCCTCGCCCCACGCCGTCTACTCCACCCACCCCCGCGAGGTGGCCCGGCTGCTCGCCGCCGGCCCGGCCTCGATCCACGTCGCCGAGGATCCGGCGGAGCGGGCCTTCGTCACCCGGGGCGAGGGGCCGCTGGCCGGCCTCATGGCGGCCCTGGGCGCCGACGAGGTCCGGCCCAGCGGCCGCAGCCCGCTGGCCTGCGCCGCCGGGCTGCACGCCGGCAACCTGGCGGTCCACGCCGTGGACCTCGACGACGAGGACCTGGAGCTGCTGCGGCGGGCCGGCGCCACCGCGGTGCTCTGCCCCCGCTCCAACCTCCACGTCGGCGGGCGGCTCCCCGACCTGCCGCGGCTGCTCGGCGCCGGGCTCCGCCTGGCGGTGGGCACCGACTCGCTCCCCGCCTCCCCGTCGCTCTCGCCGCTCGGCGAGCTGGCCGAGCTGGCCCGCGCCTTCCCCGGGGTCCCGGCCGACCGGCTGCTGCCGCTCGCCTGGGACGGCGTCTGCGTCGGCGCCCCCTCGGTCGGCCGGCTCGGCCCCGGGACCGCGCCCGGCGTGCTGGCGCTGCCGCTGGGCGGCGCCCGCCCCGCCGACCCGGCCGCCTGGCTCCTCCAGGCCGCCGCCGGCGGGGCCGAGCTCCGCTGGATCGCCCGCCACCGCCCGGAGGCCGCCGCATGAGCGTCGCCGCGCTCGGACGCATGGTGAAGTTCTCCCACTCGCTCTTCGCCCTCCCCTTCGCGGCGAGCGCGGTGGTGCTGGTGGCGGGCCAGGCCCGCCTCGACGCCCTCCGGCTGCTGCTGGTGGCGGTGGCGGTGGTGGCGGCCCGGACCGCCGCCATGTCCATGAACCGCATCGCCGACCGGTCCTTCGACGCCCGCAACCCGCGCACCTGGAAGCGGGAGCTGGTCACCGGCGAGGTCTCGGTGGCCGCCGCCTGGGCCCTGCTCCTCGGCTCCTCCGCCGCCTTCGTCGCCGCCGCGGCGCTGCTCGCGCCCCTGGCCGGCTGGCTGGCGCTCCCGGTGCTGGCGGTGCTCCTCGGCTACTCCTTCGCCAAGCGCTTCACCTGGGCCTCGCAGCTCTGGCTGGGCGTGGCCCAGGCGCTCGGGCCCATCGGCGTGGCCGTGGCCCTCACCGGCCGGGCTCCGGCCGCCGCGGTGGTGCTGGGCGCCGGGGTGGGCGCGTGGATCGCCGGCTTCGACGTCTTCTACGCGCTGCAGGACAAGGCGTTCGACGAGGGGGCGGGGCTGCGCTCCATCCCGGCCCGCTTCGGCGTGGACGGCTCGCTGCGCTGGGCGCGCGGGCTGCACCTCGTGGCCGCCCTCTGCATCGGCGCCGCCGGCCCCATGGCGGGACGCGGGGCGGGCTGGCTGGCCGGGGCGGCGCTGCTGGCGGCGGTGCTGGTCGCCGAGCACCGGCTGGTGGCGCCGGGCGGCAGGCTCCGCCCCGAGCGCATCAACGTCGCCTTCTTCAACTACAACGCCTTCGCCTCGGTGGGCTTCGCGCTCTGCGCCCTCGGCGACCTGGCGCTGCGGGGCCGCGCGTGAGCGGCGAGTCCGCGCTGCCCCGGGCCTCGCGCGACGGCGACCAGGCGCTCTGGCGCGCCGAGCTGCGGGCCGCCGAGGCCGTCGGCGGGCTGATGGAGCTGTGGGGCTTCCGGCGGCAGCTGGGCCGCGTCTGGACGGTGCTCTTCCTCTCGGAGCGGCCGCTGGCGGCCCCGGAGCTGTGCGAGCGGCTGCAGATCTCGACCGGCCTGCTCTCCATGACCCTGGCCGAGCTGCGCACCTGGGGGGCGGTGCGCAGCGTGCCGGTGGAAGGGGACCGCAAGGAGCACTTCGAGGCCGAGGCCAACGTCTGGCGGCTGGTGCGGCGGGTGCTCGCCGAGCGGGAGCGCCGGGCGGTGGAGGGGGCGCTGGCGGCGGTGGAGGCGGCGCTGGAGGAGGCGCGGGCCGCCATCGCCGGGAGCGCCGGCGACCCGGCGCTGCGCGGCCGGGCCCGCTTCCGCCTGGAGCGGCTGGAGCAGCTCGCCGCCCTGTGCCGCACCGGCCTCTCGCTCCTCCGGGTCCTGCTCGACAGCGCCCGGGCCGACGCCTCGCCGCTCAAGGCGCTCTCCGAGGCGCTGTCGCGCCGGGGCGCCCGCTAGCTCCTGCCGGCAGGAGCGCCGGCCGGAGGCACGGCTCGATCGCCCGCTCTCCAGCGGCGACGGACGGGATCAGGTACGCCTGGCTGCCGCCTGCCCGGTCGAGGTCACGCGGTCGCGGCGACGGACAGCTTGAGCCCCGCGACCCGCTCGAAGTGCTTGCGATTGCGAGTCAGCAGGACCCCGTCGTTGGCGACGCACACCGCGGCGATCATGTAGTCCGCCATCCCGATGGCCTGTCCCTGGTCCTCGAGCCGAAGCCGGATGTCGGCCGCGATCCGGGCCTCCTCCGGGCCGAAGGAGAGGACCGTCATGGCGTCGAGAAGGGTGTCGATGGCCCTCCTCTGGTTGGCGGTGCGGGCCCCCGACCGAAGCTCGAACGCGGCGATCGCGGTGGTGCCGAAGGACCTGGTCTCGAGCTCCAGTTCCACCCGCTCGGCCCCGGGCCTCCGTCCGCGCAGGTAGTCGACGAGCACGTCCGTGTCGGCGACGATCATCGCCACTTCTCGCGCATGGCTCGGACCGAAGCCTGGAGGGCGTCCGCCTCGTCGTCGGAGAAGCTGCCCTTGACCTTCAGTGCCTTGGCGACGGCTTCCCTTCTCGCCCGGTGCTGCCTCATGTAGAGGTCGATTGCCTCGCGGACGAGCGAGGAGAAGCCCTTCTCCCCGCGCTGGGCGGCGAGCTTCAGGAGCTGGGACCGCTGCTCGTCGCTGATCTCGACGGTGGTTCTCATGCTTCGACCCTACATGCACATGCATGGAGGTGCAATCCGGGGCGCCAGCGCGCAGAACCCGCGGAGCACGGCGCGTGGCTGCCGGGTGGGTGCTGCGCCGGGCCCTGGCCGACGCCGGGCGGGCGCCGCCGGCGGAGCCGGGGGAGTCCTTGCCCGGCACCGGCCGGGGCGGTAAGTAAGCCCCCCCATGCTGTCGCCCGAAGTCCTGAGGAAGCTCGAGGCCATCGAGGCCCGCTTCGAGGAGCTGACCACCCAGCTCTCCGATCCGGCGGTCGCCTCGTCGGGCGAGCGCTTCAAGAAGGTGTCGAAGGAGCGCGCCGGCCTCGAGGCCACGGTGGCGGCGCTGCGCGCCTGGCGCAAGCTGCAGCAGGACGTCGCCGACAACGAGGGGCTGCTCGCCGAGAAGGACCCGGAGCTCCGGGAGATGGCCAAGGAGGAGCTGGCGGGCCTGAAGCCGCGCGTCGAGCCGGCCGAGGAGCAGCTCAAGCTCTTCCTGGTGCCGCGCGACCCCAACGACGACAAGGACGTGATCGTCGAGATCCGGGCCGGCGCCGGCGGCGACGAGGCCGGGCTGTTCGCGGCCGAGCTGCTGCGCGCCTACCTGCGCTGCGCCGAGCGGCGGGGCTGGAAGGCGGAGCTGATGGACACCTCCCCCGGCGCGCTGGGCGGCATCAAGGAGGCGACGCTCACCATCTCCGGCGACGCGGTCTACAGCTGGCTGAAGTACGAGTCGGGCGTGCACCGGGTGCAGCGGGTCCCGGCCACCGAGGCCCAGGGACGCATCCACACCTCGACCGCCACGGTGGCGGTGATGCCCGAGGCCGAGGAGGTGGACGTCCAGGTGAACCCGGCCGACCTGGAGGTGGACACGATGCGCTCCACCGGCTCGGGCGGCCAGTCGGTGAACACCACCGACTCGGCGGTGCGGATCACCCACAAGCCCACCGGCGTGGTGGTGAAGTGCCAGCAGGAGAAGAGCCAGATCAAGAACCGCTCCATGGCGATGAAGATGCTGCGCGCCAAGCTCTACGAGATGGAGATGGAGCGGCAGCGCAGCGCCCGCGACGCCGCCCGCAAGAGCCAGGTCGGCACCGGCGACCGCTCGGAGAAGATCCGCACCTACAACTTCCCGCAGGACCGGCTCACCGACCACCGCATCGGCTACACCCGCCACAACCTGCCGGCGGTGATGGACGGGGACGTCCAGGACGTGCTCGACGCCTGCCGCACCTTCTTCGCCGCCGAGGCGCTGAAGGAGGCGGCCGGCGCCGAGGCGCCGAAGGCGCCCGAGAAGCGCGCGTGACGGCTCCACCCCTCACCCCGGCCCTCTCCCCGGCCGGGACCGGGGAGAGGGAGACGGATGGTGAGTGAAGTCTGGACTTCGCTCAAGCTGCTCGCCTGGACCCAGGGCTACTTCGCCCGCGCCGGCGTCGCCTCGCCGCGCCTCGACGCCGAGCTGCTCCTGGCCCACGTCCTCTCCTGCGACCGGGTCCGGCTCTACCTCGACTTCGACAAGCCGCTGGGCGCCGCCGAGCTGGCGGCCTACCGCGAGCTGGTGCGGCGGCGCGCCGAGGGGGAGCCGGTCGCCTACCTCACCGGCGCGAAGGAGTTCCACGGCCGCCGCTTCCGGGTGGACGCGCGCGTCCTGGTCCCGCGCCCCGAGACCGAGCTGCTCCTCGAGGCCGCGCTGCCGGCCCTGCCGGCGGACGGCGCGGCGCTCGACCTGTGCACCGGCTCGGGGGCGCTGGCCGTGACCCTGAAGCTGGAGCGGCCCGGGGCGCGGGTCACCGCCACCGACCTCTCCGCCGAGGCGCTGGAGGTGGCCGCCGCCAACGCCGCCGCGCTCGGCGCGGAGGTGGAGCTGCGCCAGGGAGACCTCTTCGCCGCCCTTCCCTCGCCGCCGCCCCGCTTCGACGTCGTCGTCGCCAACCCGCCCTACGTCCCCTCCGGCGAGTGGCAGGGCCTGCCCCGCGAGGTGCGGCGCGAGCCGCGCCTGGCGCTCGACGGCGGCCCCGACGGCCTGCGGCTGCTCTCGCGCATCGCCGCCGAGGCGCCGCGCTTCCTCGCCCCCGGCGGGCTGCTCGTCGCCGAGATGCACGAGAGCCACCTCGAGGCGCTGCCGCGCCTCTGCCGGGAGGCCGGCTTCGCCTCGGCCGAGGCCCGGCGCGACCTGGCAGGTCTGCCGCGCCTGGTGGTGGCGCGGCTGGGCGGCGCCGGGGATTAGGAGGGCGGTCGGCGCGCGGCTAGAATCGCGCGCCACGAGCCACGGAAGGGCATGGACAAGATCGTCATCGAGGGAGGCGCGCCGCTGCGCGGCGAGGTGGTGGTGTCGGGCGCCAAGAACGCGGCGCTGCCGGCGCTGGCCGCCGCGCTGCTGGCGGAGGGCGAGCACGTCGTCCGCAACGTCCCGGACCTCGCCGACGTGCGCACCATGGGCCGGCTGCTCGCCCACATGGGCTGCGCCTTCGAGCGCACCGACCGCCACACCGTCCGCATCGGCGTCGCCGCCGGGACCCGCCCCGAGGCCCCCTACGAGCTGGTGAAGACCATGCGGGCGGCGGTGGTGGTGCTCGGCCCGCTGGTGGCGCGGCTGGGCCGGGCCCGGGTCTCGCTGCCCGGGGGCTGCGCCATCGGCGCCCGGCCCATCGACCAGCACCTGAAGGGGCTGGAGGCGCTGGGCGCCCAGATCACCCTGGCCCACGGCTACGTCGAGGCCAGCGCCCCGGGCGGCCGGCTGCGCGGCGCCACCTTCACCTTCGACGGCGTCACCGTCACCGGCACCGAGAACGTGATGATGGCGGCGGCGCTGGCCGAGGGGACGACGGTCCTGCGCAACTGCGCCCGCGAGCCGGAGGTGGTGGACCTGGCGACCGCGCTGCGGGGCATGGGGGCGCGCATCCAGGGGGACGGCACCGACGAGATCCGCGTCGAGGGCGTGGAGCGGCTGCGGGCGCTCGACCACATGGTCATCCCCGACCGCATCGAGGCCGGGACGCTGCTGGTGGCCGGGGCCCTCCCGGGGAACGACGTCACCGTCCGCGGCTGCGTGGCGGCCCACCAGGAGGCGCTGGTGGAGAAGCTGCGCCTGGCCGGCGCCTCCGTCGAGCCGGTGCCGGGCGGGCTGCGGGCCGTCGGCGACGGCCGGCCGCGCCCCGCCGACTTCCGCACCGCCCCCTTCCCGGGCTTCCCCACCGACATGCAGGCGCAGATGATGGTGCTGCTCACGGTGGCGGAGGGCTCGTCGGTGGTCACCGAGACGGTCTTCGAGAACCGCTTCATGCACGTGCAGGAGCTGGTGCGGCTCGGCGCCGACGTCACCGTCGAGGGGAAGCACGCCGTGGTGAAGGGGGTCCCGGCGCTCTCCGGCGCGCCGGTGATGGCGAGCGACCTGCGCGCCAGCGCCGCGCTGGTGCTGGCCGGGCTGCTGGCGCGCGGGACCACCGAGGTGCTGCGGGTCTACCACCTCGACCGCGGCTACGAGCGGCTGGAGGAGCGGCTCGAGCCGCTCGGGGCGCGCATCCGGAGGGTGAAGGCGTGAAGGCCAGCGAGATCATCACCGTCGCCTTCCCCAAGGGCAGGCTGCTCTCCGAGGCCTCGGCCCTGTTCGAGACGGCCGTCGGCGTCTCCCCGGCGAAGCTCCTCTCCGGCACCCGCAAGCTCGGGGTGGTGGACCGGCGCACCGGGCTGCGCTTCCTCTCCATCCGGGCCGCCGACGTCGCCAGCTACGTCGAGCACGGCGCCGCCGACGTGGGGGTGTGCGGCCTGGACGTGCTCCGCGAGGAGCCGCGCGACCTCTACGAGCCGCTCGACCTGGGCATCGGCCGCTGCCGGATGATCGTGGCCCGGCCCCGGGGCGCGCGGCCCCTGCCCCGGGGCGTGGCGCCACGCGTCGCCACCAAGTACGGCCGCATCGCCACCGAGCACTTCGCCCGGAAGTCGATCCCCGCCGAGATCATCCACCTCCACGGCTCCATCGAGGTGGCCCCGTCGCTGGGGCTGGCCGACGCCATCGTGGACATCACCGAGACCGGCGAGACCCTGAAGGCCAACGGCCTGGTCATCGAGGAGACGGTGCTGGAGATCTCGGCGCGCCTGGTGGTGAACCGGGTGGCCCTGAAGCTCCACGGTGAGCGGCTCCGGCGCCTGGTCGCCGCCCTGCGGCAGGCCTGCGACGCCGGGAGAGGTTGATCCGCCGCCCCGCTTTTGCCTATCCTCCGACAACGCCCCCAGCAAACCCTCCCAACCCACGACGGATCACGCCAGGTCCCTGAAGGAGGACCTTTTTCATGGATTGCCCGCGGTGCACGGTCGAGATGACGGAGATTCCCGGCGATGACGGCAGCATGCATCGCTGCTCCGACTGCGGCGGCCTCTGGGTGGACGTCGCCGACCTGAACCGGATCCTGCTGCACGCGAACCTCCCGGCGCTCAGCGGGATCGGCGGCTTCGTGAACCCGGACGAGATGGCGGGGCAGTGCCCGGCCTGCCACGTGGAACTGGTGGTGGTGGAGGGCGGCGAGAAGAGGTCGCTGCACTACGACACCTGCGAGTCCTGCGGCGGCATCTGGCTGGAGGGGCCCGACGACGACGTCGAGGTGCCCGAGACCATGGACTGGAAGGGCGCCGCCGCCGACATCGTCGGCTTCTACAAGGCCTTCCGGAAGAAGTAGGGACCGCTCACCACATCCGGTCGTCGCGCCAGGGATGGCCGGTGTTGGAGTAGCCCCGGATCTCCCAGTAGCCGCGCCGGTCGTGGGTCATCAGCTCCAGGCGCGAGACCCACTTCGCGCCCTTCCAGGCGTAGAGCTGCGGCGTGACGATCCGCACCGGGCCGCCCCGCTCGCGCGACACCGGCCTGCCCTCGATGGCGTGGACCAGGAGCACGTCCGGCTTCAGCGCCTCCTCCAGCGGCAGGTTGGTCGAGTAGCCGTCCGAGCCGTGGCACATGAGGTGGGTGGCGGCGGCGGCGGGGCGGGCCAGCGCCAGCACGTCCTCCAGCCGCACCCCCCGGAAGGCGAGGTCGAGGATCGACCAGCCGGTGACGCAGTGGAAGTCGGCGGTGACGTCCACCTGGGGGAGCGCCAGCAGGTCGTCCCAGCGCAGCGCCAGCGGGGCCTCGCAGGCGCCGTCCACGGCGAGCCGCCAGCGCTCCCGCGGCACGTCGGGCTGGTCGCCGAACTCCAGCACCGGCCACTCCTCCTTGGCGAAGAGGTTCTGGCCGGGCGGCTCGCGCGGCATGCCGTGGCGGTTGGGCGGCCCCTCCCCCCGAGGGCGCGGGTCGGCGAGCGACGGGGTGCGGGCCATGCGCTCGCCGAAGCGGGCGCGCAGGATCGCCCGCCCCTCCTCGATCCTCCGCAGGCGCTCGGCGGCGTCGTCCATCGCGCCCCGGATGGTAGCGCGGCGGGGGCCGGGGCGCCCGGCTAGGATGTCGCGATGGCGGCGAGCGCGCGGGACGGGCGGTGCCCCTGGGCCGGCGACGACCCGCTGTACGTCGCCTACCACGACGGGGAGTGGGGCGTGCCCTCGGCGGACGAGCGGCACCTCTTCGAGCTGCTGGTGCTGGAGGGGTTCCAGGCCGGCCTCTCGTGGCGGACCATCCTGGGGAAGCGCGAGGCCTTCCGGCGCGCCTTCGCCGGCTTCGAGCCGGCGCGGGTGGCCCGCTTCGGGGCCGCCGACGTGCGCCGGCTCCTCGCCGACGCCGGCATCGTGCGCAACCGCGGCAAGATCGAGGCGGCCATCCGGAACGCGCGGGCGGTGGTGGCGCTCCGGCGCGAAGGCGGCAGCCTCGCCGCGCTGGCCTGGGCCACTGTCGGTGGGACACCACGGGTGAACCGCCGGCGCCGGCTCGCCGACGTCCCGGCGGTGACCCCCGAGAGCGCGGCGCTCTCGAAGGCGCTGCGGGCCCGCGGCTTCGGCTTCGTGGGGCCGACCACCATGCAGGCCTTCCAGCAGGCGGTGGGGATGGTGAACGATCACCTGGTCGGCTGCCCGCGCCACGCCGCCTGCGCCGCCGCCGCCCGGAAGTTCCGGCCGCCGGCCGGCCTTGACTCGCGCCCGGAGATCCCGGAAAAGAGGGCCAGCAAGGCTTCGCGGGAATAGCTCAGTTGGTAGAGCATCAGCTTCCCAAGCTGAGGGTCGCGGGTTCGAATCCCGTTTCCCGCTCCAGTCGAAGGGCCGGAATCTCCTGACGATTCGTCGGAGGGGTTCCGGCCTTTCCCTTCCTCGGCGGCTCCGGCACCAGCAGCGGCATGAGCGTGCGCTCGCTCACCAGGAGGACCACCTGGAGCCGCGGCGCGTGGACCGGCGTGGCGTACCACTCGCCGAGCGTGGTGGTGGGCTCGTCGCGCGCCGCCTCCGTGACCGGGCCGAGCCTGGCCAGGAGCTTGGCCTTGCAGCGGAGTGTGGGCTTGATCCGGTTCAGCAGACAGGT
>JAKAEO010000034.1 GCA_021818285.1 Myxococcales bacterium
GGAGGCCCTGCGCGCCCTGGCCGCCGGCGGCGCCGCCGCGGTCGGCGTGAACTGCCTGCTCCCCGGCGCCGGCCTGGCGGCGCTGGCGGCCTCGCTCCGGGAGCTCCCGGTGCCGCTCCTGGTGAAGCCCTCGGCGGGCCTGCCGGGCGCGCTGCTGGCTCCGGACCCCTTCGCGGCCTGGGTCCGGGCCGCGGTCCGGGCCGGGGCTCGCTGGGCGGGCGGCTGCTGCGGCGCCGGCCCCGGGCACCTCGCGGCGATCGCTCAGCTGGCGCGGGGGTAGGAGCCGAGCAGGTGCAGCGCGTGCACCCGCTCCAGCACGCCGGCGATGGCCTGAGAGCCCAGGGGGTCCTGCCGGTGCCCCTCGAAGTCGAGGAAGAAGATGTAGTGGCCCATGGCCTGCTTGTTGGGGCGGCTCTCGATGCGGGAGAGGTTGATCCCGCGGCTGGCGAAGACCCCCAGCACGTCGTGGAGCCCGCCGGGACGGTCGCGGTCGAGGGTGAAGGCGATGCTGGTGCGGTCCCGGCCGGTCGGCTTCTCGTCGTCCCGCGTCACCAGGACGAAGCGGGTGACGTTGGCCTCGCCGTCCTGGATGCTCTCCCGCAGCAGCGCGAGCCCGTACCGCTCGGCCCCGGCCCGCGAGCCGATGGCGGCGCAGCCCGGGCGCGCCGCCGCCTGGCGGGCCGCCTCGGCGGTCGAGGGCATGACCTCGTGGGCGACGCCCGGCAGGTGGGCCCGCAGCCAGCCGGCGCACTGGCCGAGCGGCTGCGGGTGGGAGAGCACGCGGGTGATCGCCTCGAGCCCGACGCCCGGCGGCGCCAGCAGGTTCTGCCGGACCGGGAGCAGCACCTCGCGCCGGATGCGGAGCCCGGGCCGGTGCACCAGCAGGTCCAGCGTGGCGGCGATGCTCCCCTCCAGGCTGTTCTCGATGGGGAGGAGCCCGGCGTCGCACTCCCCCTTGAGCACCGCCTCGAAGATGTCGGCGAAGGAGGGGTAGTCGCGCCGCTCGGCGCCGCGGGCCAGGTCGCAGAGGGAGAGCGCCTCCTCGCTGAAGGTGCCGGGCGGTCCGAGGTAGCCGATGCGCATGGAACGGGCAATCTACCAGGGCGAGGCGCGGCGCTCCATCGGCCGGCGCCGCCCCGCCGCGCCGCCCGCCGGGCTACGCGCTCCCCGCCTCGGCCGCCTGCCGGGCCTCGGGCGTGGGGGGCGGCCGCTGGCGGAGGGGAAGCCTGACGGTGAACTCGGTGCCCTGGCCCGCCGGGCTGGAGAACTGGAGGCTGCCCCCCATGGTCTGGATCACCCGCCGGGTGATGGTCAGGCCGAGCCCCATGCCGCGCCCCGGCCCCTTGGTGGTGAAGAAGGGCGTGAAGAGCCGCTGCTGGACCTCGGCGGGGATGCCCGGGCCGTTGTCCTTCACCTGGAGCACCAGCTCCTCCCCCTCCACCCTGCCGCGGAGCAGCACGCGGCCGGTCTCCTCCGGGACCGCCTCGATGGCGTTCTGGAGGAGGTTGGTGATCACCTGGCCCAGCTCCTCGGGGACGCACTCGACGACGCCGTCCCCCTGCAGGTCGAGCGCCACCTCGACGTGGCGCCCGGTGGCCGGCAGCACCACCGCCGCCGCGGTGCGGACCGTCTCCCAGGCGTCGTGGGGGACGAGCTCGCGCCGGTAGCCGGCCCGCCCGTAGCGGCCCATGAGCTCGACGGTGCCGGCCAGCCGCTTGAGCCCCGAGTCGGCGACGGTGAGCAGCTCGCGCACCCGGGCGCCGATGCGGGCGGCCCGCTCCCGCTCCGCCGCGTCGAGGGGCCGGCCCACCGCCGCGTCGAGGAGCGCCAGCGAGTCCTCGCCGTCCTGCCGGACCCGGGCCAGGGCGTTCTTCACGTAGTTCAGCGGGTTGTTCATCTCGTGGGCCAGGCCGGCGGCGACGATCTCCAGCGACTCCATCCGCTGGTGCAGGACCAGGTCGGCCGTCTGCTCCTTGGCCCGCACCAGCTGCCGGGCGCAGGTGAGCAGCTCCTTGGGCGAGAAGGGCTTGGTCAGGTAGGCGCTGACCCCGGTCTCCAGCCCCTTCACCCGGTCGTCCAGCTCGCCGCGCGCGGTGAGCATGATGACCGGGAGGTGGCGGGTGTCCGGGTCCTCCCGCAGCCGGCGCGTCAGCTCCAGGCCGTCGATGCCCGGCATCATGAGGTCGGTCACCACCAGGTTGGGCCGCTCCCGGCGCGCCAGCTCCAGGCCCTTGAGCCCGTCGGGCGCGGCCAGCACCTTGAACTGGCGCCGCAGGGTCATGTGGATGAACTGGACGATCTGCGCGCTGTCCTCCACCACCACCGCGGTGTAGGGCCGGACCTCCTCGTCGGTGTCCCGGTCCACGACGCGCCGCTCGGCCGCCTCCTCGATGTCCAGCAGGCGGAAGTCCCGCCCCGAGGAGAGCTGCACCGCCCAGTCGATGCCCGCCTGCGCGTCGATCTCCGGCGCCGCCGCCGGGGTGGCCAGGCTCTCGGGCCGGAAGTGCCCCCGCCCCTTCCGCAGCACCACGCGGAAGCGCGCCCCGCGCCGCCCGTCGCTGTGCGCCTCGATGGCGCCCCCGTGGAGGAGGACGATCTCGCGCGCCAGCGCCAGGCCGATGCCGGCGCCGCCGTAGCGCCGCGTCCCCTCCATGTCCACCTGGTAGAAGCGCTCGAAGAGCCGGGAGGCGCGCTCCGGCGGGAAACCCGGGCCGTCGTCCTCCACCTCGACCACCACCGCGTCGGGGCGCTCGCCGAGCGACACCGCCACGTGGCCGCCCGGCGGCGTGAACTTGATGGCGTTGGAGAGGAGGTTCACGAAGACCCGCTCCATCCGCTCCAGGTCGCACCAGACCTCCGCCCGCGGCGCCCCCGGCCGGAAGTCGAGGGTGATGCTCTTGCGCCGGGCCAGCACCTGGCTCTGCTCGGTGAGGGCGCGCAGGTGCTCCGCGAGATCCTGCTCCTTCACGTCGAGGCGCAGCCGGCTCTCCTCGAGCCGCGACAGGTCCAGCAGGTCGTTGATGAGCTTGAGGAGCTTCAGGGCGCTGCGGAACATCGTCGAGAACGAGCTCTTCTGCGCCGGGGTGAAGCTCCCCATCTCCCCCTGCATCAGCAGCTCGAGCGGCGTGAGGATCATCGCCAGCGGCGTCCGCAGCTCGTGCGTCATGTTGGCGAAGAACCGGGACTTGAACTGGTCGAGCTGCTGGAGCTCGAGGTGGGCCTTCTCCAGGTTGGCGGTGGTGCGCTCCAGGCGGACCCGCTGCTCGTGCTGCTCCCGCTGCGTCCGGAAGAGCAGCACCTGCCCGACCCCGGCGATCAGCGCGGTGGCCGAGAGGAAGGCCAGGTTGGACAACGCCTCCCGCACCGGACCTACGCTCGGCTGGACCAAGTTGACGACGACGTAGGTCCCGACGATGGCCGAGTGCGTGATGATGACGACGCGCGGCCGCCACACGAAGAGAAGCCCGGCGGCCACCACGACCAGGGTGATCCCGGCGTAGTAGGGCGAGGCCAGCCCCCCAACGAACGAGGTCATGAGGGCGATCCCGGCAGCTGCGAACCACAGGTACGCGGCGGCGAGGTACTCCAGCCACGGCCCGGTTGTCGGCGACCGCACCACCCCGAAGAGCAGCAGCGCCACCGCGACAAAGGCGATGCGAGTACCCCAGAGCCACGGTAAGGCCTCGCGAGGCGCGATGATGACGTCGAGGGCGCCAAAAGCCGGGTACAGCGTCAAGCCGATGAAGAGGGCCGTTCGGAGTCCGCGCCTGTTTCGCGCCTCGAGCCAGCGACGCCAGAGCGGCTCGACCGGATCCTCCGGCGGGCCCATGTTAGGTGACGACGAACTCGATGAAGGGGTTGGCGCCGCTCTCCTCCTCCAGGATGCGGAGCTGCGCCCCGGGTACCGCCCGGGCGCCCATGTCGAGCATCTGCTGGCGCGTCCGGTAGATGAGCGGCCAGTCGAGGTGGTGCTCCATGATCCAGCGCGACGTGTGGTCCACCATGTTGGCGACGAGCAGCTGGCCTCCCGGGGCCACCGCCGACGCCAGGTGGCGCGCCAGGACCACGGCGGTGCGCTCCTGGAAGTAGTCGAAGAGGCCGGCCGAGTAGACCAGGTCGAAGGTGCCGAAGGGCTCGAAGAGCCGGGCGTCGCGCAGCAGCCGCTTCACCGAGTCGTGGAGGAAGGTGAGCTGCACGTCGCGCGGGAAGCGGGCCTCGACCGCCGCGCTGAGGCGGCGCCAGGCATGGGCCAGGGCGTTCTTGTCCTGCTCGAAGAGCACCACCTCGAGCGGCACCGGGACGTCCTCCAGCTCGTTGGTCAGCTCGAACAGCTCCTGGGCCGGGCCGGCGGCGATGGAGAGGATGCGGACCGGCTGCCGGGAGCCGGTGCGCCGCTCCAGCAGCGCCCGGATCTGCCGCTTCACCAGGTCCTTCCGGTAGCGCACCGCCTTCGCGGCACAGGAGTTGGTGAAGGCCAGCCCCACCGCGCGGGCGAACAGGGTCGTCCCCTCGAAGTTGCGCTCGTAGATGAAGTTCATCACCTCGTAGTCGCCCGGGTAGCCAAAGGGCTTGTGGCGGGCCCGGTGGAGGATTGGGGCCTGCATCAAGTACTCGTCCACGTGGCGCTGCGACCACTCCTTCGCCGCGGCGTTGGCGTGCCCGCCCGGCAGGCCGCGGACGGCCGCGTCGATCTCCTCGCTCAGGCGGTTGGCCTCGGCGACGAAGTCCCCGCGCAGCGAGGCGACCAGCGCCGCCTGGGCCGGGTGGCCCTGCGGCCCCTGCAGCACGCTCCACGGCAGGGTGGTCTCGAGGGCGTCGAGCTCCTCCTTGGCGTCCTCGAGGAGCAGCCGCAGCTCGGCCACCAGGGCCTGGAACCGCTCGCCCCCTTCGACCCGCAGGGCCCGCCCGCGCGTCGGCTCCCCGGCCCGCTTCGCCTCCCAGGCGCGGACCCCGCGCAGCTGGAGCAGCTCCTCGACGTCGAGGAGGAAGTTCTCGAAGGAGAGCCCGACCACCTTGGTCTCCCCCCGCTCCCGGACCGAGCCGACCCGGACGGTGCCGCGGAACGGCTCGTGGGCGTCGAAGCGGAGCGCGATCCGGATGCGCTGGCCCTGGGACACCGGCAGGTCCAGGGGCCAGGCCGCGGCCACGCCGCTCTGGGAGACGTCGAGCACGGCGCACTCCGGGCCGTTCTTGCCGCCGACCACCGAGACGCGGCCGGCCAGCGGCTGCAGCTCGGCGGCGGTGTAGCGGTGCGGCCGGAAGAAGACCCCGCGCCCCTCGCCCCCGTCCAGCTCCTCGTAGGTCCGGATCCGGGGCGCCTCGGTCAGGGCCAGCGGCGGGCCCGCGGGGCGCGGGCGCGCGGCGGGTCGGTCGTTGGACGGGCTCGGCACCGGCTCCACGGGCGAAACGGTCTTCACGGCTTCCTCCCGGACCACGTCAGCGATTCCGCCATCCCCGGCCGCCGGCCGGTCACCGGGCCGGTCCCGCCACCGGCAGGACCACCTCGAAGCGCGCCCCGCGCCCCGCAGCGCCGCCGGGCGCGGCGATGCGCCCGCGGTGCGAGTCCACCACCAGCCGCGCCATGTAGAGGCCCAGCCCAAGCCCCTGCTCGCCCTTCCCCGAGGCGAACGGCTGGAACAACCTCTCGCGCACCTCCGGCGCCACGCCCGGGCCGTCGTCCTCGACGGAGAGCTCGACCTCGGCGGGCGAGAGGGCCCGCGCCGCGATGCGGACGTTGCCGCCCTCCGGCGTGGCCTGCAGGGCGTTCCGGATCAGGTTCACCAGGACCTGCGTCAGCTTCTGGCGGTCGGCGCGCATCCGGGGGAGGGCCTCGGCGACCGCCGACTCCACCTTCCGCATCCGGAAGAGCGGGTCCATGCGCGAGATGGCGAGCGCGTCCCCCACCAGCGCCGCCGGGTCGAGCTCCACCAGCTTGAGCTCCAGCGTGCCGGCGCGGGAGAAGTCGCGGAAGGTCTGCAGCGTCCGCAGCAGGTTGTCGACGTGGGTGAGCCCCAGCCCGACCATCCGCCGCAGCTCCGGCGACACGCTGGCCTGCGCCATCTCCCACTCGACGGCGCGCAGCCCGGTGACGACGTTGGCGAGGTCGTGGGCCACGCCGGAGGAGAGGCGGCCGATGGTGCCGAGCCGCTCCAGGTGGAGGAGCATCTGCTGCTGGGTCCGCAGCTCCTCCAGCGAGGCGCGCAGCTCCTCGCTGCGCTGGGCCAGCAGCGACACCAGCCGCTCGATGGTGCGCCGGTGCTGGACCATCGCCGACGCCTGCTCCACCGCCTGCAGGATGTCGGACGGCTCCCAGGGCTTGCGCAGGAACCGGAAGGCGCGCGCCCTGTTGATGGCCGCCTCCAGCGCCTGCATGTCCGCGTAGCCGGTGAGGACGATGCCCGCCACGTCCGGCCTGCGCCGCCCGATCTCCTCGAGCAGGTCGACGCCGGTCATGCCCGGCATGCGCTGGTCGGCGACGACGACGTCGAGCCGCTCCCGGTCGGCCACCTCGAGCGCCGCCTCGCCGGAGGTCGCCTCGTGGACCCGCCAGCGATCTTCGAGGAGGTCACGCAGGACCCGGAGGTTCAGCGGCTCGTCGTCGACGAGGAGCAGGGCGCCAGCGAGCTGGCTCCCGATCCCGGTGCGCTCGACCAGCGCCGAGAGTTCTCCGTGCGGACTCAACGCCTCCTCCTTCGATGCGCCATGGTCGCGGTACAGCGTAGCCGCGTCTCCAACGGCCGCAAATTTTTCCCTGGCGATATCGCGAAGATGGCACATGAGGGGCACTGATTACCATTCCGGGGTGTGCGCGTTTGTCGCACCCCGGCCCGTGCCCGTGCCCGGCACCCGAGATGCGCGCCCACGATCGCGCGGTGAGGAGCGGCGCGCAGCCGGCCGAGCGGCCTGCGCGCCTCCCCCTGCGAGCGGCTAGCGACGCTCGATGTGCAGCGGCGCCGTGAACACGGTCGTCAGCGCCGCCGGAGGAGTGACCGGGATCAGGTCGGACACCAGGACCATGACCGTGCTGTTCGCGTAGGGGTACACGTAGCAGGTGCCGTTCGAGAACGACGAGTAGCTGATCGTGGACGGCGCGACGTTGTCGCGCACCGACCAGGTGCCGGTCACCCCGACGACGCGGAAGGCCTGGCGCGGGAGCATGAGCATCACGTACGGGGTGCCCGTGCAATCGGCAGTGGTGAAGTAGGTGTTCGTCTCCCCGAAGTCGCTCATCGCCAGCGTCCGCGGGTCCACGCTCCAGATGAAGCCGTTGGCGTCGATGTAGATCGGGTAACTGCCCGAGCCCAGGCCCGTGCTCGGCCCGACGATCGTTCCCACCGCATCGACCCACACGAAGGCCGGATTGGTGATCCCCGGTGGTCCTTGCAGCCCCTGGGGCCCTTGCACGCCCTGCGGCCCAGCAGGGCCCTGCGGGCCCGTGGCACCCGCTGGGCCCGTCGCTCCGGTGAGACCGGTCAGTCCGGTCGCGCCCGTGAGGCCTTGAGCGCCCTGTGGCCCCGTCGCACCCTGCGGTCCGGCGAGGCCCTGTGGCCCCGTCGGCCCCGTCGGCCCCGTCGGCCCCGTCGGCCCCATCGGCCCCGTCGGCCCCGTCGGGCCGGTCGGGCCGGTCGGGCCGGCCAGGCCCGCGTCGCCTTTCGAGCCGGAGGAGCAACCCACTGCGAAGGTCACGACGGTCAGCAGCGACAGCGCGAGAGAACGCGCGCTCGACGCCGGGTGCGGCACGGAACGGTCACGCATCCCTCGAGAATGCACGAACTCCCTTGCGAGCGCGAAGTCCTGGATTCGGGGGACGGGCCGGGGCCGGTGTAGGTTCGTGAGGCAACGGCGCGGGCGGCGGAGCGCAGCACGAAGAGGAAGAGGCCCACGTCCTCGCGGACCTCGGGCCTCTTCCGAAGTGGGCGCCGCAGGGTTCGAACCTGCGACCCCTGCCGTGTGAAGGCAGTGCTCTACCGCTGAGCTAGGCGCCCGGAGCTACAGGGGCGCGGAGTATGCCGTCCGGCCCCTTCGCCGTCAACGGGTCTGGCGCAGCTGGACGCCGCGTGGACGCAGCCCTGGCACGGTGCTCCCCGGCGGTGAGCCTCAGCCTCTCCGCAGCCAGCCGAGCAGCCCGCCGCCGCGCCGCCCGTCGCCCCCCGGCGCGGCTTCCGCGGTGCGCCGGCTCCGCGCCAGCTCGTCCGCCACGGCGCGGCGCAGCGACTCCGGCGTGTCGCGGGTGGCGAAGGAGACCTCGCGCATCCCCTGCTCCGGGTCGTCGAAGCTGACCTTGAGCAGGCACTCCTCGTCGAGCCGGAAGTCGATGCGCCGCCCGGTGGCCGCGGCCGGCAGCCGGATCGATCCCAGGAACTCGTTGTCCACCATCCGGTCCGAGTCGCCCTGGAAGATGTCGATCTCGATGGGCTGGCCCGGCTCGCGCGGCGGCGGCAGCCGGAACGAGCGGGAGCCGGGGATGGCCAGGTTCTTGTCCAGCACCCGGCGCACCCGGCCCTGGGGCGTGGCGATGCCGATGGGCATGGAGAGCACGTCCACCAGCGTCACCGCGTCGATCTGGTCGAGGGAGTCGGCGAGCAGCGCCGCGCCCAGCGCCACGCACTCGTCGGGGTGCACCCCCTTGCGCGGCCGCCGGCCGTAGTGCTCGAGGAGCTTCTCCTGCACGAGCGGCATCCGCGACTGGCCGCCCACCAGGATGACCTCGTCGATCTGGTCGGGCCGGAGCCCCTTCTCCTCCAGCACCCGGTCGCAGATGGCGAAGGTGCGCTCCACCAGGTCGGCGGTCAGCTCGTTGAGCTGGCTCCGCGAGAGCGGCATGCGCACGTCCAGCGGCTTCCCCTTCCGCTCCTCGATGTAGGGCAGGTCGATGGTGACGTTGGGGATGAGGGTCAGGTCGATCTTGGCGGCCTCGGCGCCGTTCTTGATGCGCTGCAGGGCGATGGGGGACTCGGCCAGGTCCACCTTGTGCTCCTGCCAGAAGCGGTCCAGCACCCAGTCGATGATGCGGTTGTCGAAGTCCACGCCACCGAGGAAGGTGTCGCCGCCGGTGGCCAGCACCTCGAAGACGTTGCCGGAGAGCTGCAGCACCGAGACGTCGAAGGTGCCTCCCCCCAGGTCGTACACCAGGATGCGCTGGTCCAGCCCCCGGTTGAAGCCGTAGGCCAGCGCCGCCGCGGTGGGCTCGTTGACGATGCGCTTCACCTCGAAGCCGGCCAGGCGCCCCGCCTCCTTCACCGCCTGGCGCTGGTTGTCGTTGTAGTAGGCCGGCACCGAGATCACCGCCTCGGTGATGGGCCGCGCCAGGAAGGTCTGGGCCATGGTCTTCAGGTGGCCCAGCACCATCCCGGAGATCTCCGGGAGCGAGAAGATCTTGCCGCCGAGCCGGACCGCCGCTTCCCCCTGCGGCCCCTCGACGATCTCGTAGGCGTAGTAGCTGCGCAGCTCCTGCACCACGCGCGAGTTGAACTTGCGGCCGATGAGCCGCTTGGCGCCGTAGATGGTGTTCTGCGGGTTCACCACCATCTGGTCGCGCGCCACCGCGCCCACCAGCAGGTCCCCCTTCTCGGAGAGCGCCACCACCGAGGGCAGGATCAGGCTGCCCTTGTCGGTGGGCACCACCCGCGGGATGCGGTTCCGCACGTGGGCCACGCAGGTGTTGGTGGTCCCGAGGTCGATGCCCAGGATCGGCTTCTCGCGGCCCGTCGGCGAGGGCATTCCCCGCTTTCTAGCACACGGCCTCCGGCGCCGCGCCTTTCCACCCTAGAACGGAATGTCGCCCCCCGGGCCTCCGTCCCGATTTCCGGGGACGTCCTCCTCCCCGTCCCTCTCCTCGTCCGGATCCTCCGCGCCGAAGAGGCTCGGCAGCGCCAGCGCCCCCGCCGGCACCCCGGGCCGCCCCGGCAGCGCCGCGGCCCCCGGCCCGCTCCCCTCCAGCCGCGGCGGCCCGGCCGGATCGTCGAGCTGCCAGCGCTCGTAGACCGCCGGCTCGGCCGGCAGCTCCTCCAGGAAGCGCGAGGCCTTCAGCACCACCCGCTCCCGGTCGCGCGGCGCCGCCACCAGCGGGAAGCAGAGGTAGAGCTCGTCCCTGGCGCGGGTGCAGGCGACGTAGAAGAGGCGCCGCTCCTCCTCCTCGCCGTCGCGGTCCTTCAGCGCCTGGGCGCTGGGGAAGCGCCCGTCGGCGAGCCACACCAGGAAGACGGCGCGCCACTCCAGCCCCTTGGCCTGGTGGACCGAGGAGAGGACCATCTTCTCGTCCGGCTCGCCCCCCTCGGAGACGGTCTCGGCGGCCAGCTCGGTGAGGAGCGAGACCTCGGCCAGGAAGGCTTCGGTGTCCTCGTACCCCCGCGCGTACTCCGCCAGCTGGCGCACGTCCTCGACGCGGGAGTCGGCGTTCAGGAACTCGACCTTCAGGTAGTCCTCGTACCCCTCCTCCAGCACCGCCTCGATCGACTCGCCCGGCAGGTCGCGGGTCGGCGGCCGCGCCAGGCGCCGCAGCAGCTCGGCCAGGCGCCGGTAGCCGGGGCGTCCCTTGGGCGGCACCTGCCCGGCGACGTCGGGCGAGAGCAGCTCCTCCACCGTGCCGGCGCCGCCGCGCCGCCGCGCCAGGAGCGCGTTCCAGAGCTGCTCGGCGGTGGCGGTCCCGATGCCCGGCGCCAGCCGCAGGCAGCGCTTCAGCGCCAGCTCGTCGCCCGGGTTGCGGGCGAAGCGCAGGTGGGCCAGCACGTCCTTGATGTGGGCCGCCTCGAAGAAGCGCACGCCGCTGCGCACCACGAAGGGGATCCCGCGCCGCGCCAGCTCGAACTGGATCTCCATCGAGTGGTGGTGGGCCCGGTAGAGCACGGCGATCTCCGGCAGCGGGACGCCCTCGTCGCGCAGCTCCAGCACGCGCTGGGCCACGAAGGCCGCCTGCTGGCCGACGTCGCGGCAGGGCACCAGCGCCGGCAGCGGCCCGGCGGGCCGGACCGCGCTCAGCTCCTTCTCGAACTGCTTCAGGTTGCAGGCGATGGAGCGGTTCGCCAGCTCCAGGATCTGCGGGGTGGAGCGGTAGTTGACGGTGAGGTCGAAGCGCCGGGCGTCGGGGTAGCGCCGCTCGAACTCCAGGATGTTGGCGAAGTGGGCGCCGCGGAAGCCGTAGATGCACTGGGCGTCGTCGCCGACCACGCACAGGTTGCGGTGCACCGAGGCCAGCAGGTCCACCACGTCGCCCTGGAGCTTGTTGGTGTCCTGGTACTCGTCCACCAGCAGGTTCCGGAAGCGCTCCCCCAGCCGCTGCCGCACCTCGGGGTGCTCGGCGAGGAGCACCTTCCAGTGGAGCAGCAGGTCGTCGAAGTCCATGGCGTTGAGCTGCTGCTTGCGCTCGGCGTAGCGGCGCGCGACCCGGAGGACGTCGTCGGTCAGCGGCAGGAACTGCGGCCGGCGGTCGGCCACCACCTCGGCGAGCGGCGTCTGGGTGTTCACCGCCATCGAGACCAGGTCGAGGAGCACGTCGGCCTTGGGGAAGCGCCGGGCCCCGACGGCCAGGCCGCAGTCGGCGATGGAGGCGCCCATCACGTCGCGCGAGTCCTCGCGGTCGAGGATGGAGTAGCCGGGGTGGAAGCCGAGCAGCCCGGCGTGGTCGCGCAGCACCCGGTGGGCCACGTGGTGGAAGGTGCCGCCCCAGAGGCGCCGGGTGTCGATCCGCGCCACCTCCTCCACGCGGCGCAGCATCTCCCGGGCCGCCTTGTTGGTGAAGGTGAGCAGCAGCAGCGACTCGGGCGCGTGGCCCTCGTGGAGCAGCCGGGCCACCCGCCAGGTGAGGGTCCGCGTCTTGCCGGACCCCGCCCCGGCGATGACCAGGATCGGCCCGTCGCCGGCCTCGACCACCGCGCGCTGCTCGTCGTTGAGCAGCCCCTCGGTCTGGAACGGGGCGCGGGACTCCGCCCGCGGCTCGAGCTGGTAGCGACGGGACATCCGTTCAGGTACCGTAGCAGCAAAACTGGACGCGCTGCCAGCCCCGCATAGCATCGCGCCATGACGGTCCGCCGGCTTCCCGCGCTCGCCGCCCTGCTGGTCGCCGGCGCGGGCTGCACCTCCGGCACCATGGCCCGTCGCCCCCTGCCCCCGCCGCCCGCAAGCGAGAGCCGGGCCGGCGCTGCCGACCGCAGCGCCGGTCCGGCCCCCGCGACGGAGGGCCGCGCGGCCGCCGACCCGCGCGTCCGGGCGGCCATCGCCACCGCCTCGTCCCTGGTCGGCCGCCGCGGCGTCACCGTGGACGGCGTGGACTACGGCGCCGACTGCACCGCCCTGGTCCGGGCCTCCCTCACCCGCGCCGGCCGCCCGCCGCCGCCCGGCGCCCGGGACGCGGCCGGGCTCCACGACTTCGCCGTCCGCAGGCACGCCCTGCGCTCCGGCCGCCGGCTGCAGCCCGGCGACGTCCTCTTCCTCGCCAACCGCCCCGGCGGCCCGCCGCGCCACGCCGGCCTGGTGTCGCGCGCCGACCCGGACGGGACCGCGGTGGTGCTCTACCGCGTGGCCCGCGGCGTCGCCCGGCTGCGGGTGAACCTCGCCTGGCCGAAGAGGACCAACGACCCCTCCACCGGGCGCCTGGTGAACGACACGCTCTACGTCGGCAAGGAGCCGGTGCCGGCGGGTAGCCTGGTGGTCGGCGTCGCCGACCTGCTGCACTGAGCCCCGCCCCCGCCGGCGCCCGGACCGGTGGCGGGTCCGCGGCCGAACGCCGCGGGCGCTCAGCGCCCGTCCGGCCCACCGGCGGTGAGGTGCGGCAGTGCCCGCGCCATCCGCGCCGGACCCACCCCCCGGACCCGCACCAGCTCCTCGGGGCGCGCGAAGGGGCCGCGATCGGCCCGGTCGGCGACCGCGGCCTCCGCCAGCCGCCGCGACAGCCCCGGGACCCATTCCAGATCCTCGACGCCGGCGCGGTTCAGGTCCACCGGGAGCCCGAGCAGCAGCCGCTCGCGCTGGTCCAGCTCGCGCGGCGCCCCGCCGTCCGCGGCGCAGCCCACCCAGCCGCGCGGCGGCACCCCCCGCCCCTCCGGCCGGCAGGGCCGCGAGGGGCCGGGACGCGAGGAGGCGCGCCGGACGGCGCCGGGGACGAGCGTCGCGAGGCAGAGCAGGAGCAGGGCGAGGCGGCGCGCGGCCACCGGCTCCCGCCAAGCAAGCGGCGGGCCGTCATCCGCGGCGCGCCGGCGACCGCACCGCGACGTCGTCCTTGTGGAGCTTGTGCTCGACGCTGTCCATCAGGGCCTGCAGGCAGGCGTGCAGGAAGTTGTCGGAGACGCCCGCCGTCCCCCAGCGGTCCCGCCCGTCGGCGCTCTCCACCACCACCCGCACGGCGCTGACGTTCCCGAGCAGCGGCATCAGCGCCCGGGAGCGGGAGGCGACGATCCGGAGGTCCTTCAGCTCCGGGTAGTGGCCCTCCAGGGCGCGGCGCAGCGCCCGCTCCAGCGCGTGGATGGGGCCGACGCCCGAGGCGGCGGAGTGCACGGTCTCCCCGCCCACCGCCAGCTCGACCGTGGCCTCGCACAGCCCCTTCCCGTCGGCACGGAACACGTCCAGGGTGCGGCAACCGAGCAGGCGGAAGTAGGGCCGCCGCCGGCCCGCCATCTCCCGGAGCAGGATCTCGAAGCTGGCCTCGGCCTCCTCGTACCGGAAGCCGCGCCGCTCCCAGTCGGCCAGCCGCCGCAGCACCCGCCGGGCCTCCCCCTCGCCCCGCGCCGGGAGCCCCAGCGCCCGGGCCACCGCCAGGGCCCGGGAGTGGCCGCGCTCGTCGCTGAGCGACTGCTCGGCGCGGTTCCCCACCGCCTCCGGGTCGACGTGCGGCGGCGCGCGGCCGCGCTCGCCGGCGGCGAAGGCGTCGCGCCCGGCGTAGGGCTGCGTCCGGTCGGGCTCCCGGTCGGCCAGCTCGGCGACGAAGTGGGCCAGCGAGGTGATGCGCTTCAGGGCGCCCGGCGCCAGCACGGTGCAGCCGAGCTTCAGCTCCAGATCCGCCGCCACCGCGACCAGGTCGGCGGCGCCGCAGCGCTCCCCGTAGCCGTTCACCGTTCCGGCCACCACCGTGGCGCCCCTGGTCACCGCCGCCAGGGCGTTGGCCACCGCCACGCCGGCGTCGTCCCTCGAGCGGATGCCGATGGGCACCCTGCCGCCGGCCGCGCGCCGCGCCGCCGCGACGCCCGCCTCCACCTCGGCGGGCAGCGCCCCGCCGCCGGTGTCGGAGAGCAGGACCGCCTCGGCCCCGGCCCGTGCCGCGGCCACCACCGCCTGCACCGGGAGCGCCTCGCCGGCCCGCAGCCCGGCGAAGAAGTCCCCCAGGTCCACCAGCGGCTCGCGGCCGGCCCGCCGGATCGCCCGGACCGCGGCCTGGAGGCGGGACTCGAGGCGCGGCGCCGTCCGCCCCCGGCCGCGCCACACCGACGCGGACAGGGTCACGGCCCCGGCCCCGCCTCGCAGCGCCGCCTCCAGCTCGCGCCGGTCCCGCCCCGGGTCGTCGGAGAGGGTGGCGCAGGCGCAGAGCCTGGCCCGGCCCAGGTCGAGCCGCCGGGCCTCGCGGAAGAGGTCGGCGTCGGCGGCGCGCCCGGGCCAGCCGGCCTCGATCCAGGCCGCGCCCAGCTCCGCGAGCCGCAGGGCGATGCGCAGCCGATCCCGCGTGGCGAACTCCACCCCGGCGCCGCGCGTGCCCTCGCTCAGGGTGGCGTCGTACACGCGGACCTTCACCTGGCCTCCTCCGTCGAGGGCGCGGCCCCCGCGGTCCCGACGCTAGCCCACCTCCGGCGGGCCGTCGAGCCGCGCGCCGTGGCGCGGGCCCGGCGATGGCCCTATCCTGCGGCGGCGCGGGCCGCCGGCGGGCCGGGCGCGGGGAGGCGGCATGCGGCACGTCCTGGTGGACGGCGACACCCTGGGGCTGGAGGAGGTCGCCGCGGTGGGCCGGGGCGAGGCCCGGGTGGAGCTGGCGCCGGAGGCGCGGGAGCGCGTCCGCGCCGCCCGGGCGCTGGTCGAGGCGCGCCTCTCCGACGGCGAGGCCCACTACGGCATCAACACCGGCTTCGGCACGCTGGCCGAGGTCCGGATCGGCGGCGCCGATCTGGAGAGGCTGCAGCGCAACCTGGTGCTCTCCCACGCCGCCGGGGTCGGCCTGCCGCTGCCCGCCGCCGAGGCCCGCGCCCTGGTCCTGCTCCGGGCCAACGTGCTGGCGAAGGGGCTCTCCGGCGTCCGCGAGCCGACCCTCGACCTGCTGGTGGAGCTGCTGAACCGCGGGGTGGTGCCGGTGGTGCCCGAGCGCGGTTCGGTGGGCGCCTCGGGCGACCTGGCGCCCCTGGCCCACCTGGCGCTGGTGCTCATCGGCGAGGGGGAGGCCTGGCACGCCGGCGAGCGGCTGCCCGGCGGAGAGGCGCTGCGGCGCGCCGGCCTGCGCCCGGTGGTGCTCGCCGCCAAGGAGGGGCTGGCGCTGGTGAACGGCACCCAGGCGATGACCGCGGTGGGCGCGCTGGCCCTGCTGCGCGCCGAGCGGCTCTCGCGCGTCGCCGACCTGGCCGGCGCCCTGGCGCTGGAGGGGCTGCTCGGCTCCCACCTGCCCTTCGGCGCCGAGGTCCAGGAGGCCCGTGGCCAGGCGGGGCAGGTCGCCGCCGCCGCCCACCTCCGGGCGCTGCTCGCCGGCTCGCCGCTCAACGCCTCGCACCAGGGCCCGGGCTGCCACAAGGTGCAGGACCCCTACTCGCTGCGCTGCATGCCGCAGGTCCACGGCGCCGCCCGGGACGGCATCGCCTTCTGCCGGAGCGTGCTGGCGCGGGAGGCGAACGCCGCCACCGACAACCCCCTGGTCTTCCCGGCCACCGGCGCCATCGTCTCGGGCGGCAACTTCCACGGCCAGCCGGTCTCGCTGGCGCTGGACGTGCTCGCCATCGCCGCCTCGCACCTCGCCGCGATCTCCGAGCGGCGCGTGGAGCAGCTGGTGAACCCCTCGCTCTCCGGGTTGCCGCCCTTCCTGGCGCGCAGCCCGGGGCTCGACTCGGGCTACATGATCGCCCAGGTCACCAGCGCGGCCCTGGTCTCGGAGAACAAGGTGCTGTGCCACCCGGCCAGCGTGGACTCCATCCCGTCGTCGGCGGGGCGCGAGGACCACGTCTCCATGGGGATGGCGGCGGCGCTCAAGGCGCGGCAGGTGGTGGAGAACGTGCGCACCTGCCTGGCCATCGAGCTGCTGGTGGCGGCCCAGGCGCTGGAACTGCGCCGCCCGCTGCGCTCCTCGCCGCCGGTCGAGGCGGCGCACGCCGCGATCCGCGCCGCCGTCCCGCCCCTCGACGGCGATCGGGAGCTGCACCGCGACGTCGAGGCGGTCTGCCGCCTGGTGGACGAGGGCCCGCTCGATCTCTAGGCCGCGCGGCGCCCCCCCAGGCAGAGCGCCTGGTTCAGCGCCACGATGGCCTTCCCGTAGTCGGCCCGCTCGATGACGAACTGCATGTTCACCTGGCGGTAGGACTGCGAGACGCAGTTCACGTTCACCTGGTTGTCGGCCAGCACCTGGGCGGCGCGGGCCAGCACGCCGGGGATGGCGATGTTGGAGCCGATGACGCAGACGATGGCCGACGGCTTGGCGGTCACCACCTCGTACCGGTTCTCCAGCTCCTCGACGAAGGCCGAGGTCACCACCCGGTCCCAGACCACGTGGGCGATGGAGTTCGCGTTGGTGGCCTTGGTGATGTACGAGATCCCGAAGCGCCGGAAGATCTCCAGCAGCTCCAGGTCGAAGCCCACCGTCCCCACCATCGACGGGTCGTGGATCTCCACCAGCGTCACCTTGTCGCTGCCGGCGATCACCTCGATGCGCGCCTTCTCGCCCACGAACTCCTTGGTGATGAGGGTCCCCGGGTGGTCCGGCTCGAAGGTGTTCTTCAGCCGGATGGGGATGCCGGCCAGCTCCATGGGCTTCGCCGCCTTGGGGTGGATGGCCTCCATGCCGACGTCGGCGAGCTGGTCCGCCACGTCGTAGTTGGTGGCCCCCACCGTCACGGTGTTCCCCGCCCCCACCAGCGCCGGGTCGGCGGAGGAGAGGTGGAACTCCTTGTGGATCACCGCCTCGGCCGGGCGGATCTCCACGGCGATCTTGCTGAAGGTGACCTCGGAGTAGCCGCGGTCGAACTCCCGCATGATGCCCTCGACGCCCTTGGTGTAGCCGGTGGCCACCACCACCTGGCTCCGTGGATCGACGCCCCGGAAGCTCTTGTGGATGCGCTCGTCGATGGTGAGCGGCTCGTCGTCGTCGAACCCGGAGAGGTCGAGGAGCAGCGCCCGGATCCCCCGGGCCTTCAGGATCTCCACGCTGTTGTAGGCGCTGTGGGTCTCGCCGATGGCGGCGAGCATCTCCCGGGCGGCGAGCAGCAGGCTCTCCCGCTTCAGGTAGCCGCTGGCCAGCACGTGGCGCATCGAGTCCAGGTAGGCCTTGAGCGCCGCCATGCGCCGGTCGATGAAGGCGTTCGCCGCCGCCAGCGGGAGCCCCAGCCCGGAGAAGCCGCCGTTGATCTCCTGGAGCCGCGCGGTGAGGCGGTCCAGGGCGGCGCCGTAGTCGTCGCCGCCGGCGAACTTGGCGTAGATGCCCTTCTCCCCGGTCTTCTTGTGCTCGAGGAGCTGGTTGGTGACGCCGGCGTAGGCCGAGACCACGTAGACGCGCCCGTACACGCGGTCCGGATCGCGCAGCATGATGTTGGCGAGGACGTCGCCGAAGGCGGACATCGAGGTGCCGCCGATCTTCTCCACGGTGATCATGTCGGTTCCGGGGTTCGCGGGGGATGCGAACGTAAGCGAGAGGAGGGGCGTCCGGCAAGCTTCCCGCTCACCCGCCCCGCGCGACGGCGAGCCGCACCGCCCGGCGCAGCCCGGCGTACCGGAGCCGCTCCAGCGCCTCCTCCGGGGCCAGCCAGGCCCACGCCACGTGCTCCTCGCCGAGGCGCGGGACGAAGCCCGCCGGCAGCCGCGCCGCGTAGGCGCTCTCCCGCGCCACCAGCCCCCCGCCGAGCCGCGCCGCCACCGCCGGCTCCAGCCCGAAGGCGTGCTCGTAGCCGAGCGCCTCCACCGGCGCCGCGGCGCCGGTCTCCTCGGCCAGCTCCCGGCGGGCCGCCTCGGCGGGCCCCTCGCCCGGCTCCACCCGCCCCGTCACCTGCTGCCAGAAGCCGCCGCGCGCCTCGGACCGGCGCAGCAGCAGCACCCGGCCCGCCGGGTCGAGCGCAACCACCGAGACGGTGCGCGGCGGCTCCGGGGCGTCGGCCCGCTCCCGCCCCAGCAGCGCCGGCAGCCGGGCGGCGAGCCGCTCCTCCACCTCGGCCTGCGGCGGGACGGCGCGCCCCCGCGCGCGGAGCTCCCGGGCCAGGCTGGTCACGCCCAGCCGCGGGTCGGCGATGCCGCAGGGCACGATGGCCTGGAAGTGCTCCAGGTCCGGGTCGGCGTTGAAGGCGAAGCCGTGGCTGGTCACCCAGCGGGAGAGGTGGACGCCGACCGCGCCGATCTTCCGCGTGCCCACCCAGGCGCCGCGGTGCTCCGGGTGGCGCCCCGCCTCCAGGCCGTAGTCGGCGCAGGCGCCGATCATCGCCTCCTCGAGCGCCGCCACGTACTTGCGCACGTCGGGCCGGTCGGCGAGGTCCACCACCGGGTAGCCCACCACCTGGCCCGGGCCGTGGTAGGTCACGTCGCCGCCCCGGTCGGTGTGGTGCAGCTCGAAGCCCTGCCGCTCCAGCCAGGCCGGCGAGGCCAGCACGTTGGCGGTGCCGGCGCCCCGGCCCAGCGTGAGCACCGGCGGGTGCTCCAGCAGGAACAGGTGGTCGGTGCCGGGCGGATCGCCGGGGCGCAGGCGGGCCGCGGCCAGCTCCATGAGCCGCAGGCCGTCGGCGTACTCGACGCGGCCGAGCTTGTGGACGAGGAGGGTTCGCATGGCCGCGCCGGCGCCCACCCTCCCCCGGCGCCCGCTCCCCGGCCGGGACCGGGAAGGGAGGGACGAGACGCTCACGCCCCCTTCTTCGGCCGCTCCGGGCGGTTCAGGGCGTGGATGGCCTCTCCCATCGCCGCCATGCAGGCCTCCTGGAAGGCCTCGGGCAGCGTCGGGTGGGCGTGGACGGTCAGGGCGACGTCCTCGAGGGTCGCCCCCATCTCCAGGGCCAGGGCCCCCT
Organism: Myxococcales bacterium; assembly: GCA_021818285.1. Lineage (GTDB taxonomy): Bacteria > Myxococcota > Myxococcia > Myxococcales > Anaeromyxobacteraceae > JACRMN01. Next base: position 19,155 of record JAKAEO010000034.1, read on the forward strand.
CGGCCACCAGGTTCGAGGCCTCGGGGCCGGCGAAGACCGCGCCCAGCAGCCGCTTCGTGGCCCGGTCGGCGATCACCTTCACGAAGCCCTCGGTGTGGCCGATGGCGATGGCGCGGCCCAGGGCGCCGAAGGCGAACTTGCCGGTGATCGGGTCGTGCCCGGCGGCGCGCGCCTCCTCCTCCGACATCCCCGCCACGCCGATCTCCGGGTCGGTGAAGATGGCCCCGGGCATGGCCACCCAGTCGCGCGCCGACTTGCGCCCGGCCACCACCTCGGCGGCGATCTCCCCCTCCTTGGCCGCCTTGTGGGCCAGGAAGGGCGGGCCGGTGAGGTCGCCGATCGCGTGGATGGTGGGCACGCTGGTCTGGTAGCGGTCGTTCACCTCGACGAAGCCCTTGGGCCCGAGCTTCACCCCGGCCTTCTCCAGCCCCAGCCCCTCGGTCCAGGGGCGGAAGCCGACCGCGACCAGCACCTTGTCGCACTCGATGGGCTCCTCCTTGCCCTCCACCTCGGCGAGCAGCACCAGGCTCCCCGACTTGCGGCCGAGCCCCTTGGCCTTGGCCGAGGTGAGCACCCGCACCTCGCGCTGGCGCAGCCCCTTGGCCACCAGCCGCACCGCCTCGCCGTCGACGCCGGTGAGGATCTGCGGCAGGGCCTCCACCACCGTCACCTTCGAGCCCAGCTTGGCGTAGACCGTGCCCAGCTCCAGGCCGATGATGCCGCCGCCGATCACCACCAGCCGCGCCGGGACCTCGCTGAGCTCCACCGCCTCCTTGGCGCTCCAGACGTCGCCGCCGAAGGGGAAGCCGGGGATCTCGATGGGGCGCGCGCCGGTGGCCACCACGAAGGCCTGCGCCTCCACCCGGTCGGTCCCGCCCGCGCCGCTCACCTCGACCGCCCCCGGCCCCACGAAGGCGGCGGTCCCCTTCAGCACCTCGACGCCGTTCCCCTTGGTGAGCAGCCCCACGCCGCCCACCAGCTTCTTCACCACCTCGTCCTTGAAGGCCTTGAGCCGCGCCAGGTCCACCTTGGGCTCGGCGGTGATCCCGCGCGCCGCCGCGCCGCGCACCTCCTCCACCAGGTTGGCGGCGGCGATGAGCGCCTTCGACGGGATGCAGCCCCAGTTCAGGCAGACCCCGCCCAGCGACCCCTTCTCCACCAGCGCCACCTTCTTGCCCAGCTGGGTCAGGCGGATGGCGCAGACGTACCCGCCCATCCCGCCGCCGATCACCACCGCGTCGTAGCTCTTCGTGGCCATGGCTCTCCCGATCGGCTCCCGCCGCCCCCCTCAGCGCATCTCCAGGAAGAGGAGGTTGGGGTCCTCGAGGTACTCGATGAGGGTGTACGCGAAGGCGGCGGCGGCATCGCCGTCCACGATGCGGTGGTCGCAGGACACCGACACGTTCATGACGTCGCGCGCGACGATCTGGCCGTCCCGCACCACCGGGGTGGGCCGGATGCGGTGGATGCCGAGGATGGCCACCTCCGGGAAGTTGATGACCGGCGTGGCCAGCAGCCCGCCCCTGGTGCCCAGGCTGGTCACGGTGAAGGTCGAGCCCGTCAGCTCCTCCGGGCGGGCCCGGCCGGCGCGGGCCGCCGCCGCCAGCCGCTCCAGCTCCCGCGACAGCTCCAGCAGCGAGAGCCGGTCGGCGTCGTGCACCACCGGGACCAGCAGCCCCTGCGGCGTGGCCGTGGCCACGCCGATGTGGTAGCGGCGCTTCAGCCGGATCTCGCTGCGCCCCTCGTCCAGCGTGGCGTTGAGCCAGGGGTGCTTCCGGAGGGCGGCGACGGCCGCCTTGACCACGAAGGGCAGGAAGGTGACCCGGGTCCCGTCCCCCTCCTGGGCCGCGGCGGCGACGCGCGTCTTCACCCGGACCAGCTCGGTGACGTCGGCCTGCTCCACGAAGGTGAAGTGGGCGGCGGTGCGCTTCGCCTGGGCCATGCGCTCGGCGATGCGCCGCCGGATGCCGCGCAGCGGCAGGACCTCGTCGTCGCCGGGGGGCGGCGCCGCCGGCTTCCGCTCCGGCAGCAGCTCCTCGTAGCCGCCCGGGCGCTGGGGCGGGGTCGGCGGCGGCTCCGCCGCGCCGCCGCGCCCGGCCCGGGCCGCCTCCAGGTCCTCGCGGGTGACCCGGCCGCCGCGCCCGCTCCCGGCCACGGCGCCGATGGCCAGCCCCATCTGGCGGGCCAGGGCCCGGACCGCCGGCGTCG
>JAKAEO010000243.1 GCA_021818285.1 Myxococcales bacterium
CGCGCCCAGCGGCCGGACCACCGGCGCCCCACCGCAGCCCGCCAGCCCCGGTCCGCCCGCCAGGCCGGCCGCCACCGCCGCCGCCGCGAGGCCGCGGCGCATCGAGCCCGAGATCACGCGCTCCTCCCTCCCGCCGCGCGGCGCGGCGGTCACGTCCCGGCGACCTGCGCCCCCTCGAAGACCAGCGTCGGCGTGCGCATCGACGAGTAGGGGTAGGGGTCGTCGCCCACCGCCACCAGCCGCTTCCAGAACTCCAGGTGGTTGCCGGAGAGGTTCATCTCGGCGACCGGCTCGGCCCGCTCCCCGCCGTGGATGCGGAAGCCCTGCAGCCCCAGCGAGAAGTCGCCGGTGGTGCCGTTGGAGTTCCCGCCCAGGAAGCCGGTGACCAGCAGCCCCTCGCCCGCCTCGCGGACGAGCTGATCCTGCCCCTTCGCGCCCGGGCCCCAGGCCAGGTTCGACGGCCCGCGGGTGGTGGGCGCGGCCTTCAGCTTCCGGCCGTAGTAGGTGTCCACGTAGTAGTTGCGCAGCACGCCCTTCTCCAGGACCGGGAAGCGGCGGGCGGCCAGCCCCTCGCCGTCGAAGAGGCGCGAGCCCAGGCCGCGCGGCACCAGCGGGTCGTCGGCGACGTCGAGCAGCGGGCTGCCGAGCGCCAGCCCGGCCTTCCCCTCCAGGCAGGAGCGCTTCTGCTGCAGCGCCGCGCCGGAGAGCGGGTCGAGGAGCCGCCCGAAGAGCCGGCCGGCGACGCGGGCGTCCACCACCAGGGTCATCGCGGCCGAGGCCCCCTTCCTCGCCCCCAGGCGGGAGAGCGCGCGGGTGGCGGCGCGCCAGCCCACCTCCTCGGGCTGCGGGTTCATCGCCAGGTGGCGGCCGGTGGCGGCGTCCCACTCCTCGGGGCGGCGGCCGTCGGCGTCCTTCACCGAGACCTGGGCCGAGATCCAGAAGTCGGTGGCCCGGCGGGTGCCCTCGAAGCCGTTGGTGTGGACCCGCCAGCTCTCCGAGAGGGTGTCGCCGGTGCCGGTGGAGACCGAGACGATGGCCCCCGCCCCCTTCACCGCCCGGGCCGCCTCCTCCGCCGCCTGCGCCGCCTGGCGGCGCCGCGTGGCCGTCACCGCCGCCAGGGCCGGGTCCTCGAGCTGCAGGTCCACCCGCGCCTGCCCCTCGTAGAGCGCCCGCTCCGGGAGGGCGCGGAACGGGTCGGGCGCCAGCTTGCGGGTCAGGGCCACGGCGTCGCCGACGAAGCGCTCCAGCGCCTCGGCCCGCAGGTCGGAGGTGGAGACCACGGCGTAGCGGCCGTCCACGTACAGCTCCAGCGAGAGGCCGCGGGTGGTGGCCTCGCTCACCTTCTCCACCTTGCCGTCGCGCCACTCCACCGAGACGCCGCGGGTCCTCCCCGACACCGCGGCCGCGTCCTGGGCCCCGGCGCGCCGGGCCATCGCGGTGGCGGCGCGGGCCACGTCGAGCATGTCGATCGCCATCGTCCCCTACCCCTTCCGCTGGCCGCCGACGGTGATGGAGCCGACCCGCACGGTGGGGATCCCCTGCGACACCGGCACCATCTGGCCGTCCTTGCCGCAGGTCCAGCCCCCCTCGTCGATGACCAGGTCGTCGGCCACCATGTCCACCAGCTCCAGCACCTTGGGGCCGTTGCCGATGATGTTGATGTCCTTCACCGGCCGGCCCAGCTTGCCGTCCTCGATCATCCGGCCGCTCTTCACGTAGAAGGTGAAGTCGCCGGCGCCGATCTGCACCTGGCCGTTGGTGAAGTAGTCGCACCAGATGCCCTTCTTCACCGAGGCGACGATCTCCTCGACCTTGTGCGGGCCGGGCAGCATGTAGGTGGCGCGCATCCGGGGCAGCGGCGCGTGGCGGTAGCTCTCGCGCCGGCCGTTGCCGGTGGGCCGGACGCCGTAGTGGCGGGCGCTGATGGCGTCGTGCATGTAGGTGGCGAGCACGCCCTTCTCGACGAGCACGGTCCGGCCGGCGTCGTTCCCCTCGTCGTCGACGTTGATGGCGCCGCGGGCGCCCTCCAGGGTGGCGTCGTCGACGATGCTCACGAAGGGCCGGGCGATGGGCTTGCCGATCTTGTCGGCGTAGATCGAGGTGCCCTTGCGGTTGAAGTCGGCCTCCATGCCGTGGCCGATGGCCTCGTGGAGCAGGATGCCGGAGGAGCCGGCCGCCAGCACCACCGGCATCTCCCCGGCCGGCGCCGGCACCGCCTCGAAGAGGTTCACGGTGCGCTCCACCGCCCGCCGCACCACCCGGTCCAGCCGGGCGGCGTCGTAGAACTCGAAGCCGGCGCGCCCGGCGACGTTGTAGCCCGCCTCCTCCCGCCGCCCGTCCTGCTCGGCGACGCAGGAGAGGAAGAGCCGGGTCATGGGCTGCAGGTCCTCGACGATCCGCCCCCGGGCGTCGGCCACCAGGATGACCCCGACCGAATCGGCCAGGGCCACGTTCACCTTGCGGATGCGCGGGTCGGCGGCCAGGGCCCGCTCGTTCAGGCCGGTGAGCAGCGGCAGCCGCTGCTCCGGCCGCACGTCGTCCCAGCGGATCTTCATCGGGTAGCGCTGCGGCAGCCGGCCCGGCACGTGGAAGGCGCCGGGCCCGGCGCGCGGCGTCCCGTCGGCGATGGCCGCCGCGGTCCAGGCGCACTCCCGCAGCGCCTCGGCGGTGAGATCCTCGGTGAAGCCGTAGCCCTGCTGCTCCCCCTTCACCGCCCGCACGCCCACCCCCAGCACCGCGCCGGCCGCGGCCCGGTTCACCGCGCCGTCCTGCAGCGCCAGGGTGGTGGAGACCTCGTGCTGGAAGAAGACGTCGGCGTGGTCGGCGCCGCGCGACATCGCGGCGGCGATGGCGTCGGCGATCATCCGCTCGGTGACGCCGAAGCGGCTGAAGTAGCCGATGCCCTCGGTGGGCGCGGTGGGGCGGGCCGGCGCGGTGGCGCAGCCCATCAGGTCAGCGGCCCCCGCGGCGATGATGGTGGCTCCCGACATCTCCATGAACCTCCGCCGGCCGATCCCGTCCGACTGTGCCATTCACCGCTCCTCGCCTCGCGCCCCGGGGGGCGACACGGGACCGCTACCATAGCGCGGGCGCGGGGCCGCGGGCGTGGTAGATACGGGTCATGCCCACCGCACGGATCGGCGACGCCACCCTCCACTACCTCGACGCCGGCGGCGGCGGCGAGGCGGTCCTGCTGCTCCACGCCTTCCCGCTCTCCTCGGCGATGTGGGAGCCGCTGGTGAAGGCGCTCTCCGGACGCTTCCGCGTCATCGCCCCCGACTACCGGGGGCTGGGGCAGAGCCGCCCGGCGCCGGAGGTCACCACCATGGCCTCCATCGTCGGCGACGTCCGCACCCTGCTGCGGATGCTGGGCGTCCGGAGCGTGGCGGTGGCCGGCCTCTCCATGGGCGGCTACGTGGCCTTCGACCTCTGGCGGCGCGCCCCCGAGCTGGTGCGGGCGCTGGCGCTCTGCGACACGCGGGCCACGCCCGACACGCCCGAGGGGCGCGCCGGGCGCGAGACCTTCGCGCAGAACGCGCTGGCCCGGGGGCTGGCCTGGGTGGCCGACGACTTCACGCCCAGGCTGCTGCGCCCGTCGCCCGACCCGGCGGTGGTGGCCCAGGTGAAGGAGCTGGTGATGGGCGGCACGCCCGAGGGCGTGGCGGCGGCGCAGCGGGGCATGGGGCAGCGGCCCGACTCGGTGCCGACCCTCGCCCGCATCCAGGTGCCGACCCTGGTGGTGGTGGGGGAGCAGGACCAGCTCACGCCCCCCTCCGACGCCCGGGTGATGCAGCAGGGCATCCCGGGCGCGCGGCTGGCCGTCATCCCCGGCGCCGGCCACCTGCCGGTGCTGGAGGCGCCGGCGGCCTTCGCGCAGGCCGTCTCCTCCTTCTTCGCCGCGGCCGGCCCGGCGCAGCCGAAGCGGCCCGGCCCCTTCGCCGGGTAGGCGGGCGCCGCTAGTCGAGGGCCCGCGCCAGGGCCGCCGCCGCGGCGGCCAGCACCCGCTCCACCTGGGCCCGCTCCGCCGGGCCGAAGGCGGCGTCCTCGTCGGCGAGGTTGTCGAGCTGTTCGGCGACGTAGACGGCGAGCGCCGGCTGGTCGGCCTCCAGCGGCGGCGGCTCCTGCGCCAGGGCGGACAGCTCCTTCCAGGAGGCGCAGCCCAGCCGGTCGCCGAAGGCCTGGTCGAGCATGGCCCAGGCCTCGAGCACCAGGTCCAGCGCCGCCGCGGCGCCGCTCTCCGGCAGCTCCACCGCCGCGAGCCAGGCGCCCAGCTCGGGTTGCGAGGACTCGAAGCGGTGGCGCAGCCGGCGGGCCTCGTGGGGCGGAAGCGCGGCCAGGTGGCGCCAGACCGCCTCCACCAGGTCGGGCGGCAGGCGATCGCCGGGGGCGGCGCCGCGCGGCGGCAGCGGCGGCGGCTCGGCGGGCGCGGGCCCGGCGGGACG
>JAKAEO010000001.1 GCA_021818285.1 Myxococcales bacterium
TGGCGTCCGGATGGGACTCTGTCCATCGGCGACGGCGTGATCGACGGGACGGTGCGTCCCACGCCAGGCGCGCTTGCGAAGCCGCTCCGCCAATTTCAGTCGGTGCCGAAGGTCCAGTGTCTCGCCGCGGGCCTTCGCGACCTTCGCGGCGATCGTGCTCGTGACCATGCCCGCCCGCCGTAGCTCCCACAGCGCGACCGCCTGGCGGTGTAGCGCGTCCCTGAGCGCAGCCCTCGCCGAGTCCTCGTCGCGGAGCGCGACGAGGAGATCGGCGAGGGCTGGCGGGGGCACGTCGTTCACGGTGGCTAGCGCTGCGGGGGGTGGAAGCCCCATTTCTGTGTCCTTCCGCAACACGTGCAGGCGACCTCCACGGCGGCATAGCCCTTGGCGCCGCAAGTGCAAGAGAACCCGCTCCGGTGCGGCCCCACGAGGCCGCGGATGTACTCCCGGAGTTCCGCGACGTCGGCGGCGATGGTGCGGAGTTGGCTCGACAGCGTGGCGCCCTCGGTGGCCATGTCGAGGCTTGTGGCCAGCTGGGTGAGCGTTGCCTCGGCAGCGGCCACGCGGTCGGCGATGGTCGGGCCCGTGCGCGCGCCCACGGCGCGCACCTCCTCGAACTGACGGTACAGAGCCAACGCTGTCGCGGCCGGAATCTTCAGCCGCTCTATGACGTCCTCCAGGGCCACATTCTGCTTGAACGCTGCGAAGGTCTGCGCCGTGAGGTCGCCGTCGCCCGCGGGCGATGGCGTGCCATTTGCCATGCCAGTGCCATTGCCGGCACTGCTGCCGGCAATGGCAGAGGTATTGGCGGTGGCACCTGTCCGGCGGCTCACCAGGGCCCGGACGGCGTCCACGTCCACTATGGTTGTGCCGTTCTCGGTGCGGGCCGCCAGTTTCTTCGTCTTGATCCAGTTGTAGAGGGTGCGCTGAGAGACACCGGCTTTCGCCGACGCCTGGCCGACTGGAACCTCTGCATTGCCGTTCTTTCCGTTCATCGGTCTTGCTCCTTTCCTGTGGTGTGGGGCTTCTCAGGTGCGGCTGCGAGGCGTGTACAGGCCTCCCGCAACTGGGCCACTGCCTGACGCAGGTCAGCGTGGGCCGCGGCGGCTGCCGCGAACAGTTGGCGTAGGTCGTTCACGGGATCTCCTTTCTTGGGTGGCTGCGGGGTTTCGTGGGCCGAAGGCCCAGCGTCTTGAGGGCGCGCCCGATGCGGGCGCCGGCGCCAGCGAGTTCGTCCAGGGCGAGAAGGAGGTCGGCGCGGGCGGCTGCCCGGCGGTCGGTTACGGCACCGAGGCGGCACCGGGTGGAGCAGTACCGGGCGCCCCGGCGGGGCCTGCCTGAACGGCGTCGGGGCAGGGGACCGCCGCAGCGGGCGCAGGGGCCTTCTGCCTGCGCGGGGGGCGGTACGTGGTCGCTGCTACGCGAAGCAGCGTGCTGCACGCCAGCGAGGCCTTCCTGGCGGTACTGCGGTGGCACGTCCATGGCCGACTTCCTCCTTGGCTCTGGGAGCCGAGGAGGCGGTCGTGAACCGTCTCCCGGATGTCTCCCAGAATCTGGGGGAAGTGCAGGGAGCCATGGGGACAGCAGGGGAATCAGAAAGCGAACCGAACTGGGCGACCAGACAGGCGAAATGGCAAAAGGGCGTGGGCCATCGCATGGTTAGTGGAACCTGTCTGGTCGGGTTCAAATCCTGTCTCCCCGACTCAGAAGGCCCTGGAACGACTCGGGAAAACCGATCGTTCCGGGGCCTTCGACTTATTGTCTCAGGCTCTTGCACCACTAATGCACCAAACCGCGACGCCGCCAGCGCACGGAGGGTGCGGGTCTGGGCGAGATCGGGCGCGCGCAACTGGTTGATCCCAGGCCCTCGTCCAAGGGGTGCCACGGTGTGCGGATCGGCGCCAATTGGTCCGATGCCAAGGGGTCGATGGTGCAGGGCATCCGTGTCATGGACCCCCGGCAGGGCTTGAACACGGGTAGCACAATGCTACCCTTTCTCCATGGGCCAGCCCGTCAAGCTCTCCGACGCCCTCGTGCTCGACGCCCGCGTGATGGGCGAGGCGGCCGAGCGCTCCATCGCCAGCCAGATCGAGTTCTGGGCCCGGGTCGGGAAGGCGGTCGAGGGCGTGCTCCGTGGTGATCGGGTCCTAGCGCTCAAGAAGCGCGGCGAGGCGTTACCGCTCTCGGCGCTCCTCGGGTCGGTCGACTCGAAGGCTGGTCGCGAGCGCGTGAACGCGCAGCTCGCCACCCGCCCCTTCCCTCACTTCGAGCCGGCGCTGGGCCGGAAGGGCTACCTCGTCAGGATCGATGAGGACGGGAAGCGCACCGTAGGTCGGTTCGTGAACCGCGAGTTCCGCCCGGCCGGCCGCAAGTGACCTCGCCCTTCGACGCGCGCCCCATCGTCGTCGCGGTGGCCGGCCCCAACGGCGCTGGCAAGACCACCTTCTACGAGGCGCACCTCCAGCCGGCGGGATTGCGGTTCGTCAACGCCGACGAGTTGGCCCGGGAGTTCCAGGTCGACGCCTACGAGGCGGCCGAGCTGGCCGGCCGCCTCCGCCAGACGCTCCTCGACCAGGGCGAGAGCCTCGTCTTCGAGACGGTCTTCTTCGACCCGGTGGGCGACAAGATCGCGTTCCTGAAGCGGGCAGAGGGGAGAGGCTACACGGTGGTCCTGTGCTTCATCGGCATCGACGGGCCCGAGGTGAGCGAGGAGCGCGTCGCCATGCGCGTGCTACAGGGCGGCCATGACGTGCCGACCCGCAAGCTGAAGGAGCGCTTCCCGCGGACCCTCAGGAACCTGGCCAAGGCCATCCGCGAACTGCCGCACGTCATCGTGTTCGACAACGGCGACCTCGAGCGGCCGTTTCGGCTGGTGGCGGTCTACGAGAAGGGCAGGTTGCTCGAGAAGCACGCGCCACTCCCGCGGTGGCTGCCGCGCGCAGGGTCCTCATCCTGAGCCCGCCTGGCGTGGCGCATGCGCTGCCGCCTCAACCCTCACTGCGGCGAGCCACGCGGTCAGACCGCCCGGGTATGTACTCAGGCCACCCGGAGACCGACGATGCCCAAGGCCGCACCGCAGCGGGACCTCCTCGACTGCCTCGATTCCGACGCCGTGTACGGCACCTTCGGCGAGCAGGCCATCGCCGCGGGGAGGGAAGCGGTCGAGCGAGGAAGGGTCTCGCGGCCCGACGTCCGGGCCGCCCGGGCGGAGGCGGTGGTCGTCGGCTCCGATCGGCGCTCCCACCGCGCCCGCCTGGCCTGGGTGAACGGCCGGCTGCTCGCATCCTGCGGCTGCGGTTCCCCGGGATGCGGGCACGCCGCCGCGCTGGGGCTCCTGCTCGTCGGCGAGGCGGGGCAAGCCGGGGCCAACGAGCCGCCAGCACCCAGCTCTCCGCGCGAGGCCGAGCGCCGCCGGCGCGAATCGCGCGGCGCCTCGGAGCTGTTCGAGATCCGCCGGCGGCCGGGCGGGCGGCAGCAGCTCCTGGGCGAGTACCAGGTAGCCTCGCCATCGTCGCGCGCCTACCTCGTCACGCTGCGCGCGCTCGACGCCGCGCACAACGGCTGCACCTGCCCGGACTTCGCCACCAACCTGCTCGGCACGTGCAAGCACGTCGAGGCGGTGCTGCACCACCTGCGCACCGACGCGCCGAGGCGCTGGAAGCGAGCCGTGGCCGGCGGGCCGGCAGCGAGCTATCTCCACGTGGTCTTCGAGCCGGAGGAGTCGGTGGGGATCCGGCTCTGGGGCGGCGCGAAGCCGGCGGAGCGGCGCTTCGCGGCCCGCTTCTTCGGCCCGGACGGCCGGCTCCGCGGCGCGCTGGACGACGTCTGGCCGGAGCTCGAGCGGTCGGCGCTGGAGGCCGGAGTGGAAGTCACCGCCGAGGCGGCGCGCCTGGGCGCGCGGGTGACCGAGGCGGCGCGGGACGAGCGGCGGCGCCGCGCCGTCGAGGCCGAGGTGCGCGCGGCGGGCGCGGAGCAGCCCGGCCTCAAGCGCAAGCTCTACCCCTACCAGGTGGAGGGCGTCGCCTTCCTCGCCGGGCGCGGTCGGGCGCTCCTCGCGGACGAGATGGGGCTCGGCAAGACCGCCCAGGCCATCGCCGCCATGGCGCAGCTCAGCCGTCGGGGCGAGGTGCGGCGCACGCTGATCGTCTGCCCGGCGTCGCTGAAGCACCAGTGGCTCCGGGAGATCCAGCAGTTCACCGGGCTCGGCGTCGAGGACGTCATCGTGGTCGGCGGCCCACGCGAGGCCCGCCAGACCGCGTACGCCGGGGCGCCGCCGGTGTTGGTCACGAGCTACGAGCTGGCGCGCGCCGACGAAGCCGAGCTCGCCGACCTGGCGCCTGACCTGCTGGTCCTCGACGAGGCCCAGCGGCTCAAGAACTGGCGCACCCGGACCGCGGCGGTCGTGAAGGGCCTGCGGAGCGGCTTCGCCTTCGTCCTCACCGGGACGCCGCTCGAGAACCGGCTCGACGACCTGTACAGCCTGATGCAGGTGGTCGACCCGCACCGCTTCGGGCCGCTCTGGCGCTTCAACGAGGAGTTCACGACGCTCGACGGGAGCGGCCGGCCCACCGGGTACCGGAACCTCGACGGGCTGCGCGAGCGGATCGCGCCGGTCGTGCTGCGGCGCCGCAAGGAGGAGGTGCTGAAGGACCTGCCTGCGCGCCTGGTCACGCGGCTCACCGTGCCCATGACCCCGGCGCAGGCGGCCATCCACGAGGAGGCCGAGGGGGCGGCCGCGCGGCTCCTCGCCATCCTGCGCAAGCGCCCGCTCACCCCGGTCGAGGAGCAGCGGCTCATGCGCGCCTTCCAGCGGATGCGCATGGCCTGCGACGCGGCGGGGCTGGTGGACAAGAAGACGGCGGGCGCCCCGAAGCTCGAGGAGCTAGAGCGGCTCCTGGAGGAGATCTGCCTCGGCGACGGCCGGAAGGTGGTGGTCTTCTCGGAGTGGGAGCGGATGCAGGCCATGGCGGCCGAGGTGTGCGAGCGGCTCGGCCTGGGCCACGTGCGGCTCCACGGCGGCGTGCCCTCGAGCGCGCGCGGACGGCTCATCGATCGCTTCCGCGAGGACCCGCAGTGCCAGGTCTTCCTCTCCACGGACGCGGGCGGGGTGGGGCTCAACCTCCAGGCAGCCAGCCACGTCGTCAACCTGGACCTCCCCTGGAACCCCGCGGTGCTGGCGCAGCGGATCGCACGGGTCCACCGGCTCGGCCAGCGCGAGGCCGTCAACGTGGTGCTGCTCGTCTCGGAGGGGAGCTTCGAGGAGCGGATGGAGGGGACGCTCGACGGGAAGCGCGCCCTCTTCGCTGCTGCCGTGGGCGACGACCAGGAGACGGTCGAGCTGGAGCGCTCCTCCATGGCGGGCCGGATCGCCACGCTCCTGTCCGGCGAGTTCGCGGCGACCACGGGGAAGCCGGCGGCGGCGCCGGTACCTGAAGATCCAGTCTCGCGGCTGCGCGAGCGGGTGGGGACGGCGCTCGAGCAGGTGGTCCGCCTGCCCGACGGGCGGCTCGTCGGCATCGTGAAGGGCGAGGCGCCGGCCGACGCGGTGGACGGCGTGATCCTCTTGCCCGCTCGCGCCGTCGCGGCCCTGGAGCCGCTCGGGAGTGGCTCGCCGCTCGCGGGCGCCGAGCTGCTCTACCGGGCGCCGCGCGACGCCGACGTGCCCGACCCGGCCCTGGCCGGACGCCGCGACCTGGTGGCCCTCGGCGAGCGGAAGCGCGTCGGTGCGGCGGCGCTGGTCGCCGCTGGCCAACCCGGCGAGGCGCTGGCGCTCTTCTCGGAGGCGATGGCGCTCGCGTGCCGCGCCCTCGATCCGCGGGGCGATCCCGGTGCCGACCCGGCGGCGCTCCTGGCGTCGATCCACGGGCACCTCCTCCCGGAACGGCTCCTCCGCGAGGGAGAGGCGTCGGCCCTCGCGCGCGCATGCGAGGCGGCGCGGGCCTTCGGTGCGTCCCCGGTGGCGCCCCCGGACCGGCTGATGACCGCCGTCGCGGACGACGCTTCCGCGCTGCTCGCCCGGGCGCGGGCGGGCGTGGCCTAGCCGGTCCCGAATGGACGATCTGCCCGAACAGGGAGGTGCGCGCGCTACTCCCCGAGTCCATGGGAGTCACCGAGGCCCCATCAGGTCAGTGTAGCCGCCCACGGCCGGGCCTGCTCGCGAGGGGCGGCGAGGTCACCGACGGGGGACCCTCCGGGCCCCACGCGCGCGAGGCGAACTCCCAGGAGCGCAGCTCCTGCATCCGGTCGAAGGCGGCGCGATCGCGCCCCCGACAATCGGCCTGCCATCTGGCGGTCACCAGGGCCATCTCTTCGAGACGGTCCTTCACCATCGGATGGTCCCACAGGCCGCCGAAGAAGCGCCGGGAAGCCGGGCGGCGCCGGCGCAGGAAGTCGTCGAGGGTGCGGGCGAGTAGGACGCCGTCGTTGTGGTCCACGGCCTCCTCACGATCTCGCGGCCGCGCGAACCTGGCGCCCAGGAGGCCCCCTACGGTCCTGGGCTTGTTCAGCACGGCGTGCAGGAAGAGCGCGCGCGCTTCGCCCTCGCGCCCGAGTTCGAAGGCCGCGAAGGCGGCCAGGAGGCTCTCTCCTGGGCTGATCTGGTGGATGTACCGCGCAGCGTCCAGCGCCTCACGCCAGCGGCCAGTGTCGAGGTACGCCGCGGCGCGGTGGGCGGCGGCCGTGATCGCATCGTCGCACTCGGAGGCGAGCCGGTCGCAGGTGGTGAGCGCCTCCTCGTAGCGCTTCGCCTCGACCAGGGCGAGGGCGAGGTTCCGCAGCCCTCGCATGTATGGCCGGGTCCTGTGATCGCTCCACCAGCCGCTCCGTGGCACGCGACGCGGCAGGAGCCGGCGCCCCACCTCGATGGTGCGCTCGAAGTGCTCGACCGCCTCCTCGGCGCGCCGCCGGTCGAGCGCGATGAGGCCGAGGTAATTGTGACCCTCCGCGTAGTCGGGGAATGCCTCGATCAGCAGGTGGAAGGCCACGGCGGCGCGGCGATACTCCTGCCGCTCGTACAGGCCGGCCGCGTGCTCCTCGACGTCGGGAGGGACATCGGCGGGCCGGGCCGCAAAGCGCCAATACCAGGCGTTCTCGGTCGTCCACTTGGTCTCCGCCTGGGGTGGCGCGGCGAGCCGCCGGCCGATGAGTTCGCGGAGGTACTCGAGCGTCTCGCGCTGCTCGTCGACGAGCAGCCGAGCGGCGGCCGAGCCGAGCGGATCGGTGAGCACGATCTGCCGCGTGAAGGCGAGGAGCTCTCGCCGGAAGGCGGCACCTAGGCGGGTGGAGGGGTAGTCGTAGGTCTCCGGGAGAACCTCGAGGTTCTCCGCGATGGCGCGGGAGATCGCCCTCCAGTCGAACCGCACGTCGGGGTGAGCGTGCTCGACGAGGGACTGGAACCGGGAGGCGTCTCCCTCCGCGCCTCTTCCGAGCGCGGCCATCGCCTCGCCCTTCGAGTAAATAGTGAAGAGGATCTGCTGCTCGACCTTCTTCGTCTCCGGGCTGCGAACGCCTCGGACGATGGCGATCTGGTTCCCCCGTCTCCGCACGTAGGCCATGGGGCCGTCCTCCTCCCGGCGGCAGTCGCGCTGCCGGAGAGGCCTGTTGTGTCATGACGTGGTATGGAACACAACAGGCAACGCTCGCGGAGCGCCTCGGTCATGGCGCGTGCGGGCGAGCGTCACCTCACCGGCAGCACTTCTTGAACTTCCTGCCACTTCCGCAGGGACAAGGGTCGTTCGCACCAGTCCTTGGCTCCCCCCGACGAAGGGGCGTTTGCGCCGGGAATGCGGCCCTGAAGGTGGGGTCGTCGTGGAGCGCGCTGCGGACCCTGTGGTGGTCGGGATGTGCGGGGTCATCGACGACGGCCTTCCAGGCGAGGTAGTGCCGCTCCAGGCGGGCCTGGTAGGTAGGGTCGTGGGTGATCATCGACTGGAACTGCGCCAGCAGGTCGCCGGCCATCTCCGACTGCGGGTTGAGCGGGTCGAGGAAGGTCTGCGGCTCGTCCCCGTGCGGTGGTCCGGGTGGCTCGAAGGCGTGGTTGACGGTCGCTGCGACCGCGCGGGTTCCCTCGTCGAGGACGCTGAGCAAGACGCGTCGGCAGTCGCACCGCGGCTCGACGCAGTAGGCCTCCAGGAAGAGGAAGCGCCGGCTCGGCAGCCGCTCGTGGTTCATCGGGCGGAGGGTCCGGCACTCCCGCTCGGCGAGCTCGGGGAAGAGCAGGTGGAACGGTCGCATCGTCATGTCTGAGCCCCGGCGGCTGTGCCTACCTCATCGTCGAACGTGGCGGACGCTCTGCAGCCGAGGCTCGCGCCGGCAGACCGCATCTCGACGAGGCGCCGAAACCCGCGGCGCTGCGTCTCGCTCATGATTCGCCCACCTTCCTGAGCTCGCCGGGCCGGCAGCGGCAGGACCGTCACGAGGCAGTGCCCGGCGCTCCAGGGCCCTTCCACGGGTCGCCGGGAAGCAACGACAGGATCTCGCGGCCGACGCGCAATCCCGCGTCCGCCGCGTCGTAGTCGGCCTCGGCCCCAGGCACGAGAAGCGGGCCGATGTCCCACGTGAAGGCCGGGTCGTTCAGCTTCGCGGCGAGGTTCTCCTCGAACTCGGCACGCGACACCCGCTGCCCGGCCGTAGTCAGGTAGGCCCCGAAGCAGTGCACGATCTGGCGGGCTTCGATGGACGGGACGCGCGCCAGGGTCGTCGCGAGGTCGTAAAGGTCACGTCCCTTCTTCCGCTGGTAGAGCGCCCGCAGCTTGGTGCCGAGGAGCTCCTCCAACGCGTAGATTCGAACGCCTGCGCGGCCGGAGAACCACGGGTTCTCGACGGCGAACGTCCGCTCCTCGAGCGGAAGAACGTGGAGGTGCTCCCGGGTATTGATCTCGATCTTAAGCCGGAGCGGCGTCGTGGGCGGCGCCTCGGACTGGAACCGGTAGATGAAACGGACGGCGGCAGCGGTCTGTTCTCGTTTCGGTTTGCCGAGCCAGGGGTCCAGCGTCTGGCGAAGGGCGCTCATGATCGGGCCGATGGCCCCCTGCTCCGCCTGGACGAGGTCGATGTCCTCCGAGTACCTCGTGGCCGGAGCGAGGACGACCTTGTGGAGCGCCGTGCCGCCGCGGAAGAGCAGTGTCGAGCCGAGGAGCTGATGCCGGAAGATCTCGACGATGGCCCTGGAGAGCACGAGGTCCTGTTCGACCTGCGCGTCCGACGCCCACGGCGCGTGCGCGCGCCAGCCCGTGACGTGCGCGCGAGGGATCATCGGTCGATCTCCACCTGCTCGTTGACGTCGACCCTCCACCGTGGGTCTTCCTGCCGGATCGGACTCCGGGAACCTGGGCGGAGCAGGACCCGGCGCGGTCGTTGCGCGGAGACCCAGGCGGCCATTCGCTTCGCGGCCGAGGCGGCGCCCACCGAATCGAGGAGGAGGCCGAGCCGCTGCACGTGAGCGATCTCGACATCCTTGCGGGCCACCGCGAGGAGTCTCTTCGCGTCGAGCTTCTCCGCGAGCTCCGAGAGCACGGTCGCGACGTTGCCGAGGTGGCCGGTGCGCTTGACATACCGGACGAGGTCGAGGGCGGTCGCCTCCGGAGTGGAGACCCGCATGGAGCCGGTCTGGGTCTTCACGTCGACCACCGGTGTCGAACTCGCGGTCGCCTTGGTGAAGAACCGGATGCGCACCTGTCCCGCTTTGACCGGACGGAGCGGCCCGTCGGTCACGACCTGGAACTCCTGGGGCTGCTGGTGGGCCGCGCCGTGGAGCGATGCGGCGGACAGCAGGCCCACATAGTAGGGCTTCCCCTCGAAGCGCATGAGGTCCGCGATGAACCAGTCCGGAGGAGGGGCGCCGGCGCTCCGGTACTCGGCCGGGACGATGACGTAGAAGCCGCGGCGCGGAACGGCGAGCCGTCCCTTGGCGGCCAGGCGGCGAACGGCGGCCTCCAGCGCCTCGGGGGTTGAGCCCAGCTTCTGCAGCGCCTCGGAGCGATCGAAGGAATAGCGTCCCTGTCCCTGGAGGGAGTCCGCGAGGGCGGAGAGACGGAGGCTTGGAGTCTTGCGTGGCATGCGCGGAAGCCGACACATAGTGTCGGGATATGCGAATCATGTGTATAGGCTAATTCATCGGGTTCTGCAAACGTGCCGCAGAGTGGGGAAGTAAGGCAGAAGGGACGCGAATCGAATTCGAGACCCTGAGGGTCGGCACGGTTCCCGCCTGGACGAGCCTGTAGACGGTCGCCCGAGAGACGCGCAGAAGGGCGGCGACCTCTCGGACGGTCAGCAGATCGCCCGGTTCGGCTTGCACCACCAATGCACCAAACGGCGTCGCATCCGGTGGGCTTGGTGCCACCGTATGCGATCCGGCGCCAATGCGGAAGTCGAGGTTCACCGATGAGTAGATCTGACCTGCACCCCATCACCGGGCAGCTATTGACGCTATCTAGCCTGACTCAATCCGAGTGATCAGCGCCATCAGGGCGGCGCGGCCGGGGCGTGGTGCTCGAAGTACTCCGAGAGCTTCGCATCCGCCTGTTCACCGAACAGGATCCGGCACGCCTCGCGCAACCCCGGCGCACGCACGAGGTCCTCGCGCCGGACGACCAGGGCGATCTTGGAGCGGCGAACCAGGAAGTCCTCCAGCTTCACCACCATCTCGCGCCGCGCGGCCTCGTCGAGCTCGGCTCGCAGGTACTCGCTCGTCTCGATGATCACGTCCGCCATGCGAGGGTTCGTCCGGATGGCGTCGAGCATCGGCAGGGCCCCCGCGCCGTACCGGCGCCAGAGGCGCGGCGACAGCTTCTCGGACGCGCGGGGCACGGTCATGTCGTCGAGACCCATGAGCTTCGCCTTGTGGAAGTACTCCTCGCGAACCGCCGCGGGCGGCTCGCCGTACCAGGCATGGTCCGGGAACGGGAGCCTCACCCCGAGGCGCGCCACCTGCTCGCAGACCTCCTCTCCAACGTTGAGGCAGTCCGTGAGCTTCCCGCCGAAGATGGTGACGTGGCCACGCGTGGCGTCCGCCTCGACCGCGTGCCTGCGCGAGAGCTGCAGCCAGTCCGCCACGTCGCCGGCCGCCCCGTCGACCACCAGCGGCCTGACCCCGCAGCGTTCGGCGATGACGTCGGTCTCGCGGAGCGGCCGCTGGAGCCGCAGCCGGCGGTTGATGTTGTCCAGTACGAAGCGACGGTCGTCCGGGGTCACCACCACCTCGGGCCGATCCGCCGGGGTGTCGGTCGTCCCGATGGCGGTCACCGGACCCATCGGGATCACGAAGAACAGACGCCCGTCGTCGGCGAAGAAGGTGAGGACGCGGTGGTGTGGCGTCAGCCGGTCGACGACCAGGTGGACGCCCTTCGAGAAGACGTGGCGGTGCGTCGTGGGGACCCCGTTCGCGGCGTTGAGTCGGTCCGCGTACGGGCCGCATGCGTTGACGAGCAGGCGCGACCGGATCGTCAACCGGCGCCCCGAGATCACGTCTCGCGCACCGGTGATCCATCCGCCCTCCTCGCGCCTCGACTCGAGTGCGGCGACGTAGTTCGCGGCGGCGCAGCCATTGTCGAGCGCCGTGCGGACGAACCCCCAGACGAAGCGCGCGTCGTTGTCGCGAAAGTACGCGTCCGAGTAGTCGATCCCTCCATCGAGCTGCGTGGTGTCGATGATCGGCTCCTCCCGCTCCATGTCGGAGAGCGTCAGGAGACGGGGCCGACGAGTGAAGAAGCGGCCGACGGCCCAGTACAGCCACGCGCCGGCGAGCAAGGTCCAGCGAGGACGGCGGAAGGCCCGGGGGTGCGCGACGTAGAACCGGATCTCCTGAACCGTGGCCGGGTACGCCCGCAGGAGCTCGTTGCGAGCTCGACAGAGGCCGTGCACCAGTCCGAGTTCACGCTGCTCGAGGTACTTGATTCCCCCCCACGCCAGGTTGGACGAGGCCTGCGACGTCGCGCCGGCGAAGTCCCCGCGGTCGACCAGCGCGACGCTCGCCCCCCGGCAGGCGAGCGCGGACGCCGACACGGCGCCATTGATCCCACCACCGATCACCAGCACGTCGAACGCGCCGCGCGACAGGCGTTCGATGTTCGTCGCCCGGAGCACGGGCGTGGAGGCGTGGCGCGGCGCGTCGTGCGCCCCGGCGGCTCGGTGCTGGCCAGCGGCGACATCCATGCAGGACCTCCCTTCGGGGGCTCGTTGTGTTCTGGAAACGACCGGTCTACTCTACATGACCATGGGCCAGCGAGGGCACGTCCGCGTGAAGGCGAGGGAGCGCGTCGCCGCGACCCCGCGGGGCTCGCGAGTTCCGGTGGCGACGCGACGCGAGCGGGCCGCGGCGCGGACCGACACGCGCAAGGCGCTGGTGTGGTGCGGGACCGAGTTGCTGACGGAACGCGGGTTCCAGATCACCGGCATCGAGGAGGTGCTGCAGCGTGTCGGCGTTCCGAAGGGCTCCTTCTACCACTTCTTCGGCAGCAAGCACGAGTTCGGGCAGGCGGTGATCGGGAACTACGAGGAGTACTACGCGCGGAAGATGGATCGCATCTTCGGCAACGCGTCGCGCGCGCCCCTCGCCCGCTTGAGCGACTTCGTCGAGGACGCGACGCGCGGGATGGTGAAGTACGACTTCCGGAAGGGTTGCCTGATCGGCAACCTCGGGCAGGAGATGGCGAGCCTGGACGACTCCTTCCGGCGGCAGCTCGAGGCGGTGCTGACGTCGTGGGAGGACCGCGTCGAGGCCTGTCTGGACGAGGCGATCCGGCGCGGGGACCTCGCGGGCGACATCGACGCTCGCGCGCTCTCCCGGTTCTTCTGGATCGGGTGGGAGGGCGCGATCCTCCGCGCGAAGCTCACTCGATCCGTGCGACCGCTGAAGCAGTTCAAGAAGTTGTACTTCGAGAAGATCGCCGTGCCCATCCGCAGCCCGCGCTCCTGAGAGCCGGAGGGCTCTGTGCCCGAGCCGTTGCTGGCCCTGGTTGGCGTCCACAAGAGCTTCGGCGGCGTCCGCGCCGTCCGCGATCTCTCGTTCCACGTCGGCGAGGGCGAGGTGGTGGGCCTCATCGGCCCCAATGGCTCCGGGAAGTCGACCACCGTGCACCTGGTCGCCGGAGCGCTCACGCCGTCCGCCGGCGACATCCGCGTCGACGGCCGTTCGGTGAGGGCGCTGCCGGTGAGCGCGCGCGTGCCGCTCGGGCTCGCGAGGACCTTCCAGACCACGAGCCTGTTCCCCGAGTACACCGTCGAGGAGCAGGTGCTGCTGGGGTGCCACACCCGGTTCCGCTGTACCCCCGCCGCGTCGGTGCTGCAGACCCGTTCGTCCCGCCGCGACGACTCCGAACAGCGCGATCGAGCGTTCCGCATCCTCGAGTTCGTCGGCCTGGCGGACCTGGCCAGCGTCCCGGCGGCGGCCATCTCGTCCGCGCGCCAACGGCTGCTGATGGTCGCGATGGCCCTCGCGAGCGAGCCGCGCGTCCTCCTGCTGGACGAGCCGGCGGCGGGCATGGTGGCCAGCGAGCGCAAGGCCCTGGCGCGGGTGATCACGGGCATCCGGGAGCGCGGCGTCGGCGTGCTCGTCATCGAGCACCACATGGGGCTCATCCTGGAGGTCTGCCAGCGCATCGTGGTCCTCAACTTCGGGGAGAAGCTCGCCGAGGGCACGCCCGCCGAGATCCGGAACGACCCGCGCGTGATCGACGCCTACCTGGGAGGCGGGCGGCCGTGTTGACCGTCCGCGAGCTGCGTGCCGGCTACGGCAACGTCGACGTCCTCCACGGGATCAGCTTCGACGTCAGGCCCGCGGAGTGCGTGGCGCTGGTCGGCGCGAACGGCGCCGGCAAGAGCACCGCCCTCCGCTGCGTGTGCGGGCTGGTCCGCGCGCGCGCCGGGAGCATCGAGTTCGAGGGCGCGCGGATCGACCACGTGCCCGGCCACCGCATCGTCCGGCGGGGCATCACGATGTGCCCCGAGGGGCGCCAGGTCTTCGCGGACATGTCGGTGCTGGAGAACCTGCGAATGGGCGGGCACATGCGCCGTGACCGGGACCAGCGCCGCGACCTGGAAGCGCTGTTCGACATGTTCCCCGCGCTGCGACCGCGGGCGCGGCAGCGGGCCGGGACCCTGTCCGGCGGCGAGCAGGAGATGCTGGCCATCGCGCGCGCGCTCATGTCGCGCCCGAAGCTCTGCATCTTCGACGAGCCGTCGCTGGGGCTCGCGCCGAAGATCGTCGACGAGGTCGAGCGGACGCTCGCGCGCATCAAGGCGAACGGCACGACGGTGCTGCTCGTCGAGCAGAACGCGTCGATGGCGCTGCGGCTCGCCGACCGGGCCTACGTGCTCGAGGCAGGCAACATCGTGCTGGAAGGAAGTGGGCAGGAGCTCCAGACGCACCCGGAAGTGAGCAAGGCGTACCTCGGATACTAGCCCCGCCAAGGCGGGCGACCGCCAGCGCGGAGGAGATCGCAAGATGACCCGGATCGACGGAAGACTCGTGGCGCGATGCACGGCCGTTCTCGCGGGACTGGCGCTCTGCGCGACCGCGCACGCTGCGCAGAAGGAGCTCGTGATCGGGGTGAGCGATGCCCTCACCGGGCCGGGCGCGGTGTACGGCCTGCCGCAGTCGAACGCCGTGCAGATGGCGGTCGACGACACGAACGCCAAGGGTGGCATCAAGGTCGGGCAGGACGTCTACAAGCTGCGCGTCGTCGCCTACGACGACAAGGCGAACCCGACCGAGGCGACGAACAGCGTCCGCAAGCTCATCGACCGGGACGGCGCCCAGTACCTGCTCGGCTTCTGCTGCTCGGGCCCGACCAGCGCCGTCGCGTCCTTCATCGGGCGGGAGAACGTGACGATGCTCGTCGGAAACGCGGCCGAGCGCGCCATCACCGCGCAGGGCATCCCGAACCTCTTCCGGACGCGGCCGCCCGCGGACTTCACCGGGTCGGCGGCCGGCGCGTTCGTCGCGAAGCGGGGTGTGAAGACGATCGCGGTGATCGGGTCGCTCGACGTCTCGTTCTACAGCCAGTACCTCGAGGCGTTCGAGCGGGAGTTCACCAAGAAGGGCGGCAAGATCCTGGCCAAGGAGACGTTCGGGCTGAAGGACCGCGACATGACGCCGCAACTCACGAAGGTGCGGGCGCTGAACCCTGAAGCGCTGCTGGTGCTCGGGTACGTCGAGCCGTGCGCGTTCGTCTACCGCCAGGCGGTCGAGCTGGGCATGAAGATGCCCCGTTACGGCTTCACCAGCGGAAGCGAGGAGCAGTTCCTCAAGGTGGCCACCTCCGAGCAGATGGAGGGCGTCTGGGATCTGCGCCCGACCGAGCTGACCGTCTCGGCGCTGGGTGAGAGGGCCAACGCCTACGTCGCGGAGTACACGAAGCGGTTCGGGATTCCGCCGTCGCCCAGTTCGCCCTACGCCTACGACCAGTTCTACGTCCTGAAGCACGCCATCGAGAAGGCGGGGTCGGTCGACCCCAAGAAGGTGCAGGACGCCATCCGCTCCGGCGGAATCCCGCCGGAGGCGATCATGCGGTACCTGCCGGTGGGCTCGGCCATGTTCGACGAGAACGGACAGGCCTACACCACGAACGGCGCGTTCCAGTGGCAGAAGGGCAAGTGGGTGTACGTCTCCGACTTGCCGTCGGACCCGGTGGCCTATTCGAAGTACCTGCGCAGCCTGAGGAAGTGATGCCCGCGCGGCGCGAGGGTCCCCGGGGCGCTCGATCGTGATCACCGAGGTGCTCCAGCAGGTGCTGAACGGGCTGGCGATCGGCAGCGTCTACACGCTCATCGCGGTGGGCCTCACCATCGTGTTCGGCATCCTCGGCATCGCCCACTTCGCGCACGGCTCGGCGGCGATGTCGGGGGGCTACCTCACGTTCATCCTGACGGAGCGCCTCGGCCTCGGCTTCTTCCCCGCCATGGCTGTCGCCCTGATCGCGGGGGCGGCGCTCGGGGTCGTCCTCGAGAGGCTCGCCTACCGGCCCGTGCGCGACGCGCCGCAGATCAACGCCTTCATCATCGCGCTGGGCCTGACGATGATCCTCGAGGGCGGCAACCTGCTGCTCTTCGGTCCAGACCAGGTCGTGATCCCGACTCCGTACCAGCGGGTCTACACGGTGGGCGGGCTCGTCGTGGCGGAACTCCGGATCCAGGTGATGCTCACGGCCGCGCTCGCCGTCGCGGCGATGGCGATCTTCGTGAGCCGCACCAGGGCCGGCCGGTCCATCCGGGCCGTCGCGCAGAACCGGCAGGCCGCGGTCCTGATGGGCGTGAACGCCGACGCGGTTGCGACGATGGTCTTCGCCCTGTCCTCCGCGCTCGGCGTGATCGGCGGCGCGCTGGTGGGGGCACTCCTGGCGATCGCGCCGGGGGTCGGCGAGGGCCTCGTCGTGAAGGGCTTCGCGGTGCTCATCCTGGGCGGGCTGGGATCGATCCCGGGCGCCATCGTCGGCGGGCTGGTCCTGGGGGTCAGCGAGGCGCTGGCGGCCGGCTTCATCTCGTCCGCCTACAAGGACGTGATCGCGTTCCTGGTGATGATCGGCGTGCTGCTCGTCAGGCCAGAGGGCCTCCTGGGGAAGCGATGAGTCGGGCGCTTCGCGTCGGGATCGGGGCGGCCGTGGCGCTCGCCGCGCTCGCCCTTCCGCACGCCCTCACCGTCCCGTACTTCCTCCACCTGACGATCCTGGCGTGCATCTGGACGGTGCTGGCGCAAGGGCAGAACCTCGTGCAGGGGTTCTCGGGGTACGTGTCGATCGCCGCCGGCGGGTTCATGGCGATCGGCGCGTACGCCTCGGCCCTGCTCAGCGTGAAGGGCGGCTGGCCGGTATGGACCTCGATGGCGCTGGCCCCCTTCGTGGCCGCGGCGTTGGCGCTGGTCGTGGGTTACCCGAGCCTGCGCGTCAAGGGCCACTACTTCGCCATCGTCACGCTCGCCTACAACCTGGTGATCGTCACCGTCCTGAACAACTACGAGTCGTTCACGGGCGGAGAGGCGGGCATGCCGAACATCCAGCGCCCGGCGGCGCTCGTCCTCGGAGGTCTGCAGCTCAGCTTCGCCGGGCGCGAGGGGTACTATTACCTGGTGCTCCTCGCGGCGGCGGCCGCGACGGCCGGCGGCGCGCTGGTCCTGCACTCGCGCGTCGGGCGCGTGCTGATCGCCATCCGCCAGAACGAGATGGTCGTCGACGCCCTCGGGGTCGCCGCCTGGCGCTACAAGTTGTTCGCCTTCGTGGCGAGCGGGTTCCTCGCGGGCCTGGCCGGCGCGCTGTACGCGCACTTCATCGGATTCCTGAACCCCGAACCGTTCGGGACCGACCAGTCGATGAACGCGATCCTGGCGGTCACCCTGGGCGGGAGCGGGACCCTGCTCGGACCGATCGTCGGGGCGTTCTTGGTGGTGACGCTGCCGGAGTACCTGCGGGTTGCCGACACCTATCGGCTCGTCGTGTACGGGCTCCTGCTCGTGCTCGCCACCATCTTCATGCCCCGCGGCATCGTGCCGATGGTGTCGCGGGGATTCCGGGGCATGGCGACACGGCTCGCCGCCGCGCTGCGCCCCCGTCCCGATCCGACGCCATGATCACCCTCCCCGAAGCGGAGCAGCGGCTGGTCGAGCGATGCGAACGATGGGTCGCCGAGAGCGTGGTGCCCGAGGCCGGGCGATGGGAGCGGGAACGGGTCTTCCCGGCCGACGCGCTCGTCGGGGCGGCGGAGCTCGGCTTGACGCGCCTGCGGGTGTCCCCGCGGCTCGGCGGAATGGGCGCATCGTTCGCCTGCAAGGCCCGGATCGCGGAACTCCTCGCGGGCGGGGACTTCGGGCTCGCGATGTCCGTCGTCAACTCCCACAACGTGGCGGAGGAGTTGGCCCGCTGGGCGCCGGAGGCGGTCGTGCAGCGCTGGGTGGGCGCGGTCGGGACCGGCGCGTGCATCGGCTGCACGGCCTTGACGGAGCCCGACGCGGGTTCGGACTTCGCGGCGATCCGGACCACGGCGGCGCGGACCGGCGACGGCTGGCGCCTCGACGGGCGGAAGGCGTGGATCACCAATGCCCGGGCCGCGGACGTGGTGATCGTCTACGCGCAGACGCAGCCAGGCGCCGGCGCGGCGGGGATCGCAGCGTTCGTGGTGGATGCGTCGCGCGCTGGGTTCGCACGCGACGACGAGCCGTGTTCCGGGGCGCCTTGGTCGATGGGGACCTCAGGGTTCCGCCTCGACGGCTACGTGGCGCGTGACGAGGAGCTGCTGCACCCGCCCGGCACGGGCTTCGAGCGAGCGCTGCAGTCGATCAACGGCGCGCGCGTGTACGTGGCAGCGATGTGCTGCGGCATGGTCGCTGCCTCGCTGCGGTGCGCCGCCGAGCACGGCGACCGCAGGCAGGCCTTCGGAAGGGTGCTCCGCGAGCACCAGGCTTGGCGCTTCCTGCTGGCGGAGGCGGCGGTCGATCTCCGGGCGGCGCGCCTGATGGTGGCGGACGCGGCCCAGGCGATCGACGCCGGCGCCGACGTCCGGACGCGCGCCGCCGCGGCGAAGGTGTGTGCGACCCGGATGGCGGAGCGGCACGTTCGCGCGCTCGGGCACGCCCTGGGAGCCGAGGGGCTCCGGGACCGACACCCGTTCATGCGCCACATCGTCGGTGCCCAGGTGGCCACGCTGGTGGACGGATCGACGGAGATGTTGCTGGAGCGCATCGCGCGCCGCTTCGAAGATCCATGACGTTGCGTCTTTCGCCGAGACAGCGGCGAACTTCCAGGGGGAGGTGACTCATGCGCGTGTTCCAGATCGAGGGCGGCTGGGGGATGCAGAACCTGAAACTCGGTACGAGGCCTGACCCCGTACCCGGTGCGGGCCAGGTGCTGCTGCGGATGAAGGCGTCGTCGCTGAACTACCGCGACCTCGTCGTACCGGAGCGCGGCTACGGCGCGCATACCGGAACCCTGCCGCTCATCCCGCTGTCGGACGGGGTGGGCGTCGTCGTGGGGGTCGGAAGCGGCGTCACGCGAGTGGCCCCAGGGCAGCGAGCGTGCCCGATGTTCTTCCAGCGGTGGATGGGAGGGGAGCCGGATCTCACGCGGCTGACGCAGTCGCTGGGCGGACCCATCGACGGCACGATGGCCGAGTACATGTGCCTGCCGGAGGAAGGGGTGGTGGCGATCCCCGAGTACCTGCAGGACCTCGAGGCGGCCACGTTGCCCTGCGCGGCGCTGACGGCCTGGAGTGCACTCACGAACTTCCACCCCGCCCGTCCCGGGGACCGGATCCTGGTCCAGGGATCGGGCGGCGTCGCGCTGTTCGCGCTCCAGTTCGCGAAGCTGCTGGGAGCGCACGTGACCGTGATCTCGTCGAGCGAGGCCAAGATCGAGCGGCTGAGGCGGCTGGGCGCGGACGCCACCGTCAACCGCCGCGCGGTGCCGGAGTGGGCCAAGGCGACGCGCGAGATCACGGAAGGCCGCGGATACGACAACATCATCGAGGTCGGTGGCGAGTCGACGCTCCCCCAGTCGCTTCGCTGCGTGAGGCCGGGAGGGACGCTGTCGATGATCGGCATCCTCTCGGGAGCCTCGATGGCGGCGTCGCTTGGCCCCATCATCACTCGCCAGATCCGGCTCCAGGGGGTCACCGTCGGTCACCGCGACGGCTTCGAGGCGATGCTCCGTGCCATGGTGCAGCACCAGATCCGGCCGGTGGTGGACCGCGTCTTCCCCTTCGAGGAACTGAGGGAGGGGTTGGCGTACCTCAAGTCGGGGGTGCAGTTCGGGAAGGTGTGCATCGGGCACGAGCCCGCGTGAGGCGCCGATGCTGTATCCGCTCACGACGCGTCAAGACGCCGGCGCCCCGGCGTTCACGATGTGCGGCTCGCGAGAGGTGGTCACCTTCGGTCAGCTCGATGCGCGCTCGAACCAGGCAGCGCACGTCTTCCGCGCGTGCGGCGTGAGACGCGGAGAGCACGTGGCGCTGCTGATGAAGAACGACCGGGTGTTGCTCGAGGCCTGCTTCGGGGCGGAGCGCGCCGGGCTCTACTACACGACGATGAGCACACGGCTGACCGCGGCCGAGCTGGCCTTCATCGTGCGGGACTGCGGCGCCCGCGTTCTCCTGGTCTCCTCCACCCTGTCCGACGTCGCCGCCCAACTCCGGCCGATGCTGCAGCCGGGCGTCCGTTGCTTCCTCGCGGGCGACGTCGCGCCGGGCTGGGAGGATTGGAACGCGACCTCCGCAGCGATGCCGACGACGCCGATCGCGGACGAGGCACAGGGCTCGGACATGCTCTACTCGTCGGGCACGACCGGGAGGCCGAAGGGCGTGAAGTGGCCGCTGCTCGACGCACCGGCAGGAACCCGGACCTTCCTGGTCAACCTCCTGGAGGACCTCTTCGGGTACGGACCGGGGTGCCGCTACCTCTCGCCCGCACCCCTGTACCACGCCGCGCCCCTGCGCCACTCGATGACCACCATCAAGCTCGGCGGAAGCGTCTTCCAGATGGAGCACTTCGACGCCGAGACCGCGCTCGCCCTCGTCGAGGAGCACCAGATCACGCACAGCCAGTGGGTCCCGACGATGTTCGTCCGGATGCTGAAGCTGCCGCGCGAGGTGAGGGAACGCTGCGAAGTCAGCTCGATGCGCGTGGCCGTCCACGCCGCCGCGCCGTGCCCGGTGGAGGTGAAGGAGCGCATGATCGCGTGGTGGGGCCCGGTGCTCCACGAGTACTACGCCGGGACCGAGAACAACGGGTTCTGCGCGATCACGACCGCCGAATGGATGCGCCACAAGGGATCGGTGGGGCGTGCGGTCCAGGGGAAGCTGCACGTCTGCGACGAGGGCGGACGGGAGGTGCCGGCCGGAGAGACGGGGGTCGTCTACTTCTCGGACGGCCCGGAGTTCACGTACCACAACGACCCGGAGCGGACGGCACAGGCGCACGACGCGCGCGGCTGGTCCACGCTGGGGGACATCGGAAGGGTGGACGAGGACGGGTACCTGTACCTGGTCGATCGCAAGGCCTTCACGATCATCTCCGGTGGCGTGAACGTCTACCCGCAGGAGATCGAGGACGTGCTCGTCGCACACCCGGACGTGCTCGATGCGGCCGTGTTCGGTGTGCCGAACGAGGACCTCGGCGAGGAGGTGAAGGCGATCGTGCAACCGGTCGCATCCGCCCAGGCTGGGCCTGCGCTCGAAGCGACGCTCATCGCGCATTGCAGGCAGCGCCTGGCGTCGTACAAGTGCCCGCGCACGATCGAGTTCATGGAGCAGTTGCCGCGACATCCGACGGGAAAGCTCCACAAGAAGGCTCTCCGCGAACGATACTGGCCCGTCGACACCCACCGCCGCTGACGCTCCGGATGCGGGTGATGGATGTTCATCCGGTTTGCTCCTCTGTGGCTGGTGCACGGCTTGGACACCTGCACTCAGCCACGGAAGCAGCCGGATGAACTCTCCTTCTCAATGAACAACGTCGTGAGACTCCACACCTAGCGGCCCGTCAGCTTCAACGCCCCTTCGGGCAGCCGGGCTCCGGTGACGGCGAGCTTCGAGGCGGCGTCCCCGATCTCGCGCAGCTCCGCGGGCGTCAGCACGACCGCCGCGGCCCCGAGGTTCTCGTCGAGCCGTTCCAGCCTGCGGGTGCCGGGGATCGGGACGATCCAGGGCCTCTGGGCGAGCAGCCACGCGAGCGCGATCTGGGCGGGCGTCGCTCCCTTCCCCCCGGCGAACCGGCCCAGCAGCTCCACGAAGGCCCGGTTGGCCTGCCGCGCCTCGGGGGTGAAGCGGGGTACGACGTTGCGGAAGTCGGTGCTGTCGAACTTCGTGTTCTCGTCGAGCTTCCCCGTGAGGAAGCCCGCGCCCAGGGGGCTGAAGGGGACGAAGCCGATCCCGAGCTCCTCGAGGGTCGGCAGCAGCACGGCCTCGGGCTCCCTCCACCAGAGCGAGTACTCGCTCTGCACCGCCGTGACGGGCTGGACGGCGTGCGCCCGGCGGACCGTCTGCGCGGAGGCCTCGGAGAGGCCGAAGTGCCGGACCTTCCCCTCCCGGATCAGCTCCTTCACGGCGCCGGCCACGTCCTCGATGGGGACCTCGGGATCGACGCGGTGCTGGTAGAAGAGGTCGATGGCGTCCACCCGGAGGCGCCGGAGCGCCGCCTCGGCGACCTCCCTGACGTGCGCGGGCCGGCTGTCCAGCCCGTCGAGGCGCAGCCCGCGCGCGTCGATCCGGAACCCGAACTTGGTGGCGATCACGACGCGATCGCGAACGGGTGCCAGCGCCTCGCCCACCAGCTCCTCGTTCCGGAACGGACCGTAGGCCTCGGCGGTGTCGAAGAAGGTGACGCCACGCTCCACGGCGGACCGGATCAGGGAGATCATCTCCGTCCGGTCGGCCGGTGGGCCGTACCCGGAGCTCATCGCCATGCACCCCAGCCCGAGCGCCGAGACCTCCAGCCCCTGTCCGAGTCTTCGCTTGGTCAGCATGTGTGTCACGTCCCTTCTGCCTGGGAGGCCGTCGCCACGGGGTCACCCGGCCCGCAGCGACGCCATGTCGATGGAGAAGCGGTACTTCACGTCCTGCCGGAGCAGCCGCTCGTAGGCCTGGTCGATCTGCTGGACGGGGATCACCTCGACGTCGGAGGTGATGCCGTGCTCGCCGCAGAAGTCGAGCATCTCCTGGGTCTCCCGGATGCCGCCGATGAGCGAGCCGGAGAGGCTCTTGTTCCCGAGGATGAGGCCGAAGGCCGGGACGGCGTGCGGCTCGTCCGGCGCTCCGACCAGGGTGAGGTTGCCGCCGCGGCGGAGCAGGTGGAGGTAGGCGCCGAGGTCGTGCCGGGCCGAGACGGTGTCGAGGATGAAATCGAAGGTGCCGGCGTGCTTCCCCATCTCGCCGGCGTCGCGGGAGACGACCACCTCGTGGGCGCCGAGCCGGAGCGCGTCGGCCTTCTTGCCGGCGGTGGTGGTGAAGACCACCACCTGGGCGCCGAGCGCCCGGGCGAACTTCACGCCCATGTGGCCGAGCCCGCCGAGGCCGACGACGCCGACCTTCTGGCCCTTGCCGACGCCCTGCCGGCGCATGGGCGACCAGGTGGTGATGCCGGCGCAGAGCAGGGGGGCGGCGCCGGCGAGGTCGAGGTTCCCGGGGACGCGCAGGACGAAGCGCTCGTCGACCACCACGCTGTCGGAGTAGCCGCCGTAGGTGACCTTGCCGGTGTGGCGGTCGGGCGAGTTGTAGGTGAAGACCGCGCCCGGGCAGAACTGCTCGAAGTGCTCCTGGCACTGGGGGCAGCTGCCGTCCGAGTCCACCATGCACCCGACGCCGACCCGGTCGCCCGGCGCGAACTTCGTGACCGCGGCGCCGACCCTGGTGACGCGGCCGACGATCTCGTGGCCCGGCACGCACGGGTAGACGGTGGGCATGCCGCTCCACTCGTTGCGGGCCTGGTGGAGGTCGGAGTGGCAGATGCCGCAGAAGAGGATCTCGAGCTGGACGTCGCGCGGGCCCGGGTCCCGCCGCTCGATGGTCGTGCGGGTGAAGGGCGCGGTGGCGCTGGCGACGGAGCAGGCCTTGGCCTGGTACATGTGGGCTCCTTGCGGTGTCGGGCGCTCTCCCGGGCGACCGCCGTGGATCAGGTGCGCGGGAACCTACCCGCCCGCGCGGGCGCTGGAAACGGCTGGAAGGTGGATGAGCCGTGCAGGAAATCTTCACGATCGGACGGGCCGCGATCCGCGGGACCTCGCGCACCCGCGGCGCGCGGGGAGGGATGGGTTCCACCACATCCGGCCGCGCCGCCTGCCGTCCAGCGTCGTCACCGTGCCGTGCGCGTCACGGCGTGCGCCCAGCCGCATGCCTCGCTCGTGCCCAGGTCACACGCCAGGCGCGCCTCGCCGATCGCTTCCGGCGTCCGTCCCGCACGCCTCAGCGTGGTGGCGCGTTCCAGGTGCGCCCGTCCGTGCAGGGGCTGCCGCTGCAGGAAGCTCGCCCAGAGAGCCAGCGCGTCGTCGAACCGCTTCAGACCGTTGAGGACGTAGCTCAGCCTTCGGCACCGAGGGAAGTCGTCGGGGAAGCGCGTGGTGGCCTCCCGCTCGCGGGCCAGGTCTTCGGGGCCCGGGCGAGAAGCCCCGGTGATGGCCGCGGACCGGCGAGACAGCACCTCGCGATTGGTGGGTGCGAGATCGGCGGCCAGGTCATAGACGCGAACGGCGTCGTCCAGGCGGCCGGCTCGCTGGTGCTGCCAGGCCTCGTGGACCAGGCCCCTGACCAGGTAGTCGAGCGCAGGCTTCACCTTCCTCCCGACCGGGTCGATGCGGAGGCCGTCGATGACGTCGAGCGCCGCACTCTCCCATTGGCGAAGTCTCAGGTGTGCGCGCGCGCGGGCGAAGAGGATGCGGGGGTGGCCCGGTCGCAGGACCGCCGCTCGTTCGAGGTCCCGGAGCGCCGCGTGGGCATCGCCGTAGTCACGCTCGAGCGCGCCCTTGTTGAGGAGGGCCTCCCACTCGTCGCCCACCTCGCAGGCGCGCGTGGCGGCCGCGATCCCTTCCTCGTAGCGCCCCTCCCAGGAGAGCATCATGCTTCGGTCGATCTCCAGGGTACCCGCAAGGAGCCGGAGGCGCGGGTTCGGAACCTCCTGCGCCGCCCGGATGAAGGACTCCAGTTCCTCGTGGCTTCCTCCCCACCGGGGAGCGAGTCCGAGGAGGTACGCATGGCGAACCTCGTAGCAGGTGGGGCAGCGCGCCAGGGCCGCCTGCATGACCTCGCGGCGCAACGCCGCCTTGCCGCCGCCGAGATAGATCCCGAGAAGTCCCACCCTCGCAGCGGCCAGCGTCGGTCGAAGTTCCAGCGCGCGATGCAGGTCGCGCTCGGCGCGGTCGAACGCCCTTCCCATGGCGGCGAACCGTTGCGCGCTCGTCGCCGAGGCGACGGCGGCGCCCCGGAGATCCCAGCCAGCGGCCCGCCAGTGAAATCCGCGAGCCAGGTATGGCGCAAAGGACCCAGGAGACGCGGCGACCCATGCGTCCAGCGAATCGAGCAGGTCCGACTCGGCGCTTCCCAGCGCCTCGGCCGCCTCGAACGGCCAGAATTCGAGCCGCGGGTCTCCCTCGAAGTCCGCCTGGAGCCGTTCGATGTAGCCCGTCAACTCGGCGAACCGCGCGTGCAGGAGCAGGCTCCTGAGCGCGGCGCCGTCGACGAATCGCAGGGGGTAACCGTAGGCGTCGGTGCCTGGGTCGCCGACCATGGGAAGCACCTTCGGCAGCGGAGCGGGGGAAATCCAGGCCAAGGTATCGATTCGGTCCAGGGCAGGTTCGGGTGCCGGCGGCACGACAGCCAGGAGGACCCCCACCAAGGCGGTCGGAACGCACGCGAACATCATCGCTCCTCCAAGGTCCGGGCCGTGCGATACGAGGCACCGGTACACTCATCGTCGCAGGCTGGACCAGCCACGGCAAGTGCAAGACGGCGAGTCGAAGGCCCGCGGCACCCGTCGCCCGGGGACTGCACCCGCCGCCGCTCAGCGCGCCCGCGGGGCCGCGTGCCCGGCCAGCTCGCGGGCCACGTCCACGAACGCGCGGAACGCTGGCGACACCTGGGCCCGGCTCGGGAAGTAGAGGAAGAAGCCCGGCACGGCGGCCGCGTAGGGCTCGAGGACGAGCCGCAGGCTCCCGCGGCGCAGGTCGTCGGCGATCTGCGGCTCGAACGCGTAGAGGAGGCCCACGCCCGCGACGGCGAGCAGCCGCATGAGCTCGGGGTCGTTGGTCGTGACCGTTCCCTGGACCGGGACGCGCCAGCTCTTCCTCCCGCGCTCGAGCTCCCAGGCGTAGCGCGCTCCGGCGAGGGAGGAACGGATGCAGAGGCAGTCGTGCTGCAGCAGATCCCGGGGCTCCCCCGGGGTGCCGCGCCGGGCCAGGTAGCTGGGCGCCCCGGCGACGACGAAGCGCCCCGGCCTGGTGAGCCGGACCTGGACCATGTCGCGCTCGATCGCCTCGGAGAGGCGGATGCCCGCGTCCAGCCCCTCGGCGACGACGTTCACGAACCGGTTCTCGACCTGGACCTCGACCTCCACTCCCGGGTACCGCTCGATGAACCGCGGCAGCAGCCGGGCGACGACCAGCGTCACGGCCGGGGACGGCACCGAGAGCCGGACCCGCCCCGTCACCTCGCCGGGCCGGGCCGAGACCGTCCTCAGGGACTCCAGCGCCTGGTCCACCGCCGCGCCCGCCTGCTCGAGCAGGCGCTGCCCGGCGTCGGTGAGCGCCACGTTCCGCGAGGTCCGCGTCAGCAGCGTGACGCCGAGGCGCGCCTCCAGTTGCCGGACGGACTGGCTCAGCGCGGAGGCGGAGACGCCGAGGTGCCGGGCGGCCGCCGCGAAGCTCCGGCGGCGGGCGACGGCGAGGAAGGAGTTCAGGGCGTTGAGCGGCGTGAAGGCCATCGTGAAGGTTTTCTACGCGAGCCCGCCGCCGGGCGCCAGCGGCGGGCGCCTGCCACCGGCGCCCGGCCCGGCGTCGCGGGTGGCCCGAGGGGCTAGCGCCGCCCGCGCCCCACCCGGTAGCGGACCCACAGCAGGCCGCCTCGACGCCGTTCGGCGGACAGCAGCGTCAGGCCCAGGGCCGGCCCCGGGCCCTCCCTGGCGTCGAAGAGCGTCGGCGTCCCGACGCCGCCGTCGGCCACCGGCGCGACGAGGAGGCTGAGCTCGTCGATGGCCCCGGCGGCGAGGAACGAGCCGTTGATCTTCCCGCCGCCCTCGAGGAGCAGCCGGCGGATCCCGAACAGGGTCCGGAGCTTCCGGAGGACCAGCGGCACGCCGATCCGGTCCTTCCCGCCGAACAGGTAGGAGACGCCCTGCGCGCGGAGGAACGCGAGGGTGCGGTCCGGGACGCGCTCGGTGAGGACGGCGACGGCGTGCTCGCCGTCGATGGAGTCGGACTCCCAGCGGAGCTTGCCGCCCGGGTCGATGGCGACGGCGTACGACGGGGCGTCGGTGCGCGCGACGAAATCGGTGCGGGGGATGCGCGACCGCCCCGTTCGCCTGGGCACGGCCGCGTTCCCGGCGTACGGCTCCATCGAGATGCGGCCGACGATCCAGCCGTCGGCGCCGAGCGAGGCGGCGGTCCGCTCGTACTCGGCGACGAGCCGGGGCCGGAGGGGCCAGCCGTCCACGACGATGCGCCCGTCGACCGAGGGGACCATGTGGCAGATCACGTAGGGGCGGCGGGCGGAGCCCGGGGCCCGGGAGGCGGAGCGGGCGGCCGGCATGTCAGCGCCCCGTCAGCGCTTCCAGGTGGTCCGGGTAGCGGGCCCCCTCCACCGCGATCTCCGCGGCGGCGCGATCGACGTCGCGGAGGTCGTCGGGCGTGAGCTGGACGGCCGCGGCCCCCAGGTTCTCCTCCAGGCGGTGCGCCTTGGTGGTGCCCGGGATGGGCACGATCCAGGGCTTCCGGGCCAGCAGCCAGGCCAGCGCCACCTGGGCCGGCGTCGCCAGCTTCCGGGCCGCGACCCGGCGGAGCAGGTCGAGCAGGGCCTGGTTGGCCTTCCGGGCCTCCGGCGTGAAGCGGGGGAGGGTGTTCCGGAAGTCGGTGCCGTCGAAGGTGGTCGCCTCGTCGATCTTCCCGGTGAGGAAGCCCTTGCCGAGCGGGCTGTAGGCGACGAGGCCGATCCCCAGCTCCTCGAGGGCCGGCAGCACCTCCGCCTCGGGCCCTCGCCACCAGAGCGAGTACTCGTTCTGCAGCGCGGTGACCGGCTGGACGGCGTGGGCGCGGCGGATGGTCCGGACGCCCGCCTCGGAGAGGCCGAAGTGCCGGACCTTGCCCTCCCGGATCAGCTCCTTCACGGCGCCGGCGACCTCCTCGATCGGCACCTCCGGGTCGACCCGGTGCTGGTAGAAGAGGTCGATGACGTCGGTCCGGAGCCGCCGGAGCGAGGCCTCGGCGACCTGCTTGACGTGCGCCGGCCGGCTGTCGAGGCCCGCCCACCTCGGGCCGCCGTCCGGATCGAGCTTGAAGCCGAACTTGGTGGCGATCACCACCCGGTCGCGCACCGGCGCCAGGGCCTCGCCAACCAGCTCCTCGTTCGTGAACGGGCCGTAGACCTCGGCGGTGTCGAAGAAGGTGACCCCGCGGTCCACGGCCGAGCGGATCAGCCGGATCATCTCCTGCCGGTCCGCCGGCGGGCCGTAGGAGAAGCTCATCCCCATGCAACCGAGCCCGATGGCCGAGACCTCCAGGCCGCTCCGTCCCAGCGTGCGCTTCTGCATCGTCGTCTCTCCTCCGCGCGATGACCGGGCGCTCGCCGGAGCGCTCGCCGCGCGTCGATGCCGGGAAGCTACGCCTCCCGGGGAGATCGGGAAACGGCCTTGAAGCGCATGGGCCCTTCGGGAAATCTTCACGATGGGCCGGAGCGCGGACGGCCGCATCCCGGGCCGGGCCGCCCCGCCGGGCCCCCTCAGCGGCCCAGCAGCTCCTTGATGGCCGCCGGCGCCAGGACGCGCCCGGTGGACCTCACGGCGCCGTCCACCACCAGCGCCGGCGTGGAGAGGACGTGGAACTTCACGATCTCCCGCACGTCCTCCACCTTCTCGACCGCGACCTCCACGCCCAGCTCGCGCACCGCCTGCTCGGCGTTGGCGGTGAGCTGCCTGCACTTGGCGCAGCCGGTTCCGAGGATCTGGATCCGCATGTTCCCCCCTACAGGACGGCGTTGAAGAGGAAGCCGACGGCCAGGATGCCGGTGGCGACGACGGCGACGAAGGTGGCGATGAGCGGCGGCCGCAGCACCTTGCGCAGGATGATCATCTCCGGCAGCGAGAGCCCGATGACCGACATCATGAAGGCGAGCACCGTCCCCAGCGCCGCGCCCTTCCCGAGGAGCGCCTGGACCACCGGGATGATCCCGGCCGCGTTCGAGTACATCGGCACGCCGACGACCACCGCCAGCGGCACCGACCACCAGGACTGCTTCCCCATGATGCCGGCCATGAGCCCCTCGGGCACGTAGCCGTGGATGAAGGCGCCGACGGCGATGCCGGCGAGCACGTAGGGCCAGACCTTGCCGACGACCTCGCGGACCGACTCCACGCCCTTGGCCACGCGCCCGGCGAAGCCGAGCCGCTCGGCCTCGTAGCCGGCGCCCTGGCGCATCGACTCGTAGACCCACCCCTCGACCCACCGCTCCAGGCGGAGGCGGCCGAGGACGAAGCCGGAGGCGATGGCGATGCCCAGGCCGGTGACGAGGTAGAGCCCGGCCACCTTCCAGCCGAAGAGGCCGAAGAGGAGGACCAGCGCCACCTCGTTCACCATCGGGGCCGAGACCAGGAAGGAGAGGGTCACCCCGAGCGGGATGCCCACCTCGACGAAGCCGAGGAAGAGCGGCACCGCCGAGCAGGAGCAGAAGGGGGTCACCACGCCGAGGAGCGCGGCCAGGACGTTGCCCACCGACTCGCGCCGCCCCGAGAGGATGGCGCGCGTGCGCTCCGGCGTGAAGAAGGAGCGGACCACCCCGACGCCGAAGACCACGAGGACGAGGAGCAGCAGGACCTTCGGGGCCTCGAAGAGGAAGAAGGCGACGGCCGACCCGACGTGGGTGTCGGCCGGCAGGCCGAGGAGCCGGTGCGTGACGAAGCCGGCCGCGGGCTCGATGACCAGGTAGAGCCCGGTCCAGGCGGCGAGGGCCGCCGCGAGCCAGGCCGCCAGCCGGGCCGGCCGCGGCGGTGGCCCTGCCTCCGGCGTTCCCGCGCCGGACCGGGCCGGCTCCGCGATGGTGGTGCTCATGCCTTCCTCCCCGCCGCTGGCCCGTCCACGGCCACGGCGCAGGTCGCGACCCGGGCCAGCTCCCCGATCTCGCCGGGGAAGAAGCGGTCGCGCAGGCGCAGGGCCACGTTCACCAGGCCGATGAGCACCGGCACCTCGACCAGCGGCCCGATGACCGCGGCGAAGGCGGCCCCGTGCGACATGCCGAAGGTCGCCACCGCGACCGCGATGGCCAGCTCGAAGTTGTTGGACGCGGCGGTGAAGGAGAGGGTGGCGGTCTGGCCGTAGCTCGCCCCGACCCGCCGGCTCATGAAGAAGGAGACGAAGAACATGAGCACGAAGTACACGAGCAGCGGGAGGGCGATGCGCACCACGTCGAGGGGCAGCTGCACGATGGCCTCTCCCTTGAGCGAGAACATGACGACGATGGTGAAGAGGAGGGCGACGAGGGTGACGGGCGAGATGCGCGGGATGAACTCCCGCCGGTACCACGCCTCGCCCTTCAGCGCCCGCAGCCCGAAGCGGCTGGCGATGCCCGCGAGGAAGGGGATGCCCAGGTATACGAAGACGCTCCGGGCGATCTCGCCGATGGTGACGTGCACCTCGGCGCCCCGCAGGCCGAGCCAGCCGGGCAGCACGGTGATGAAGATCCAGGCGTAGACCGGGAAGAAGAGCACCTGGAAGACGGAGTTGAAGGCCACCAGGCCGGCGCAGTACTCGGTGTCCCCGCCGGCGAGGTCGTTCCAGACGATCACCATGGCGATGCAGCGGGCCAGGCCGATGAGGACGAGGCCCACCATGTACTCGGGCTTGTCGCGGAGGAAGATCGCCGCCAGCGCGAACATCAGGAGCGGGCCGACCACCCAGTTCTGGACGAGCGAGAGGCCGAGCACCCTGCCGTTGCGGAAGATCCGGGGGAGCTCCTCGTAGCGGACCTTGGCGAGGGGCGGGTACATCATCAGGATCAGGCCGACGGCGATGGGGAGGGAGGTGGTCCCGACCGACATCGCCTCCAGCGCCGGGACGACCCCGGGGACGAGGAAGCCGAGCGCGACCCCCGCGCCCATGGCGAGGAAGATCCAGAGCGTCAGCCAGCGATCGAGGAACGAGAGCCTGCGGGCGACGCCGTGCGGAGCGGCCTGGGCTTCATCGGTCATGGACGCTCACCCCTAGAGGCTGCCGACGAGCGCCTTGAGGCGGCGCAGCACGCGGGGCTCGACGCAGTAGCAGACCCTCGGGCCGTCGATCTCGCCGCGGATCAGCCCCGCCTCCTTCAGCACCTTGAGGTGCTGGGAGACGGTGGACTGGGCCAGCGGGAGCTCGTCGACGATGTCGCCGCAGACGCAGGCCTCCCGGCGCACCAGGAGCCGGAGGATCTGGACCCGGGCCGGGTGCCCCACCGCCTTGGCGAGGAGCGCCAGCTCGTCGTCGGCCTCCCGGCCCTCGACGGGGCGGAGGTCGCGCTCCTCCCCGGCGCGGACGGCGGGGCCGCAGGAGGGGGCGATCCGGGCGGTGGTCGGCATGGCTATCGTCTTCTTACGATAAGACGGGTCCGCGGGCAAGCGCGGCGTGGCCGTCGGGCCGGCGCCCCCGGCGGCTCAGGGCGCGCGGCGCGGCGCGTCGCCGACGTCGCGCATCAGCCCCTCCTGGGCGACGCTGGCCACCAGCCGCCCGCCGCGGTCGTAGATCGCGCCGCGGGCCAGGCCGCGCGCCGACTGGCTGGTGGGCGAGTCCATGGCGTAGAGCAGCCACTCGTCCACCCGGGCCGGGCGGTGGAACCAGAGCGCGTGGTCGATGGAGGCGACCACCATCGACCGCTGGTACCAGCTCCGCCCGTGCGGCCGGATCGCGGTGCCGAGCAGGTGGAAGTCGGAGGCGTAGGCGAGCAGGCAGCGGTGCAGGCGCGGGTCGTCGGGGAGCCGGTCCACGGCGCGGAACCAGACCGCCTGCCGGGGCTCGCCCGGCGCCGGGCGGAGCGGATTGCGCGGGTCCACCGGCCGGAACTCGATGGCGCCGTGGGCCCGCAGCGACTCGGCGACGCCGGCGGGGACCGGCGCCGCCTCGGCCAGCCAGCGCTCGATCTGCTCGGCGGCGGGGACCAGCCCCTCGGGCGGCGGCGCCGCGGGCATGGGCGCGGCGTGCTCCAGGCCACCCTCGGCCACCTGGAACGAGGCGATCATCGAGAGGATGGGACGCCCGTGCTGGATGGCCTGCACCCGCCGGGCGGAGAAGCTCCGGCCGTCGCGGACCCGGTCCACCTGGTACACGATGGGCGCGGCCGCGTCGCCCGCCAGCAGGAAGTAGGCGTGGAGGGAGTGGGGCGATCTCCCGTCCACGGTGCGCTCGGCCGCGACCAGGGCCTGGCCGATGACCTGGCCGCCGAACACCCGCGGCGCGCCGGTGTCCCTCGACGTGCCCCGGAAGAGGTTCACTTCGAGCTGCTCGAGGTCGAGCTGGCGGATCACCGCCCCCAGCATCCCGTCCATGCGCCGCGCCTCCTCCCGGCCGCGGGCCGGGACCGGCTCGCGGGGCGGCACACACTACACCACGCGGCCGCCCGGGCAGCGGCCGTTTCCGCGCGGCCCTCCGCGCTCGCGCGCCTGCGCCGGTCCGTGCCATGGTCCCCGCCGCGCGGGCCGGGGACAATCGGGGTCGTTGCCGCAACCCGGAGGGCCCGCTAGACGAGCACCGGTCCCGAACCCGAAAGGACGACCATGCGCGCCGCCGTCATCACCCGGTACAACGAGCCCTGGGAATTCCAGGACCTGTCCGACCCGCGCCCCCAGGCGGGGCAGGTCCTCGTCCGCATCCACGCCAGCGGGATGTGCGGGACCGACCTGCACGTGCACCACGGGATGTTCCCGCTGCAGCCCCCGGTGGTCGCCGGTCACGAGCCGGCCGGCGAGATCGTCGAGCTGGGAGCGGGCGTCATCCACCTGAAGGTGGGGGATCGCGTCGGCGTGCACTGGAACCAGAAGGGCTGCGGCCGCTGCGCCGAATGCCAGTCGGGCCACGAGGGCGGCTGCGCCCAGGCGCAGTCCTGGATGAACCTCGGCGGCGGGAACTCCGAGCTCATGCTGGCCTGGGCCTCGGGCTGCACCCTGCTCCCCGACGGGCTCGACTACGCCCTGGCCGCGCCCGTCTTCTGCGCCGGGTACACGGTGATGAGCGGCCTGCGCAACGCCGACCCGCGGCCGGGCGAGCGGGTCGCGATCCTGGGCCTGGGGGGCCTGGGCCACCTGGCGCTCCAGTACGCCCACGCCCTCGGTCTCACCACCTTCGCCCTGACCGGCCAGGCCGGGAAGCGGGACGAGCTCCGGCGGATGGGCGCCGACGAGGTGCTGGTGGCCGGCGCGGACCCGGGGAAGGCCCTGGCCGCCGCCGGGGGCGCCGACGTCATCCTCTCCACCACCAACTCCGCCCGGCAGGTGGCCAGCGCCCTCCAGGGGCTGCGGCCGCGCGGACGGCTGGTGAACATGGGCGTCACCACCGACGGCCCCATCGCCGTGGACGTGATGAGCCTGACGCTGGGCCAGCGGCAGCTGCGCGGCAGCTCGCAGGACGAGCGCGCCGACCTGTACGAGGCCCTGCAGCTGGTCGCCTCGGGCAAGGTGAAGCCGGCCGTCGAGAGCTACCCGCTCGGCGAGGCCAACGCGGTGCGGGAGCGGCTGGCGGCCGGGAAGGTCCGGTACCGGGCGGTGCTGCTGCACCGGTAGGGCGCGGCGATCGCCGCGCGGCCG
Source organism: Myxococcales bacterium (assembly GCA_021818285.1). GTDB lineage: Bacteria > Myxococcota > Myxococcia > Myxococcales > Anaeromyxobacteraceae > JACRMN01. The sequence goes on from JAKAEO010000001.1 coordinate 33,437, forward strand.
CGGCCGCCGGCGCCGGGTTCCCGTGACGCCGCGCCGCGGGCGCGCTATGACGGGGCCGGGGAGGCGCATGCGCGAGGACTGCCGCCGCGACGACCGGCCGTGAGCACGCTCCCCGGTCCAGCACCCGCGCCGCCCACCCCGGCCTCGGGCGGACTGACCGCCGCCGAGGCCGCGGCGCGGCTCGCCGCCGACGGGCCGAACGCGCTCCCGGAGGAGCCGCCCCACCGCCTGCGCGACCTGGCGCGCCGCTTCTGGGGCGCCGTCCCCTGGATGCTCGAGGCCACCATCGCCCTCGACCTGTTCCTGGGCCGGCGGGTCGAGGCGGCGGTGTTCGCGCTGCTCCTGGTCCTCAACGCGGTGGTGGGCGCGGTCCAGGAGGGGAGGGCGCGGTCGGCGCTGGCGGCGCTGCGGGCCGGCCTCGCCCCCCGGGCCCGCGCCCTGCGGGACGGCCAGTGGGCGCGGATCGACGCCGCCTCGCTGGTCCGCGGGGACGTGGTGCACCTGCGCGTCGGGGACGTGGTGCCGGCCGACGTCTCGCTGCTCGACGGCGCGCTCTCCTCCGACGAGTCGGCCCTCACCGGGGAGTCGCTGCCGGTGGAGCGGACCGCCGGGGAGGCGGTCTTCTCGGGGGCGGTGCTGGTGCGGGGCGAGGCCACCGGGGTGGTGACCGCCACCGGCTCCCGCACCGCCTACGGCCGGACCGCCGCCCTGGTGCAGGCGGCCGGCACCGGCCCGAACCGCCTGGAGGCGGTGGTGGTGGGCATCGTCCGGGCGCTGGTGGCCGTGGACCTGGCGCTGGTGGCGGTGGTCCTCGCCGACGCCGCCTGGACCGGCCGCCCCTGGCACGAGGTGGTCCCCTTCGCCCTCATCCTGCTCGTCGCCTCGGTGCCGGTCGCGCTGCCGGCGATGTTCACGCTGGCCGGCGCGGTGGGCGCGGTGGGGCTGGCGGGGCGCGGGGTGCTCACCGCCCGGCTCGCGGCCGTCGAGGAGGCGGCGGCGATGACGGTGCTCTGCACCGACAAGACCGGCACCCTCACCGCGAACCGGCTCGCCGCCGGCGAGCCGGTCGGCCTGGGCGGCACCGCGCCGGACCGGGTCCTGGCGCTGGCCCTCGCGGCGAGCGACCTGTCCTCCCAGGACCCGCTCGACCTCGCCATCGCCGCGGCGGCGAAGGCGCGGGGCCTCGCGGCGGCCGGCGCCCGCGAGTCCTTCGCCCCCTTCGACCCGCAGACCAAGCGGACCGAGGCGGTGGTCCGCGAGGGGACGGCGCGGCTCCGGGTGGTGAAGGGGGCGCCCGCGGTGGTGGCGGCGCTGGCCGCGGCCGAGGTCCCGGTGGCGGAGGTGGAGCGGCTCGCCGCCCGGGGCGCCCGGGTGCTGGCCGTCGCCGCCGGGCCGGACGGGGGGCCGCTGGCGCTGGCCGGCCTGCTGGGGCTCGAGGACCCGCCGCGCCCCGACTCGGCCGCCGTGGTCGGGCGGCTTCAAGAGCTGGGACTGCGCGTCGTGATGATCACCGGCGACGGCCCGGCCACGGCCCGGAGCGTGGCGCGGGCCGTCGGCATCGGCGACCGGGTGCTGCCGGCGGCGGAGCTGGACGCCCGGCTCGCCGGCGGGGCGCTCGACTTCGACGCGGTGGCCGGCGTGGCGCCCGAGCACAAGTTCCGGCTGGTGGCCGCCCTGCAGCGCGGCGGCCACGTGGTGGGCATGACCGGCGACGGGGTCAACGACGCGGCGGCGCTGCGCCAGGCCGAGGTGGGCATCGCCGTGGCCGGCGCCGCCGACGTGGCCCGGGCCGCCGCCGCCACCGTGCTCACCGCCGAGGGGCTCTCCGGGACGGTGGCCATCGTCGAGGAGAGCCGCCGCATCTACCAGCGGATGGTGACCTACGTCCTCAACAAGGTGGTGAAGACCTTCCAGGTGGCGCTCTTCCTCGCCGGCGGCTTCGTCCTGGAGGGCGGCCGCTACGTGACCACGCCCACGCTGGTGGCGCTGCTGCTCGTCGCCAACGACTTCGCCACCATGTCGCTGGCCACCGACCGCGTCACCCCCTCGGCCCACCCGGACCGCTGGGAGGTGCGCCACCTCCTGGCGACCGCGGCGGCGGTGGCGGCGCCGCTGGTGGCGCTCACCTTCGGCCTCTACGCCCTGGGCGTCTCGCGCCTGGGCATGGGCGGCGGGCCGCTCCACGCCGCGACCTTCCTGTGGCTGGTGCTGAGCGGGCAGGCGACCATCTACGTGGTGCGGGCCCGGGGCGCCTCCTGGCGGACCGTGCCCAGCCGGGCGCTGGCCGCGGCCACCTTCGGCGCCGCCGCCGGGGCCTGCGCCCTGGCGCTCGGCGGCGTGCTCATGGCCCCGGTGCCGCCGGCCGTCGCCGCCGGCCTGCTGCTCGCGGCGCTGGCCTACCTGGCGGTGGGCCTCGGGCTGGCGCGGCTCGCGGAGCGGCTCGCCCGCGGCCGCTAGGGCGCCGCCCCGCGCGGCACTCCGGGCGGCGTCGCCGCCGGCGGCGGCGCGGCGGGGAAGAGGACGCGCACGGTGAGCCCGCCGCCGGGCGTGTCGCCGAGCGTCACCGCCGCGCCGTGGCGCCGGGCGATGGCCTTCACCACCGCGAGTCCCAGGCCGCTCCCGGGCTCGGCCGTCGCCGGGAGCCGGTAGAAGCGGTCGAAGACCCGCTCCCGCTCCGCCGGCGGGATCCCCGGCCCGGTGTCGGCCACCTCGAGGACGGGCCGGCCGGCGTCGAGGCCCGACGAGACGTCCACCCGCCCGCCCCGCGGCGTGTAGCGGACCGCGTTGTCCACCAGGGCGTCCAGCAGCGCCCGCAGCGAGGCCGCGTCCCCGGTGGCCACCGCCTCGCCGGGCGCCTCGGGCGCGCCCAGGTCGATCCCCCGCGCGTCGGCGAGCAGGGCGTGGTCGGCCACCGACTGGCCCACCAGCTCGCCGAGCCGGACCGGCTCCCCGCCGCCGGCCACCGCCGCCTCCGGCTCCTGGCGCGCCAGGGTGAGGAGCTGCTGCACCACCCGCGTGGCGCGGGCGATCCCGGCCGACAGGTCGGCGAGCGCGGCGCGGCGCTCCTCCGGGCCGTCGGCCCGCTCCACCAGCTGGACCTGGAGGCCCAGGGCGGCGAGCGGCGTGCGCAGCTCGTGGGCGGCGTCGGCCACGAAGGCGCGCTGGGTGGCGAGCGCCGCGCCCAGGCGCGAGAGCAGGCCGTTGAGCGAGCGCACCAGCGGGAGCGCCTCCTCGGGCGCGCCGGCCTCGGGGATGGGCTCCAGCGCGGCCGGCGAGCGGGCCCCCACCGCGCCGGCCAGCCGCTCCAGCGGGGCCAGCGCCCGCCCCACGATGCGCCACACCAGGAGGGCGAGCAGCGGGAGGACGAAGAGCACCGGGGCCAGGGTGTGCACCGCGGCGGCCACCGCCGCCCGGTCGCGGATGCGCAGGGGCTGGGCCACCTGGACCACCAGCCCGGCCAGCTCGATGGAGTAGACGCGCCAGTCGCCGCCGCGGGTGGGCACGGTGGCGAAGCCCAGCTCGGCGATCTCCGGCAGGCCGGTGTCGAGCCGGGAGGCGTAGAGCCGGACCCCGTCCGCGCTCCAGACCTGGATGGCGAAGTCGAAGCCGCCGCCGTCGCCGGAGGCCTCGGGGGCGGGGACGCGGTCGCGCAGGGAGAGGGCGATCTGGCGCAGGTGGTAGTCGAAGACCTGGTCGATCTCGCGCCGCGCCTGCCGGTAGACCACCAGGGCGGTGGCCAGCGTCACGGTGGCCACCGCCGCGACCAGCGCGTAGAGCAGGGTGCGCCGGATCGAGGTCACGGCTGCCTCGGGGCCACGTAGCCGACGCCGCGCAGGGTCTTGATCCACTCCGGCCCGAGCTTGCGGCGCAGGGCGTGGACGTGCACCTCGACGGCGTTGCTCTCCACCTGCTCGCCCCAGCCGTAGAGCGCCTCCTCCAGGCGGGCGCGGGAGACCGGCCGGCCGGGGTGCTCGACCAGCCGCTGCAGCAGCGAGAACTCGCGGGGGGAGAGCTCGACCGGCTCGCCGTCGAGGAGCACCTGGTGCGCCGCCGGATCCAGGGTGAGCCGGCCGTGGCGGATCACCGGCTCGGCGCGCCCCCCGCCGCGCCGCTGCAGCGCCCGGATCCGGGCGGCCAGCTCGTCGAGGTCGAAGGGCTTCACCAGGTAGTCGTCGGCGCCGGCGTCGAGGCCGGCCACCCGGTCGGCGACGCCGTCCTGGGCGGTGAGGATCAGCACCGGCACCGCCAGGCCGCGCCGCCGCAGGGCGCGCAGGACTTCCAGGCCGCTGCGCCGGGGCAGCCCCAGGTCCAGCAGGACGACGTCGTAGGGCTCGCCGGCCACGGCCAGGTCGGCCTCCTCGCCGTCGTGGGCCCAGTCGACGGCGTGGCCCAGCTGCCGCAGGGCGCGGCGGACGCTCTCTCCGAGCATGGCGTCGTCTTCGACGAGGAGCAGGCGCATCGGGACCGGCCCGGCTTCACACCGGGAGCAATCATAGCAGCGTGGCCCGGCGGGGTCCCGGCGTCGCCGGGGCCTCGCCGGGCCGCGAGGGGCCGCGGGGGGCGGGGCGGTCAGCCCAGGTCCACGGGCACGAAGATCCGGGCGTCGCCGCGCTCGACCAGCAGGGCCACGTGCTTGCCGGCCTTGGAGAGCAGGCCGCGGAGCTGGTCCACGTCCTTCACCGGCGTCCCGTTCAGCGCCAGCAGCACGTCGCCCGGCTCGATGCCGGCGCGCGCCGCCGGTCCCTGGACGCCCTCGACCAGCAGGCCGCCGTCGACGCCCGCCTGCTTGCGCTCCTGCGGGGCGAGGGGGCGCACCTGGATGCCCAGCTTGCCCTGGGCCTTGCCGTGCTCCCCGATGCTGGAGACCATCTCGTCCTTCGCCTCCCCGACCTTCACCTCGACGTCGCGCTTCTGGTGGTCGCGCCAGACCTCGAGGCGCACGCGGGTGCCCGGCGCCAGGTCGGCGACGCGCGGCGGCAGCTCGGAGGAGGCGGTGATGGGCTTCTGGTCCATGGAGAGGATCACGTCACCGGGCTTCAGGCCGGCCTTGGCCGCGGCGCTGTCCTTCTGCACCGAGCTCACCAGCGCGCCCTCGGGCCGGGGCAGGCCGAAGGAGTTGGCCAGGTCCTGGTTCACGTCCTGGATGGTGACGCCCAGGCGGCCGCGCACCACCTTGCCGTGCGCGAGGATCTGGTCCTCGACGTGGGTGGCGACGTCGATGGGGATGGCGAAGGAGAGGCCCATGTACCCGCCGGACTGGGAGTAGATCTGCGAGTTGATGCCGACCACCTCGCCGGCGGCGTCGAAGAGCGGGCCGCCCGAGTTGCCGGGGTTCACCGCCACGTCGGTCTGGAGGAAGGGCACGTAGCCGGCGTCGGGGAGGGTGCGCCCGCGGGCCGAGACGATGCCGGCGGTGGCGCTGTTCTCGAAGCCGAAGGGCGAGCCGATGGCCAGCACCCAGTCGCCGACCCGGACCCGCCTCGGGTCGCCGAGCTTCACGATGGGGAGCCCCTTGGCGTCGATCTTCAGCACCGCCACGTCGGTGGTCTTGTCGATGCCGACGACCTTGGCCGGGAACTCGCGCTTGTCGGTGAGCTTCACCACCACCTTGCTGGCGCCGTCGACGACGTGGGCGTTGGTGAGGATGAGGCCGTCGGACCTCACGATGAAGCCGGAGCCGAGCCCGCGGGTGATCTGCGGCCCCTGCTGCTGGGGGATCCCGAAGTGGCGGAAGAACTGGAAGAAGGGGTCGTTGGGGTCGACCTGCCCGAAGGGCGTGCCCGACAGGCTGGCCTTCGTGGTCCCGGTGACGCTGACGTTCACCACCGCCGGGCCGTAGCGCTGGACGATGGCGCTGAAGCCGGGCAGCGAGGCGGTCGGCATCGGGGCGTTCGCCGCCTGCGCCCCCGGCGAGGCGGGCGCCGCGTCCGGCGACGGGGGCACCGCGTCCGGCGAGGGAGGAATCGCGGTTGACGTGCCGTCGGGCGGGGAGGCGAGGGCTCGCCCCCGGTAGAGGTAGCCGCCGGCGATGCCCCCGGCGAAGGCCACCGCGACGATGGTGGTGCGGATCAGGTTGCGCTTCATGGCTCGCTCCTTGGGTCGTTCGTGGCTCGGTCCACCGAGCCTTCGCCGGGGAAGCTAGGATGGCCGCCTTAACGGACCCTTAAGGCGGGTCGGAATCGTCGAATCCCGGATGGGTCCCCCGGCTCTCACGGGTCCAGAGAGGTCACGCCATGCCCCCCTCCTCCGCCCCCGCCCTCCTCGACGTCGAGCGGGCCGTCCTCGAGACCTACTCGGCCGCCGCGAAGGCGCCGGCCGGGCTCTGCTGCCCCTCCACCAACGACCCCGCGCTGCTCGCCGCCGTGCCGGCCGAGGTGCTGGAGCGCGACTACGGCTGCGGCGACCCCACCCGGCACGTCCGCGCCGGCGAGACCGTGCTCGACCTGGGCTCCGGCGCCGGCAAGGCCGGCTACCTGCTGGCGCAGGTGGTGGGCCCCCGGGGTCGCGTCGTCGGCGTCGACCTGAACGACGAGATGCTGGCCCTGTCGCGCCGCCACCTCCCCGCCTTCGCGGCCCGGACCGGCCTCGCGAATCTGGAGTTCCGCAAGGGCCGGATCCAGGACCTGGCCCTGGACCTGGAGGAGCTGGACCGCCACCTGGCGGCCCGGCCGGTGACGAGCAGCGCCGGCCTGGCCCGCGTCGAGGCCGAGTCGGCGCGGCTGCGCGCCGAGGAGCCGCTGGTCGCCGACGGCTCGGTGGACGTGGTGGTCTCCGACTGCGTCCTCAACCTGGTGGCGCCCGCCGACAAGGAGCGGCTCTTCCGCGAGATCCACCGGGTGCTGCGGAAGGGCGGCCGGGCGGTCATCTCCGACATCGTCAGCGACGAGGAGGTCCCGGAGCGGCTGCAGCGCGATCCGGAGCTGTGGGCCGGCTGCGTCTCGGGCGCGATGCGCGAGGATCGCTTCGTCGAGGCCTTCGAGGCCGCCGGCTTCTACGGCGTGGAGATCGTCGAGCGCGCCGCCGAGCCGTGGCGGACGGTGGAGGGGATCGAGTTCCGCAGCGTGACGGTGATCGCCTGGCGCGGCAAGGAGGGGCCCTGCTGGGACCGGAAGCAGGCGGTGATCTACAAGGGGCCCTTCCGCGAGGTGACCGACGACGACGGCCACGTCCTGCGGCGCGGCGTGCGGGTGGCGGTCTGCGAGAAGACCTTCGGCATCTACGCGAAGGCCCCGTACGCCGGGCACTTCGCCCTCGTCGAGCCGCGCGAGCCGGTGGCGCCGGAGGAGGCGCGCCCCTTCCCCTGCGGCGCCGGCATGCTCGTCCGCGACGCGCGCGAGACCAAGGGCGGCGGCTACCGGATCACCTCCGACGCCCCGGGGAGCGGCTGCGGCGGCGGGAGCTGCTGCTAGCCCCTCACCCCGCCCCGAGCCGGGCGGCGACGCGCCCCACCAGCCGCACCGCGGCGGCGACGTCGGCGCCGGCCGCGCCCACCAGGGCGTCGCGCACGGCAGCCTCCACGGTGCCGCTGCGGCGCCCGGCGACCCTCCGGCCGCCCGGCGCCAGCTCCAGCAGCACCTGGCGGCGGTCGCTGGGGTGGGGGCGGCGCCGCAGCAGCCCGCGCCGCTCCAGCGTCCGCGCCAGGCGCGTCACCGAGGCCGGGTGCAGGTGCAGGACGCGGGCGAGCTGGCCCGGCGCCATGGGGCCGAGGCGGGCCACCACCAGGACCACGAGCCGCTGCGGACCGGTGATCCCGTGGGCGCGGTGCATGGCCTTGGAGCGGCGGTTCAGCCCCTGCTCCAGGGCCCACAGGGCCTGCATGAAGCCGAGCACCGGCCCCAGCTCGCGGGTGCGGCTCACCGGGCGCTCCGCGCGCGCCGGGGCGGGTCGCGCAGGGCGGCGAGCGAGGCGAGCAGCCGGTCCACGTCGCCGCGCCGGCGCACGTGGTAGCGGGCCGCGCTCCGCGGCACCGGGCCGACCCGCACGGTGACCGCCGGGACCGGGAGCCGGGCGCGAAAGGCGAGCTCGTCGGTCACGTCGTCGCCGACGAAGAGGACGCGCGCCGCGCCCGAGGCGGCGGCGAGGCGCCGCAGCGCCGAGCCCTTGTCGCCGGCCCCCTCGGGCAGGAGGTTCAGGACCCGCTTCCCGGGGATGGCGGCGGCGCCGGGCAGGTCGGCGGCGGCGCGGGCGATCGCCGCGGCGGCCCGGGCCCCGTCGCGCGCCGCCCGGAAGTGGACGCTGAGCGAGTGGCCCTTGTCCTCGACCTCCACGCCGGGCATGCCGCGGAGCCGGCCGGAGAGCGTGCGCCGCCACCCGGCGACCCGGCCGCGCCAGCGGCGGGGCCCGCGCACCCCGGCGCCCGGCCAGTCCGCGCCGTGGCTCCCCACCACCCAGCGCACCGCGACGCCGTCGAGCCGCCCGGCCACGTCGGCGGCGGAGCGGCCGCTGAGGACGGCCACCGGGTACCGCGCCGCCACCCGGGCCAGCAGGCGCCGGGTCCGGGCCGAGAGCCGCGCCGCCTCCCGGTCGTGGACGATGCGCGCCAGGACCCCGTCGAAGTCGAGGACCACGAGCGTGCCGGGGAGGCCGAGCGCGCGCCAGGCCGCCGACCGCGTGGAGAGCGCCGCGCTCAAGGCGCCGCCCCCGGCCCGGGGGAGAGGCGCGTCGCCAGCCGGTCCTTCCGGCGCGTCCGGGTGGCGTCGAGGAGCATCTTCCCCGCCCAGCGGTAGACGTTCAGCTCGCTGAGCATCGCCCGCATGGCGCGCATGCGGTCCTCCTGCTCCTCGGGGGGCATGGAGAGCGCGGTGGCCAGCGCCGTGGCGGCCGCCTCGACGTCGTAGGGGTTGACGATCAGCGCCTCCGACAGCTCCCGCGCCGCGCCGGTGAAGCGGGAGAGGACCAGCACGCCGCGCAGGTCGTCGCGGGCCGCCACGAACTCCTTGGCGACGAGGTTCATGCCGTCGTGGAGGCTCGACACGTAGCAGAGGTCGGCGGCCCGGTACATCCGGAAGATGGCGGGGGGCTCGTGGTGGCGGCGGAGCAGGACGATGGGGAGCCAGCCGTCCCGGGCGAAGCGGTCGTTGACGCGGGTGGCGAGGGCCGCGACCCGGTCGTTCAGCTCGCGGTAGGCCGGGATCACCGTGCGGCTCGGCGCCGCCAGCTGGACGAAGGTGAAGCGGCCCCGCCAGGCCGGGTGGCGCTCCAGCAGCAGCTCCACCGCCAGGAGCCGCTCCTCGATGCCCTTGGTGTAGTCGAGCCGGTCCACGCCGACGCCGAGGAGGACGTCGGGCGCCAGGCCGAGCTGGCGCCGGACCTCGGCGCGGCACTCGGCGGCCGGGGCGGTCTCGGCCGCCCAGTGGCTCGGCCACTCCACCGAGATGGGGTAGGGGCGCACCAGCGTCTCGCGCCCGCCCACCACCACCGAGTGGCGCTCCCGGTCGATGCGCGACTCCAGGAAGCGGTCCACCGACTCCAGGAAGTTGTTGCAGTGGGCCTGGGTGTGGAAGCCCACCACGGTGCTGCCCAGCAGCCCCTCCAGCACCTCGCGCTCCCACGGGCAGATGCCGAAGCGCTCGGCGGTGGGCCAGGGGATGTGCCAGAAGGTGATGATGGTGGCGCGGGGCAGCCGCTCCCGCAGGTACCGGGGCAGCAGCGCGAAGTGGTAGTCCTGCACCAGGACGATGGGGTCGGGGCCGTCGGCCTCCTCGGCCACGGTCTCGGCGAAGCGCGCGTTCACCCTCCGGTAGGTCTCCCAGTCCCGGCTCCGGAACTCGGGGCGGGCGTGGACCATGTGGCACAGCGGCCAGAGCCCCTCGTTCGACAGGCCGTAGTAGAAGCCCTGCTCCTCCTCCCGCGAGAGCCAGACGCGGCGGAGGTCGTAGGCCTCCTGGCCCGGGGGCACGCGGACGTGGTCCCGCCGGTCCACCGTCTCCCGGTCCGCCGAGCCGCTCCCGTGGGCGATCCAGGTGCCGGAGCAGGCCCGCATCACCGGCTCCAGCGCGGTGACCAGGCCCGAGGCCGGGCGGGTGACGTGGATGGTGCCGTCGGCGCCGCGCTCGTGGATGTAGGGCTCGCGGTTGGCCACGACGATGACCCCCTCGCCGCCGAGGTTGCGGCGCAGGACGTGGCGCAGCCGCTCGGGGGTCCAGGTGGCGCCGGCCTTCGCGTCCTCGGCGGCCAGGGTGGCGAGCAGGTCGCGGACGTCGGCGACCAGCGGCTGGAAGCGGCGCGGCGTGGTGAACTGCCCGGCGGCGCGGAAGGGCGCGGTGATCATCCGCCGGAGCTGCGTGGTCCAGGAGATCCAGGAGAGGCGGGCGGCCGCGGCCGCGGCCACCGCGCCCACCAGCCCCACCAGGGCGAAGGCGACGAAGGTGTAGAGGCGGGTGGTCTCGGCCCGCCGGTCCACGAAGCTCATGTCGTGGACCAGCACCAGGACGCGCCGGTCGGCCGCGCCGCCGACCGGGAGGGCGGTGACGTGCACCGTGCCGGACGTCCCCTCGGCGGTGCGATCCCAGCCGGCGGCCGCGGCCGAGAGCGCCTCCGGGGGGAGCCGGCCGCAGGCGAACCCGGCCGGGTAGCCGAAGGTCCTCACCAGCGTGGCGCCGTCGGGGAGGCACAGCGACGCCGCCATGAGCCGCTCGTCGAGGACCAGCGCGTCGAGGACGCGCCGCGCCTCCGCCGGGGAGGCGCCGGCCAGGGCCGGCCGGGCCCCCTCCAGGGCGAAGCGCGCGCGCATGGCCAGGTCCCGCTCCGCCCAGGCGAAGGCCTGGCGGTTGAACAGCTCCGAGGCGCCCCAGGCCACCAGGGCCAGGAAGGCGGCGAGCACCAGCGCGAACCGGCCGAAGGAACGCATGCCACTCCTTGCAGCTGCAACGGACCCATGTAGAACGCCGCTCCGGAGGGGGTCAAGGAGGCACGGCGCCCCGCGTGCCGCGCCCCGCACGGCCTTCCCGCCCGGGGCCGTCCCCGCCGGGGGTCCTCCCCCGGTTGCGAGCGGCGCCGCGGCCGGCGCCTGCCGCGCCCGGTGCGGCGGGGAGCGGGATGGACCGAGCGTGGTGCGTCAACGGATGGTGTTGCGTCCTCCACCCACGTTCAATTACTGTTGCGCCTGCAACGTTGACCCGAACGACCCTTCGGGGGCTCGGGAAGATACGCCCCACACATCCGGAGCCCGATATGCGCCGACCCCTGGCAGCCCTGGCAGCGTTCCTGGCCCTCGCCGTCCTCGGGGGCTGTCCCAAGAAGTGGCAGAACGGCGAGTGCGAGACGAGCGAGAACTGCAAGGACCAGACCGGCTTCGGCAAGGTCTGCGTCCAGGGCCGCTGCCAGGAGTGCGGCCAGGACGGCGACTGCCAGGCCGGCTTCGTCTGCAAGGCGAACAAGTGCCAGCCGCGGCCGGAGTGCGAGAGCGCGGCCGACTGCAAGGCCGGGCGGACCTGCCAGGCCGGCGCCTGCGTGGCGATCCCCGGCGCCTGCGCCCCGGACCTGCCGTGCCCCGCCGGCAACGACTGCGTGGACGGCCGCTGCGTGGCCACGCCGCCGCCGGCCCCGGCCCCCGGGCCCTGTGACGACCTCGGCTCGGTCTACTTCGACTTCGACAAGTCGGTGGTGAAGGCCGACGGCCGCGACACCCTGCAGAAGACCGCGAAGTGCCTCTCCGACCAGCACATCACCGCCCTGCGCGTCGAGGGGAACTGCGACGAGCGCGGCACCGCCGAGTACAACATGCACCTCGGCCAGCGCCGCGCCGACGCGGTGAAGAAGTACCTCCACGGCCTGGGCGTCCCCTCGGTGGAGATCAAGACCATCAGCTACGGCAAGGAGCGGCCGGTCTGCACCGAGCACGACGAGACCTGCTGGCAGAAGAACCGCCGCGCCGACGTGAAGCGCTAGGCGCGGCCCTCACCGCCGCCCGTAGATCTCGGCGAGGCGCGCCAGGCGGCGCGCCTCGCCGCCCGCGAGGTCCTCGGCCCGGAACCGCCAGCGCCAGTTGCCGGCGGCGGTCCCGGGCCGGTTCATGCGGGCCTCGGAGCCGAGGCCGAGCACGTCCTGGAGCGGCACCACCGCGGTGCCGGCGACCGAGGCGAGCAGCGCCCGGATCATCGTCCAGTGCATCTCCCGGCCGTCGGTGGCGAGGTACTCGCGGGCGAAGGCCTTCTCCGCGGCGACGTCCTCCTCGGAGCGGACGCTGTCGCCGGGGCCGCCCGCCCACCAGCCGGCGACCGTGTCGTTGTCGTGCGTCCCGGTGTAGGCGACGCAGTCGCGCGCGTAGCTGTGGGGCCGGAAGGCGGGGGCCTGCGGGTCGCGGCCGAAGGCGAACTGGAGGATGGCCATGCCGGGCAGGCCGAACCGGCGCCGCAGCGCCTCGACCTCGGGGGTGATGACGCCCAGGTTCTCGGCCACCAGCGGCAGGGGGCCGAGGGCGCGCTCCAGCGCCTCGAGGAGGCGCGCGCCCGGGCCGGGCACCCAGCGCCCCCGCCGCGCCGTGGCCGCGCCGGCGGGCACCTCCCAGTAGGCCTCGAGCCCGCGGAAGTGATCGACGCGGATGCGGTCCACCCGGGCCAGGGTGGCGCGGATCCGCTCGATCCAGAAGCGCCAGCCGTCGCGCTCCACCGCCGCCCAGTCGTAGAGCGGGTTGCCCCAGAGCTGCCCGGTGGCGCTGAAGTAGTCGGGCGGCACCCCGGCCACCGCCGCCGGCGCGCCGTCCGCGCCGAGCTGGAGCAGGTCGCGCCGGGACCAGGCCTCGACCGAGTCGTGCGCCACGTAGATGGGGAGGTCCCCGAGGATCTCGATCCCCAGCGCGCGGCAGCGGGCGCGCAGCGCCTCCCACTGCCGCCAGAAGCACCACTGCGCGAAGACCTCCTCGGCGACGAGCCCGGCGTGGCGCGCTCGCGCCTCCGCCAGCGCCGCCGGCTCCCGGCGCGCCAGCGCCGCGGGCCAGCCGGTCCAGGCCCCCCCGCCGTGGTGCCGCTTCAGGGCCGCGAACAGCGCCCAGTCGTCGAGCCAGGAGGCGTGGGCCGACCGCCAGGCCTCGAGCTCGGCCGCGGCGCCGGGCCGCCGCTCCAGGGCGCGCGCCGCGCGCGCCAGCCGCTCGCGCTTCCACGCCGCCGCGGCCGGCTCCACCGCCGAGCCGTCGCCGGCCGGCGCGCCGGCCAGGTCGGCGCCGTCGAGGAGCCCCTCGTCGCGCAGCGGCTCCAGCGACACCAGCAGCGGGTTGCCGGCGGCGGAGGAGAGCGCCTGGTAGGGGGAGTCGCCGTAGCCGGTGGGCCCCAGCGGGAGGACCTGCCAGGTCCGCTGCCCGGCCGAGGCCAGCCACTCCGCGAACCGGTGGGCCCCGGGCCCGAGGTCCCCCGAGCCGTGCGGACCGGGCAGGCTGGTGGGGTGGAGGAGGATGCCGCTCCGCCGCTCTTGCGCCATGGTCCGCTCCGCGGTGCGCCGGTCCGCGGCGATGATGGCACGAAACTCCGCGCGCCGGCGCGCACCGCCGCGGGACGGGCCCCGGTCCGGCGCCCGCCCGCGGGCGCCCGGTTGCGGCCCGGAGGCGGCGCCCGGGTTACGATGAGGGCGGCCATGCCCGCCGGATCGACCTCCTCGGCTGCGCCGGCCGCCTCCGCGGCCCCGGGAGCGATCGTCGTCGCCGTCGCCGCGGACCCACGCGAGCCGGCCGGGCCGCGCGCCGCGGAGCTCGAGCGGCAGCTCTCGGCGGGGCTCGAGGGCCGCCCGGTGACGGTGCTGGTCCCGGCGGCGCTCCCGGAGAGGGCTTTGGTCGCCCCCGGGGACCCGCGGGCCTCCGGCCGGTCGGTGCCGGCCGCCGACCTCGCCGCCGGCGGCGTCACCGGGCGGCACAGCCCGCTCGGCGCGCTGCTCGCCGAGGCGGCCCGGCGCGACGCCGCCGCGGTGGCGCTGGTCTCGGGCGCGGGGCGGGAGGAGGGCGCGGGGTGGCTGCGGGACCTGCTCGCCCCGATCCTGGACGGCGGCTTCGAGTTCGCCTGCCCGACCTACCGCCGCGGGCGCTTCGAGGGGTTGCTCGGCACCGCCATCCTCTACCCGCTCACCCGCGCCCTGTACGGCGTGCGGCTGCGCCAGCCGGCCGGCGCCGAGGCGGCGCTCTCCCTCGGCCTGGCCCGCGACCTGCTCGCCAGCCCCGACTGGCGCCGCGACCCCGCCCGGGCCGGCTCCGACGCCTGGCTGGTCGCGGAGGTCCTGGCGGGGCGCCGCCGGGCCTGCCAGGTGTGGCTGGAGGAGTGGCCGGGCGACGGCGGCCTCCCCGAGGAGGCCAGCCACGCGCTGGCGCGGATCGTCGGTCCGGTCTTCCGGGAGCTGGAGCTGCGGGCCGACCGGTGGCAGCGGGTGGAGGGCTCGGAGCCCGCCCCCACCTTCGGCCCGGCCGGCCCGCGGGCCGCCGGCCCCGACGGCGTGGACGTGGGCGGCCTCGCCGGGCGCTTCCGGCTCGGCCTCCGCGAGCTGGACGAGCTCTGGGGGCTGGTGCTCCCGCCGGCCACCCGCCTGGCGCTGCGGCGCGCGGCGGCGGCGCCGGACGAGGGGCTGCGCCTGGAGGACGGGCTCTGGGCGCGGGTGGTCTACGACTTCGCGGTGGCCTGGTACACGCGCACCGTGGAGCGCCAGCAGCTGCTGCGCTCGATGACGCCGCTCTACCTGGGCTGGGTCGCCGGGTTCGCCAACGACCTGCGGGGGCTCGACGCCGCCGCCTCCGAGGTCCGGGTCGAGGCGCTGGCCGCGGCCTTCGAGCGCGAGAAGCGGTACCTCATCGGCCGGTGGCGGTGGCCGGACGGCTTCAATCCCTGAGGAGGCTGCCATGTGGGAAGAGACCCGGCGCATCTTCGTGGAGTCGATGGAGGAGGTGGTGCGCGCCACCGCCCGCATCCTCCCCAGCATCCTGGCGATGCTGCTCTTCTTCGTGCTGGCCGCGGTCCTGGCCACGGTGGCCCGCTGGGCGGTGCGCCGGGCCTGCGAGCGGCTCTCGCTGGACGAGCGGCTGCGCGAGTGGGGCGTGGCGACCCCGGACCGGGACGGGCGGGCGCCGCCCTCCCGCCTGGTCGCCGGCCTGTCCTTCTGGGCGGTGCTGGCCGCCGGCGCCTTCCTCGGCCTGTCGGCGCTGAACGCCCCGGCGGTCGCCTCCCTGTCGATGCGGCTGGTCGAGTACCTGCCCCGCGTGGTGCTGGCGATCGTGGTCATGGGGGCCGGCCTGGCCGCGGGGCGGTTCGTCGAGCGCGGCGTCCTCATCGGCGCCGTGAACATGGGGCTGGAGTCGGCGCGGATGGTGGCGCTCGGCGCGCGCTGGCTGGTGATCCTGCTGGCCGCGGCCGGCGCGCTGGAGCAGGCGGGGTTGGGCTCGGCGGTGGTGACGGTGGCCTTCGGCGCGGTGTTCGGGGGCATCTCGCTGGCCTTCGGGCTGGCGGTCGGGCTCGGCGCCCGCGACCTGGTGGCGCGGTCGCTGGGCCGGCGCTTCGGGGAGAAGCCGCCGGCCGGCGACGCCGAGGGGACGGAGCGGAACCGGCTCCGCCACCTGTGACCGGGCCCGGGGCGGGCTACCCGGTCCGCGCCGCCGCCGGCGCGCGCAGCTCGAACCAGGCGAAGCCGTAGCCCCCCAGGCTCACCGGCCAGGGGCCCCGCTCGATGCGGGGGAACTCGGTGTAGCCGAGCATCTCCACCGGGACGCGTCCCGCGAAGGCCTGGAGGTCGAGGGCGCTGGGCTGCATGTGGCGGGAGAGGTTGGCGACGCAGAGGACGGTGTCCTCCCCCCAGCGGCGGACGTAGGCGAGGATCCGCCGGTTGGTGCCGGAGACGAACTCCAGCGAGCCGCGGCCGAAGACCCGGAACTGCTTGCGCAGCCGGATCAGGTTCTGCATCCAGCGCAGCAGCGAGGAGGGGTCGCGCAGCTGCGCCTCGACGTTCACCGCGGCGCAGCCGTAGACCGGGTCGGTGATGGGGGCGGAGTAGAGCGCCTCCGGGGGCGCGGCGGAGAAGCCGGCGCTCGGCGCGCCGCTCCACTGCATGGGGGTCCGCACCCCGTCCCGGTCCGGGCGCAGGACGTCGTCCCCCATCCCGATCTCGTCGCCGTAGTAGACGGTGGGCGTGCCGGGCATCGAGAAGAGCAGGCTGTTCAGCAGCTCGACGCGGCGCCGGGCGTTGTCCACCAGCGGGGCGAGCCGGCGCCGGATGCCCACGTTGAGGCGCGCCCGCGGGTCGCGGGCGTAGGCCAGGACCATGTAGTCGCGCTCCTCCTCCGAGACCATCTCCAGGGTCAGCTCGTCGTGGTTCCGCAGGAACAGCCCCCACTGGCAGGCCTCGGGGATGGCCGGGGTGCGTCGCAGGATGTCGACGATGGGGGCCGCGTCCTCCAGCCGCAGCGCCATGAAGACCCGGGGCATGAGCGGGAAGTGGAAGGCCATGTGGCACTCGTCCCCGTCGCCGAAGTAGGGCCGGACGTCCCAGGGCCACTGGTTGGCCTCGGCGAGGAGCATCCTCCCCGGGAACTCGCGGTCCAGCGCCGCCCGCAGCTCGCGGAGGACGGCGTGGGTCTCGGGGAGGTTCTCGCAGCTCGTCCCCTCCCGCTCCACCAGGTAGGGGACGGCGTCGAGGCGGAAGCCGTCCACCCCCATCCCCGCCCAGAAGCGCAGGACGTCGAGCAGCTCGGCGCGCACCCGGGGGTTGTCGAAGTTCAGGTCGGGCTGGTGCGAGAAGAAGCGGTGCCAGTAGAACGCCCCCGCCTCCTCGTCCCAGGTCCAGTTGGAGCGCTCGGTGTCGGTGAAGATGATCCGCGTCCCGGCGTACTTCCGGTCGTCGGCGCTCCAGACGTAGTAGTCGCGCTCCGGCGAGCCGGGCGGCGCCCGGCGGGCCCGCTGGAACCAGGGGTGGCGGTCGGAGGTGTGGTTCAGGACCAGCTCCACCAGCACCGCGATGCCGCGCCGGTGGGCCTCGGCGAGCAGCCGCCGGAAGTCCTCCAGGGTCCCGTAGGCCGGGTGCACGCCGCGGTAGTCGGCGACGTCGTAGCCGTCGTCGCGCAGCGGGGAGGGGAAGAAGGGCAGCAGCCAGAGGCAGGTGATCCCCAGCGCCTCCAGGTAGTCGAGCTTCCCGACCAGCCCGGTGAAGTCGCCGACGCCGTCGCCGTTCCCGTCGGCGAAGGCCTTCACGTGGGTCTCGTAGACGATGGCGTCCTTGTACCAGAGCGGATCGCGGTCGACGTCCATCGCTCCTCCGGGCCCCGCGCCCCCCGGCGCCGGCGCCGGGGACACGATACCCCGATTCGCGGACGGCCCTCCCGGGGGCGCGGCGCGGCGGGGCGCCTACGCCTCCTCGCGCCGCTGCCGCCAGAGCCAGGCCGGCAGCGCCACCAGCGCCGCGCCGATGCAGGTGAGCTCGCCCAGGGAGGCGAGCAGCCCGAAGCCGCGCAGCGCCCGGCTGTCGGCCACCAGCAGCGAGGCGTAGCCGATGATGGTGGTGAGGGAGCAGAGGGCCACCGCCCCGCCGGTCTCGTCCAGCACCCGGCGCAGGGAGAGGCCGCGCTCCAGGCGCCAGCGCTGCACGATGTTGGCGGCGTAGTCCACCCCGATGCCGAAGGTGATGGGGAGGACCACGAAGTTCAGGAAGTTGAAGCGGACGCGGAAGGCCGCGGCGGCCCCCACCAGCCAGGCGACGCCGAGGAGCAGGCTGCCGATGACCAGCAGGGAGGGGCGCCACCGCCGGAAGGTGACCGCCACCAGCGCCACCACCAGCGAGAGCGCCAGCGCGGTGGCCTTGGGGCCGTCGGTGAAGATGGCGCGGGAGATGTCCTCGAAGAGCAGCGACTGGCCCACCGCCTCGGCCCGGGCGCCCGACCGGGCGATGGCCCCGCGGATGAAGCCGACGAACTCGTGCAGCTCCTTCGGCCCCAGCACCCCGACCTTCCGCGGGAACACCAGGGCGATGCGGCCGCTGGAGCCGTCCCGCTCCTGGAGCGGCCGGCGCAGCGCCGAGGGCAGGTCCGCCAGGGTGAAGGTGCGCAGGTCGGTGGGGGGCCGGAAGGCGAGCGCCTGCGCCCGAAGCGCCGGGTCGAGCCGCTCCAGCCGGGCGTCGGAGAGCGACTCCCGCAGCCGCTGCAGCAGGGGCAGCTTCTCCGCCTGGTCGGGCGGGACCACCGTCTCCAGGGTGCGCACCTCGCGGATCGGGTCGCCGGCGCCGGCCGCCTCGCGCTCCCGGGCGAGCGCCGCCACCACCCGGGCGAGGTCGGCGGGGGTGTCGCCGCGGATCACCGTGGGGGTGAGGTAGGCCTGGAAGACCTCGTCCACCTTGTGGCCCCAGTACTGCGAGCCGCTGCGCGCGCTGCGGGCGGAGCGGAGCCGGTCGAGGTCGTACTCCACCACCGGGCCGCGGTAGGAGAGGACGGCGGCGCCGGCGGCGAGGAGCAGGGCCACCGTGGCGATCCGGACCGCCCGCCCGTGCCGCTCCGCCAGGTCGGCGGCCCACTCGCCCACCCGCGTGCGGTGGACCGGCACCGGCGCCCGGTCCCCGCCGTCGAGCACCGCCACCAGCGGCGGCAGGACCAGGTAGGCGCTCACCCAGCACAGCGCCATCCCCAGGCCGCCGATGACGCCGAACTGGCTGAAGCCGCGGAAGTCGGTGACGGCGAGCGACAGGTAGGAGAGGCCGGCGGCGAAGGAGGCGACGAAGGTGGCCGCCAGCGTCCCGGCGGTGGCGCGCTCCAGCGAGGGCTCCAGCGCCGCGCCGCGCCGCCGCTCCTCCAGGTAGCGGGCCACGTAGATGATGGAGACGTTGATGCCGTTCCCCACCACGATCGAGCCCAGGAAGGCGGTGTTGGCGTTCAGGTAGCCGACCAGCGCCCAGGAGAGGCCGAAGGTGACGGCGCACCCGGCCGCCAGCGACCCGGCGATGGCGAGGATGGAGCGCCAGCGCCGGAAGTAGACCCAGAGCGAGAGCAGGACCAGGGAGAGCACCACCACGGTGGAGGAGACCAGGTCGGCGGCGAGCGACTCCTGCTCCTCGAGCACCGAGGCCACCTCGCCGTCGTAGCCGACGCGGACCGCCGGGTCGTAGCTCGCCGGCTCGACCTCCGCCACCACCCGCTTCACCGCGTCCAGCAGGGCGCGGCCGGCCCGGGCGCCGGTGGCGTCCTCGGGCGGCCGGACCAGCAGCACCAGCAGCCGGCCGTCGGGGGTCTGGAAGTAGCCGTTGCGGAAGCGCGCCAGGAGCGCGGTCGCGCCGCCGTACTTCCGCTCGATGTCGGAGAGGTCGAGCGGCGGCGCCGGGTCGGCCCGGGCCTCCTCGCCCTCGCCGAGGATGTCGAGGAGCGGGTTGGCCCGCCGCTTCTCCCAGGCGACCCGCCGGTCGACGCGCCGCTGGATCTCCCGGAGGTCCTCCACCGACAGGTAGAAGCCGCCGAAGCGGCGCAGGAAGGCCTCCTGCGCGTCCACCCGGTAGTCCACCGTGGAGACCATCGACCGCGGCAGCCGCCGCAGCCGGTACGCCAGCGCGTCGGCGAGCCGCTCCAGCCCCTCCGGATCCTTCCCCTCCAGCACCACCGAGAGGTGGATGACCGAGTGGAGCCTGGGCGCCACGGTGCGCGCCGCCACCACGCTGGGCGCCGTCGCCGGGAGCAGCTCCTCGATGTCGGAGCGGAGGTCGGAGTAGAGCAGCGCGGAGAGCGCCGCGCCGGCGAGCGAGAGCAGCAGCGTCCCCCAGAGCACCGGGCGCCGGTGGCGCAGGAGCCAGGGGACGAGCCGGCGGGCGATCCGCTCCGCCAGGCCCGGGCCCCGGCCCCCGCCGCCCGCCGCCGGGAGGGCGTCCCTCACGGCGCGGACCGGCCGCCCGGCCCGGGAGCCGAGAGGGGCAACTCGCGGCAGCCGTCCGCGGCCGAGCGGTAGGCGGTGGTGATGACCTCGATGCAGCGCCAGGCGTCCCGGGCCTCGGCCCCGGCGAAGTCGCCCGCGTCCACCGCGGCGAGGAAGCCGTCGAACATGGCGTTGAACCAGCGGGTGTGGCTCGCGTCCATCCACTCCGAGTCGAGGGTGCGCCGCTCCACGTCCCAGGTGACCGCCCCCTGCGCCACCTCCGGCCCCGACGTCCGCCGCATCACCGCCAGCTGCAGCTCGTCGTCGTCCACGGTCACGGCGCCGGCCTCGCCCTGCACCGTGTAGATGACCTTGCGGACGCCGGCGGTCCAGGTGAGGTGGGCGTGGGCCAGCCGCCCCCCCGGGAAGGTGAGCACCGCCGAGAAGTTGTCCTCGGTGTCCCAGCGCTCCGGCTCCTGGTTGGCCATCTTGGCGGTCACCGCCACCGGCCAGTCCTTCATCCAGTCGAAGGTGAGGTAGAGGGTGTGGCTGCCGTGGTCCATGGCGATGCCGCCCCCCGACCAGCGGACCTGGCGGCGCCAGTGGGTGTTCCACTCGGGGACCCCCTTGGCGTGGGTGTTGCGGAAGGTCTCCAGGGTCACCGAGCGCACCGTGCCGATGCGCCCGGAGGCGATGATCTCGCGCACCGCCGAGACCACCGGGGCGTGCTTGTAGTTGTGGCAGGGGTAGAGCACCCGGCGGGCCCGGGCGGCGTGCTCCAGCAGCGCGGTGGCGTCGGCCAGGGTGGTGGTGAGCGGCTTCTCGCAGAGGACGTGGAGCCCGAGGTCGAGGGCCCGGTGGGCGATGGCGGCGTGGTCGCAGGGGGGCGTGGCCACGTCCACGAAGTCGAGGACGCCCGCCTCGGCGGCGAGCAGGGCCGCGGCGTCCGGGTAGGTCCGCGCCCCCGGCAGGCGGGCCGCCGCCAGCGCCCGGCGCGCCTCGCTGACGTCGGCCACCGCGACGATCTCCACGTCGTCGCGCTTCGCGTAGGCGGGGAGGTGGCCCTGCGCGCCGATGAAGCCGTGTCCCACCAGGGCGCCGCGGAGCTTCCGGGCCGGGGTGCGGGGTGCCATCGCGTCTCCTCCTCCGCTTCGCGCCTAGCGCCAGCCGCCCGAGGCCGCCAGCGCCGCGAAGGCCTCGTCGAGGAGCGCCAGCCCCTCGAGCGCCGTCTCCCGGTCGATGGTCAGCGCCGGCTGCAGGCGCAGGTGGGGGGTGTAGGCCATCGCCAGCAGCCCGCGCCGGACGCAGTCCTGGTAGAGCCGCCGGGTGACGGCGGCGTCGAGCGGCTCCCGGGTGGCCCGGTCCTTCACCAGCTCCACCGCCAGGAACAGGCCGGCGCCGCGCACCGCGCCGACGAAGGGGTGGCGCTCCTGCATCCGCCGCAGCTCCGCCAGCATCTCCGCGCCCACCCGCTCGGCGTTCTCCCAGAGCCGCTCCTCGCGGATGGTGCGCACCGAGGCCAGCGCCGCGGCGGCGGCGAGCGGGTTCCCGCCGTAGCTGGAGGAGGCGCCGGAGGGGTCGGCCCAGGGGCGGGTGTCGGCCACGGCGCTCCGGGTGAGCACGCCGCTCACCGGGAAGCCGGAGCCGAACCCCTTGCCCAGGGTGACCACGTCGGGCCGGGTGCCCGAGTGGTCCACGCCCCAGGGCCGGCCGGTCCGGCCGAAGCCGGTGATCATCTCGTCGGCG
Organism: Myxococcales bacterium; assembly: GCA_021818285.1. Lineage (GTDB taxonomy): Bacteria > Myxococcota > Myxococcia > Myxococcales > Anaeromyxobacteraceae > JACRMN01. The sequence continues at coordinate 54,967 of JAKAEO010000001.1, forward strand.
ATGAAGAGCGCGCCGACCTCGCGGGCCGCCTCCGCCACCGCCGGGAGGAACCCGGGCGGCGGGACGACGTTCCCGGCGGTGCCCTGCATGGGCTCGGCGATCACCGCCGCCACCGGGCCGCCGGGCTGGGCCCGCAGCGCGCGGCGCGCGAACTCGGCGCAGGCCAGGCCGCAGGAGGGGAGCTCGAGCCCGAAGGGGCAGCGGTAGCAGTCGGCGTAGGGGATGAGCGTGGCCCCGGCCGGGAGCGGTCCCAGCGCGGTGCGGGAGCGGGAGCCGAGCAGCGCCGCCGCCCCGGCGGTCTTCCCGTGGAAGCCGCCCCAGAAGCCCACCACCTCCTGGCGCCCGGTGTGCTGGCGGGCGAGCCGCAGCGCCGACTCCACCGCCTCCGAGCCGCCGGAGTAGAGCTGCAGCCGGTCGAGCCCGTCCGGCGCCAGGGCGCAGACCTCGTTCACCAGCTCGGCGCGCGGCGCGGTGGTGAAGCTGCCGACGGTGAGCCGGGCGGCCTGGGCGGACAGCGCCGCGACGTACCGGGGGTGGCAGTGGCCCAGGGCGTTCACGCCGATGCCGCCGATGAGGTCCACGTAGACGTTGCCGTCCACGTCGGTGAGGGTGGAGCCGGAGCCGCTCTCCATGGCCACGCCGGCCCACAGGGCGAAGCCCTGCAGGCCGGGGGCGAGGTGGCGCTGCTCGGAGGCGACGATCTCCCGCGACCGGGGGCCGGGGACGGGGGTGCGGATGCGCGCTTTCGTCATGGCCGAGGGCCCCGGATACTTGAACGCCCCCCCGTTGCCAAGTAGATATTCACCGCCCAGCCTCCCCGCCGGGGATCCTTGCCCAGCGCACTCCTCGCCGCTTTCGCCCTGTCCGCCGCCCCGACCTGCGGCCCGCTCGACCTCGACGCCGCGATGTCGCTCGCGGCCTCGCGCAGCGACGAGGTGGCGGTGCGGCTCGCCGACCGATCGTCGGCCGAGGCCGACGCCGCCCTGGCCCGCGCGGCGCGCCTGCTCCCCTCGGCCAGCGCCACCCTGCTCCTCGGCCCGGTGCCGCGGGCCCGCGGCGACGTGGTGGACTCGCCCGACTCGAACCGCAGCCTGCGCGGGCTCGGCCCGGCCGGGCGCGTCGAGGTGGAGGCGGTCCAGCCGCTCTTCACCTGGGGGCGGCTGGACGCCGCCCGCGACGCCGCCGCGGCCGGGGTCCGGGCCCGGACGCTGCTCGTCGAGGAGCAGCGGCTGGAGGTGGAGCAGCGGGTGGTCCGGCTCTACTGGGGCGAGGCGCTGGGCCGCCGGCTGCTCGCCCTGGCCGCCGAGGTGGAGAAGGCGCTCGACGAGGTGGACCGGCGGGTGGCCGAGTCGCTGGCGCGGGGCGACGGCGCCGTCACCGAGTCGGACCGCCACCGCGTGGACCACTTCCGCGGGCTGCTCCGGCAGCGGAAGGCCGACGCCGCCCGGGGCCGGGAGCTGGCGCGCGTCGGGCTGGCCGCCACCCTGGGGCTCCTGCCCGAGCAGCTCCGTCTCGCCGAGGTGCCCCTGGAGGCGCCGGCGGCGCCGATCCCGGCGGCCGCGGAGGCGCGGGCCCTGGCCGAGCGGCAGCGGGCCGACCTGCGCGCCCTGGACGCCGCCATCGCCGCCCGCGACGCCGAGGTGCGGGCCGAGGAGGCGGCCGCCCGGCCCCAGCTCTTCCTGGGCGGCTACTTCCGCTACGCCTACGCGCCGAACCGGGACATCCAGTCCAACCCCTGGGTCCACGACCCCTTCAACGAGCTGTCGATGGGGCTGGCGCTGGGGGTGCGGCAGGACCTGGCGGTCCCGATGCTCTCGGCGCGCGCCGAGAAGGCGCTGCGGGAGCGGGCGGCGCTGGAGGCGCGGCGCCGGGCGCTGGCGCGGCTGGTGGACTTCCAGGTGGACGGGGCGCTCGCCGACCTGCGCGCCGCCGCCGACAAGCTCGACGCCGCCCGCGCCACCGAGGGCTCGGGCCGGGCCTGGTTCCGCGCCGCCGGGCTCGACTTCGCCGCCGGCCTGACCGAGGCCAAGGACCTGCTCGAGGCCTACGCCGGCTACGCCGAGAGCCAGGGCTGGCTGGCCCAGGCCACCTACGACCTGCTCGCGGCCCGCGCCGGGCTGGACCAGGCCACCGGGACGCTGGTCCCGCGGAGGGAAGCCACGTGCGCCTTGCCCTGACGCTCGCCGCCCTGCTCGCCGCCGGCGGGTCGGCCACCGACGCCCTGCGCGAGCGGGACGCCGAGGTCCGCGCCGCCCTGCCCGCGCCGGGGAAGGAGCCGGACGAGGCTGCGCGGCGCCGCATCGAGGCCATCGTCGCCCGCACCGTGGACCTCCGCGGGATGCTCCAGGCCGCCCTGGGGCCGCGCTGGGGCCGGATCACCGAGAAGCAGCGGCGCCGGCTGCTGGCCGCCTTCGAGAAGCGCTTCCGCGCCGTCGGCGGCGCCCAGCTGGACGATTACCGCTCGGCGCAGATCGAGTACCTGCCGGAGGAGCCGGAGGGCGACCGGGTGCGGGTGCCGACCCGGCTCACCGTGAAGGGGGAGACCACGCCGGTGGCGTACCTGCTGGCCCCGGAGAAGGGCGGCTGGCGCATCGTCGACGTGGTGGTGGACGGCGTCTCCACCGTCGGGAACTACCGGGCCTCCTTCGCGCGGGTCATCGCCAAGGAGGGGGTGGACGGGCTCGCCGCCCGGCTGGAGCGGGGCGCCGCCGCCGCGGGGCGGGCCCCGTGACCCCCGGCTGGCTCGCCTCGCCGGCCGTCGCCGTCGTCCCCCTGCTGGTGCTGGTGGCCCTCTTCGCCGGGGGGATGGCGATCTTCGCCGTCCGGACCGCGCTGGGGAGGGGGCCGCGCACCGACCGGGTGGAGCGGCAGGGCGGCACGGTGGTGCTCGGCAAGTGGATCATGGAGTTCGGGCTGTGGATGTGGCGGCCGGCGGAGCGGGCGGCGGTCCGGCTCGGCATCCACCCCGACGCCATCTCCTGGAGCTCGCTGCTGCTGCAGCTGGCGGCCGGGCTGGCGCTGGCGCTGGGCGCCTTCGGCGCCGCCGGCTGGATGCTCACCCTCGGGGCGATCTGCGACGCGCTGGACGGGGCGGTGGCCCGCGCCCGGAACATGGCCTCTCCCTCCGGCGAGCTGCTCGACGCCGCGGTGGACCGCTGGGGCGAGACCGCCGTCTTCCTGGGCTACGCCTGGTACTACCGCGGCCTGTGGTGGGGCTTCCTCCTCTCCGGCGCGGCGCTGGCCGGCGCCTTCATGGTGAGCTACGCCCGGGCCAAGGGGGAGGCGGCGGGCGTCGACGCGAAGATGGGGCTGATGCAGCGCCACGAGCGCGCGGTGCTGCTCATCCTCTCGACCGTGGGCTCGGCGCTCTGGGACGCCGCGCGGCCGGCGGCCGGCTTCGCGCTCCACGCCCCGGTGCTGGTGGCGCTGGCCGCCATCGCCCTGCTCGCCAACCGCACCGGCTGGCAGCGGACCGCCTTCGCGCGGCGCGAGCTCGAGCGCCGATGAGCGGCGCACCGCGCCGCGGCCCGGCCGCCGAGGCCCTCCACTTCCTCCGCGCCAACCTCGCCTCGGGCGCGGCCACGGCGGTGGACTGGTCGGTGGTCACCGGCCTCATCTGGGCCGGGGCCCACTACCTCGGCGCCGCCGCCTCCGGCGCCGTGGCCGGCGCGGTCACCGACTTCTCGCTGAAGCGCCACTGGGCCTTCGGCCGCGAGGCCAAGGGGCCGGCCCACGCCGAGGGGCTGCGCTACCTGGCGGTGGCCGCCGCCTCGCTGGGCTGGAACCTCGCCGGCTCCTGGCTGCTGGTGTCGGTCCTCGGGCTCCCGCCGGTGGCCGGCGTCATCGCCGCCTCGGTGGCGGTGGGCTTCGCCTGGAACTACCCGCTCCACCGGCTCTGGGTCTTCCCGCACGCCCCCGGGGCGGGCGGTCCCGCGGGAGGGGCGCGGTGAGCGGGCGCCCCTGGGCGGTGGTCTGCGACTTCGACGGCACGGCGACGGTCGAGGATCTCGCCGACGGCCTCTCCATCGCCTTCGCCGGGGCGGAGGCCTGGCACCGCGCCGAGGCGGAGTTCCAGGCGGGCGCCATCCCCTTCGAGGAGCTGCTGCGCCGCATCTTCGAGCCCATCCGGGCGACGCCCGGGCAGCTGCGCGCCTTCGTGCGGGAGCACGGCCGCTTCCGGCCCGGCTTCGAGCGGCTGGTGCGCACCTGCCGGGAGCGGGCCATCCCCTTCACCCTGGTCTCGGGGGGGCTCGATCTCTACATCGAGCCGGCGCTGGAGCGGCTCCCGGCCGACGTCCGGGAAGGGCTGGAGCTCCGCGCCAACCACGCCGAGCGCACCGCCACCGGGCTGGCGCTCACCTTCCCGTGGAAGGACGCCCCCGGCTCCTGCGGCACCTGCGGCTCCTGCAAGGGGGCGGTGGTGAAGGCGCTGCAGGCCCGCGGCCACCGGGTGGTGGCGGTGGGCGACGGGAACGCCGACCGCTGCGCGGCGCGGGAGGCGGACCTGGTCTTCGCGCGCGGCCGGCTCCTCGACTGGTGCCGGCGGGGCGGGCTCCCCTGCGAGCCCTTCGAGACCCTCGACACCGTGGCCGACCGGGTGGCCGCGCTCGGCACGGGGTGAGCCGTCAGCGCGCGGCCCGGCGCCGCTCCAGGGCCTTCTCCAGCCCCCAGGCCGCCACCGCGTAGGCGACGCCCAGCAGGACGTCGAGCACGTAGTGGTGGTCGAGGTAGACGGCGGCGAAGGAGACGACCAGGAAGAGGCCCAGGCTGGCGGCGTCGAGCCAGCGCTTCCCGAGCTCCCGCCCGTAGAGCCAGGTGAGGAGCGGGTAGGCGACGTGCAGCGAGGGGATGGCGCCGAAGACGTCGGCGCTGCGGCCGTAGAAGCCGGCGAACCAGGGGATGCCGGTGAGCGCGTCCCAGCGCGCCGCGCCGGCGGCCGAGGAGCGGGCCGCCATGTCGGCCGGCCCCAGGCCGTACCGGGCCACGTACCAGGGCGGGGCCGCCGGGTAGACGTAGTAGGTGGCGAAGCCCACCAGGTTCATGGCCAGGAAGGTCCAGCCGAAGCGGACCAGCACCCGGCGGGTCCGCTCCTCGCGGGCGAAGATCGCCAGCGCCGCCGCGAAGCCGATCGACCAGAAGACGTAGACGATGTAGGCGAGGCCGGTGATGAAGTCCACGACCGGCCAGTGGTGGCGGGCGAACCACTCGTTGGGGGTGAGCGGCCCCTCCGGCGTGGAGATGGCGAAGAAGCGCCGGTCGAAGGCGTAGGGCTCCGCCACGTGGACGTGGAGGTGGCGCACCAGCGGCTCGGTGAGGTGGGTGAGGTCGTAGACGACGCCGAAGATCAGGAAGGGCAGCAGCCCGGCCAGCACCCGGCGGGTGGCGTCGCTCCAGGCGGCGAGCGCCAGCGCCAGCCCGGCCACCAGGAACTGCTCGGGCCGGTTCCCGCTGGTGAGCCCCATCACCGCGAGGTAGGCCCCGAGCCCCGCCGCGTAGGCGAGGAGCAGCCGCCGCGGGGCGGCGCGGAGCCGCTGCCCGAGGGTGGGACGCACCGCCCGGTCCCGTCAGCCGACGGCGCTCTCGGCGGCCGCCGAGGCGCCGCGGGCGTAGCGGGCCAGCTGGCGGTGCAGGATGGTCTGCTGGGCGAAGAGGTCGTGGACCGCGGCGCGGCCCGGCGCCGTCACCGGGCTCTTGAAGAAGAAGGAGAGCCACTCCAGCGGCCCCTTCTCCCCCGCCCGCTGCGCCAGGTCGGTCAGCAGCGCCAGGTCGAGCACCAGCGGCGCCGCCAGGATCGAGTCCCGGCACTGGAAGTTCACCTTGATCTGCATCGGGTAGCCGAGCCACCCGAAGATGTCGATGGCGTCCCAGCCTTCCTTGTTGTCCCCGCGCGGCGGGTAGTAGTGGATGGTCACCTTGTGCTCGACCTCGCCGTAGAGCTCCGGGTGGCGTCCGGCGTCGAGGATCTCGTCGAGCACGCCGAGCTTCGAGACCTCCTTGGTCCGGAAGGCGTCCTCGTCGTCCAGCACCTGGCCGTCGCGGTTCCCCAGGATGTTGGTGGAGAACCAGCCCTCCAGCCCGAGCAGGCGCGCCGAGAGCATGGGGGCGATGGTGGTCTTCATCAGCGTCTGGCCGGTCTTGAAGTCCTTGCCGCCGGTCGGGACCCCCTCGCGGTCGGCCAGCTCGCGCAGCGCCGGGACGTCGGCCGAGAGGTTGGGCGCGCCGTTCAGGAAGGGCAGCCGGCTCTTCAGCGCCGCCCAGGCGTAGACCATGCTGGGCGCGATGGTGGGGTCGTCCCGGTCGAGCGCCGCCTCGAAGGACTTCAGGCTCTGGTGGGCCGGCCCCGGCAGGGCGTACACCTCGGTGGAGCCGGTCCAGACCACCACGCCGCGGCCGCAGCGGTTCCGCTCCAGGAAGCCGGCCATGTCGGCGCGCAGCGCCTCGGCCCGCGCCCGCAGCGACCCGCGCTTCACGTTGGGGCCGTCGAGCCGCCGCACCCAGGCCGGGTCGAAGACCGCCGGCATCGGCCGCACCGCCTCCAGCGCCGGCCGGATGGGCTCGAGCAGCCGGGCGTCGATGACCCCGGCCCGCCGCGCCGCCTGGTAGGCGTCGTCGGGGATGGGGTCCCAGCCGCCGAAGACCAGGTCGTCGAGGGAGGCCAGCGGCAGGGCGTCGGCGAGGCGGGCCCCGGGCCGTCCCTCCTCGTCCCGCAGGTGACCGAGCTGGGTGAGCGAGCCGATCGGCTTCGCCAGCTGGCGCTTCACCGCCTCCACGCCGGCGATGGCGGTGGTGGCGACGGCGCCCATGCCGGGGAGCAGGACCGCGAGCCGCTCTCCCCCACGGACGGGACGCAACGGGGTGGATTTCACCATTTGGGATCGTCCTCGGCTGGGAAGCGCGCCCGGGTCGCCGACGCCACCGTGTCCGGAACCGGCCCGCGCTCGTGGGAGCCACTCGCGGGGCGGTCGGTTCCGGCTCCGACACCGTCACGGCACGGGGCCGTTTCCAGAACGTCTAACGCAAGAGGCCATCGAGCGAAAGCACAATCATCGTGGCCCGGACGAGGGAGTGGCGCCGCGCGGCCTCGGCGCGCGGGCGTGGGTCGCGAAGACCAGGTCCCAGAGCGGCGTGGTGACGCCGTAGAGCCGGCCAGGGCTCCCGAAGTGGTGCAGCAGGTGATTTCGGCGCTGGAGGCGGCCGAGCGCGGTCCGGGGGCGGTGGTGGTGGATGGCGTAGTGGGTGAGGTCGTACCAGAGGTAGCCGGCGAGCAGGCCGGCGAAGACCGGGGGGAACCAGGCGGGCCCGAGGGCCGCGCGCGCGGGCAGGGCGAGTGCGGCGCCGAGCGCCATCGAGACCACCGGCGGCATCACCAGGCGGTCGGGGTCGTGCGGGTAGTCGTGGTGGACGCCGTGGATCAGCCAGGCGACGTCCCGCTGAAGCTCCGAGCCGGGGTCCGGCTCGAAGTGGAACACCCAGCGGTGCAGCAGGTACTCGAGGAGGGTCCAGGCGGCGAGCCCCGCGGCCGCGCCGGCCGCGACCCCGGCCGCCGGCAGGGCGAGCGACGCACGCACCAGGAGCCAGGCGATGACCGGGACCCAGATCGCCACCACCTGCCAGGGCTTCACCCGGGAGAGGTAGCGCTCGACGCCGTCGGGGCCGAACATGCGCGGGCTGCCCCGCCGAGGGGGGCGCGCGACCGTTCGTGGAAGAAGCCAGAAGATGGAAGCACCTCCGCGATCGCGGGGGGATTAACGGGGCGGCGGCGCCGCCGCCCGGCCACCGGCGGGCCGGCCGCGCGGTGACCGCGGGTGTGCGTCCCGCTTGAGATCCCGCCCTCCCGCCGTTAGGGGAGTGCGACGATGCGCGCCAGCGCACGCCCCCCGCCGAGGACGTACGCTCGCGCCGGGCTCCTCGAGGGCCGGAACCGAACCCCGTTCACGGGAGAGGGTCGATGAGGGACCTGTTCGACAAGTGCGCGTCGTGGAAGGAAGTCCAGGTCGTCAAGCTGGCCGGACGCTACCCGTACTACCGCGTCATCGACGAGACGGACGGCACCGAGGTCGTCGTCGACGGCAAGCGGCTCATCATGGCCTGCTCCAACAACTACCTGGGGCTGGCCAACGACCCGCGCGTGCGGGAGGCCGCGGCCGAGGCGGCCCGGACCTGGGGGGCCTCCACCTGCGGCTCCCGCCTCCTGAACGGCACCTTGCGGCTCCACGACGAGCTGGACCGGCGGCTGGCCCGCTTCCTCGGCAAGGAGGCGGCGGTGGTCTTCCCCACCGGCTTCCAGGCCAACGTCGGCGCCATCGACTCGCTGGTGCTCCGGCACGACCTGGTGATCGCCGACCGGATGGTCCACGCCTCGCTGGTGGAGGGGATGAACGCCTCGCTGGGCCGGACGCGCCGCTTCGGCCACAACGACGTGGAGGACCTGGAGCGGATCCTGGCCGCCGCCGAGCCCGAGGCCGGGAAGCTGGTGGTGGTGGACGGCGTCTACTCGATGGAGGGGGACCTGGCCAACCTCCCGGCCATCGTGGCGCTGAAGAACCGGTACGGCGCGCGGCTGATGGTGGACGAGGCCCACGGCTTCGGCGTGCTGGGGGCCGGCGGGCGCGGCGCCGCCGAGCACTTCGGCGTCGCCGGCGAGGTGGACCTGGTGATGGCCACCTTCTCCAAGTCGCTCGGCTCCATCGGCGGCGTCATCGCCGGCCGCGCCGACGTGGTGAACTGGATCAAGCACAAGGCCCGGCCGCTGGTCTTCTCGGCCTCGATGACCCCGCCCATGGCTGCGGCGGCGCTGAAGGCGCTGGAGATCATCGAGCAGGAGCCGGAGCGGCGCGAGCGGCTCTGGGACATCTCCGAGCGGGTCCACCGCGAGCTGCGGGCCATGGGCTTCGACACCGAGCCCTCGGTCACCCCCATCGTGCCCATCGTCCTCGGCGACCAGGTGCTGGCCTTCGACTACTGGCGGCGGCTCACCGAGGCCGGGATCTTCGCCAGCCCGGTGGTGAAGCCGGCCGCCGAGAAGGAGCTGGTGCGGGTGGTCTTCATGGCCACGCACACCGACGCCCAGATCGACCGGGCCCTGGAGATCTTCGAGCGCTGCGGGAGGGAGCTGGGCGTCATCCCCTACCGGCGGCCGGCCAGCCGCGTCGAGGTCCGCCTGGCGCGGCCGGGCGTCTCGGGCTTCTGGTCGTCGCGCCCGGAGGGGGCGGCGGCCGCGGGCCTGGCCGGCGGCGGGAGCCTGGAGCTCGGCGAGCTGCTCGGGCGCCGGGACGAGCCGCTGGCGAGGCGGCTCGCCGACGCCGCCGAGGTGGTCACCTGGCGCGCCGTGAACGCCGGGCCGGAGGAGCTGCGGGAGCTGCGGGAGCTGCCGGTCCGGCTGTGGCGCCAGCGGCGGCGGATCGCGGCCCGCCTGCTCTCGGCGGGCATGGAGCGGGTGGCGCGGGCGCGGGCCGGGGAGGAGCGGCGGGGCGAGGAGCGGCGCGGCGACGACCGGCGCGGCGAGGAGGCGAGGCCATGATCCGCGAGGCCAGCGGCGCCGAGCTCGCCCCCGGCCGGGAGGTGCCCGCCGGCGGCGAGGTGCGGGTGGCCCAGGTGGCGACGGTCCGGGAGCGGGACCGCTTCATCCGCTTCCAGGAGGAGGTCTACCGGGGCGACCCCTGGTTCGTGCCGCCGCTGCTCATGGAGCGGCACGAGTTCCTCGACCCGGCCCGGAACCCCTTCTTCCGCCACGCCGACGTGGCCCTGTTCCTGGCCACGCGCCGGGAGGAGGTGGTCGGCCGCATCGCCGCCGTGGAGGACCGCAACTTCAACGCCTTCCACGGCGGGCGCACCGGCTACTTCGGCCTGTACGAGTCGGTGGACGACCCGGCGGTGGCCGAGGCGCTCTTCGGCGCGGCGCGGGCCTGGGCGCGGCGCCGCGGGCTCGCGAGCCTCATCGGCCCGATGAACCTCTCCACCAACTACGAGGCCGGCCTGCTGGTGGAGGGCTTCGAGTCGTCGCCCGCCATCCTCATGCCCTACAACCCTCCCTGGTACGCGCGGCTCTTCGAGGGCTGCGGCCTCGCCAAGGCCAAGGACCTGCTGGCCTTCTCCCGCTCGTCGCACGACCCGGTGCCCGAGCGCTTCGTGCGGGTCGCCGAGAAGATCCGCAACCACCAGGGCATCCGCGTCCGCTCCCTCGACCTCCGGCGGTTCGGGGAGGAGGTGGAGCGCATCAAGGCGGTCTACAACTCGGCCTGGGAGAAGAACTGGGGCTTCGTCCCCATGACCGACGCCGAGTTCGACAAGCTGGCGCGCGACCTGAAGCCGCTGGTGCGCCCGGAGCTGTGCCTGGTCGCCGAGGACCAGGGCGAGCCGGTGGCCTTCTCGCTCACCGTGCCCGACGTGAACCAGGCGCTGAAGCGGGTGGGGGGGCGGCTCACCACCTGGGGGATCCCGGTGGGGCTCGCCAGGCTGCTCTACTGGCAGCGGCGCATCGACGAGGTCCGGCTCATCGCCCTGGGGGTGAAGGAGGGGTACCGGCGGCGCGGGCTGGACGCCGTCCTCATCCTCGACACGATCCGGCGCACCCGCGACCTCGGGTACCGGGGCGGCGAGGTCTCCTGGACGCTGGAGGACAACGACCTCGTGAACCGCGCCATCGAGGCGGTGGGCTGCCGGCGGACGAAGCGCTACCGCGTCTACGAGACGGCGCTGGACTGAGCGGGCGTTGCGCGTCCTCGTCACCGGCGCGACGGGCTTCATCGGGGGCCGCCTGGCGGGGCGGCTCGCCGCGGCGGGCCACCAGGTCCGGGCCCTGGTGCGGGACCCGGCCCGGGCGGCGCCGCTCCTGGCGCTGGGGGTGGAGCTGGCGCCCGGCGACCTCGGCGAGCCGCGCTCGCTGGCGGCGGCCGTGGAGGGCTGCGCCCTGGTGGTCCACCTCGCCGGCCTGGTGAAGGCGCTCTCCGCGGCCGACTTCTTCCGGGTGAACGCCGGGGGCACCCGGGCGCTGGCCCGCGCCTGCGCCGAGGCCCGGCCGCGCCCCCGGCTGGTGCTGGTGTCCTCGCTGGCGGCGGCCGGGCCCTCCCCGGGCCGGCCGCGGCGCGAGGAGGACCCGCCGGCGCCGGTCAGCCGGTACGGCGAGAGCAAGCTCGCCGGCGAGGCGGCGGTGCGCGAGCTGGCCGGCCGCCTGGAGACGGTGGTGCTGCGGCCGCCGGTGGTCTACGGCCCCGGCGACCGCGAGCTGGTCCCGGTGCTCTTCGGCATGGCCCGGGCCGGGGTCATCCTCAAGGCCGGGTGGGGGGAGAAGCGCTACAGCGTGATCCACGTCGACGACCTGTGCCGTGCCGTCCTGGCGGCCGCCGAGCGGGGCCACGCGGTCGGGCGCTGGGGGCCGGAGGGCACCTACTTCCTCTCCGACGGCGGCGAGCACCGCTGGGAGGAGATCGCCAGGGCCGCGGCCGAGGCGCTGCCGGCCCGCGCCCTGATCCTCCCCGTCCCCGGGCTGGTCTCGGCGGCGGTGGCGGCGGGCGCGAGCCTCCTCTCGGCGCTGTCGGGCCGGCCGGCGGTGCTGGGGCTCGACAAGCTCCGGGAGATGCGCCACCCGGCCTGGACCTGCGCCATCGACCGGGCGACGCGCGAGCTGGGCTTCGAGCCGGCGCTGCCGCTCGCCGAGGGGATGCGGGACGCGGCCGCCTGGTGGCGCGCCCGGGGGCGGACCGGGTAGGCGGGGGCGCCGGCGGGCGTTGACGCGGCGGCGGCGCGATGCGGTAGAAGGGAGGACCCCCTCCCCGGACGGAGCCGCCATGGACGTCGTCACCCCCCAGATCCGCCGGCAGATGCAGGACGCCTCCTGGATCCGCCGCATGTTCGAGGCCGGCATCGAGCTGAAGCAGCGCGCCGGCGCCGGGAACGTCTTCGACTTCAGCCTCGGCAACCCGGACGTGCCGCCCCCGCCGGCCGCGGCGGCGGTGCTGCGCACCCTGGCCGACCGGGCGGTGCGGCCCCTGGGGCTCGGCTACTGCCCCAACGCCGGCCTGCCCTCGGCCCGCGCGGCGCTGGCCCGGAAGATCGCCGCCGAGCAGCAGGCGCCGGTCGAGGCGCGCCACCTGCTGCTCACCTGCGGCGCCGCCGGCGGCCTGGTCACCTTCTTCCGCGCCGTGCTCGAGGCCGGGGACGAGGTGCTCTGCCCCGCTCCCTACTTCGTCGAGTACGGCGCCTACGCCGGCCACTTCGGCGGCGTGCTGCGGGCGGTGCCGGCCCGCCCGCCGGACTTCGCCCTCGACGTCGAGGCGCTGGACCGGGCCATCGGCCCGCGCACCCGGGTGCTGATCCTCAACAACCCCAACAACCCGGCCGGCTGCATCTACGACGCCGCGGCGCTCGAGGCCGTCGGGCAGATGCTGGCGCGCCACAACGCCGGCCGCGAGCGGCCCGTCTTCCTGGTCTCGGACGAGCCCTACCGCGCCCTGGCGTACGACGGCGCGGTGGTGCCGCCGGTGCTGCCGGTCTCCCCCTTCGCCGTGGTGATCGGCTCCTTCTCCAAGAGCCTGTCGCTGGCCGGGGAGCGGGTCGGCTACATCGCCGCCAGCCCGGCCATGCCCGACGGCCCGCTGCTCCTCGACGCCCTGACCATGACCAACCGCACCCTGGGCTTCGTCAACGCCCCGGTGGTCGGCCAGCAGCTGGTCGAGGCGCTGGTGGACGCCTCGGTGGACGTGGGGATCTACGACCGGCGGCGCCAGGCGATGGCGGCGGCGCTGCGCGGCGCCGGGATCGAGTTCGCCCTGCCCCGCGGGGCCTTCTACTTCTTCCCCCGGGCGCCGGGCGGCGACGACCGCCGCTTCGTGGACCTGCTGCTCGCCGAGAACGTGCTGGCCGTGCCCGGGCGCGGCTTCGGCTTCCCGGGCCACTTCCGGCTGGCCTTCTGCGTGGACGAGGAGGTCATCGCCCGCTCGGCGCCGGCCTTCGCGCGGGCGGCGGCGAAGGCGCGGTGATCTTCGGGGGCCGGTCCCGCTTGAGCGGCGCCCCGGTTCGCGTTAGGTAGACGACCCCATGGCGAGGACCGACGAGGAGCTGCTGGACGCGGCGCGCGGCGGCGACCGCAAGGCGCTCGGCGACCTGCTCGACCGCCACCAGGCGCGCGTCTACAGCTTCGGGATGAAGATGTGCGGCGAGCCGGAGGACGCCAAGGACGTCCTCCAGGAGACGCTGCTGGCGGCGGCGCGGACCATCCCCGACTTCCGCGGGGCCTCCTCCGTCTCCACCTGGCTCTACGCCATCGCCCGCAGCTTCTGCATCAAGAAGCGCCGGACCAGCAAGTTCGCCCCCATCGAGCTGCAGTCCCTGGACGCCAGCCGCGACGAGGCGGTCGAGGTGCCGGACCCGGCCCGCGGCCCCGACCGCGAGATGGAGGGGCGGCAGCTCCACGACCGGCTGCAGGAGGCCATCGGCGGCCTCGACCCGATGTACCGCGAGGTGCTGGTGCTCCGGGACGTCGAGGGGCTCTCGGCCGCCGAGGTGGCCGAGGTGCTGGGGCTCACCGTCGAGGCGGTGAAGAGCCGCCTGCACCGCGCCCGGGTGGCGGTCCGGGAGCGGGTCGCCCCCTTCCTCGGCGTCCCCGAGCCCTCCGCCACCGCGGCGGCCCCCGACGCCTGCCCCGACGTGGTGGACCTGTTCTCGCGCAAGCTGGAGGGGGAGATCAGCGGGACGGTCTGCGAGGAGCTGGAGGAGCACATCCGGCGCTGCCCGCGCTGCAGCTCCCGCTGCGACTCGCTGCGCGCCAGCCTGACCCTGTGCCGGCGCGCCGGCGACGAGCAGGTCCCGCCCCGCGTCGAGCAGTCGGTCAGGACCGCGCTGAAGCGGTTCCTCGAAGCGCACGGGTGACCGCGTCGGGCCTGGCGAGCCGGTGCAGCGCCGTCACCGTCGCCGCCAGCTCCGCCAGGAACTGGGTGCAGGCGGTGCAGCTCCCGAGGTGCAGCTCGACGACCCAGCGCCCGCTCTCGGGCAGCTCGCCGTCGAGGTAGTCCGAGAGCAGCTCGCCGACCTTCGCGCACTCCGGGCAAGGCGCCTGTCGCTCGGTGGCCATGCGGTGTCCCTTCCGAGGCCGCCGCCGGCCTCGCCCCGCGAGGAGCCGGTCCCCGGATCCTCGACTTCACCGGTTGGAGCTTGCGGCGCCGCGCCCGGTTCGTGGCCCGCGGCAATCGACCGCGCCGCGCCGCGCAACGAGCGGGGCGGCCGAGGGTTGTCCCCACGTGGGCGCGCCGTGGCGGCGAGCCCGACCATCCCACCGGGAGCGGACGGGAGGAAGACATGAGGACGGCGATCGGACTGTCTCTGGCGGCCACCCTGGCGGTGGGAGGCCTCGCGGCCCTCGCGGACGAGGCTCGCGGCCCCGGCCCGGGCCCGTGCGGCGGCATGAAGGGGCAGGGCCCGTGCGGCGGGGCCGTGCGCGGCCCCGGGGCGCGGGGCTCGCGGCTCTACGACCCCGGGACGGTCACCACCGTGGCCGGCGAGGTCGCCGGCGTCCAGGAGGTGACGGGGCGCCGGGGCGGGGGCATCCACCTCGACCTGAAGACCGCCAGCGGCGCCTCCCACGTGCACGTCGGGCCCGCCTGGTTCCTGAAGGACGAGGGGCTCACGCTGGCCGCCGGCGACCGGGTGGAGATCACCGGCTCCCAGGTCAGCGTGAACGGCCAGCCGACCCTCCTCGCCCAGGTGGTGAAGAAGGGCGACCAGGCGGTGGCGCTGCGCGACCTGAACGGCGTCCCGGTCTGGGCCGGTCGCGGCCGCCGCTGAAACGTTCCGTCGCAGCCGGCGTCGGGGTCGCGTCGCGGGGCGGCGAGCGGGCCACCCTGCGGCCACGTGCCGCAAGCGTTCGCCGGCCCGGATCGCGCGCCCCGGCCCCATGCTGCCCCGGGGCACGGGAGGGCCCCACCGCATGAACCTGTCGAGAACCCTGGCGTCCGCCGCCGGCCTGGCCCTGGCGTCCGCCGCCCTCGCCGCCGGCGAGGGGACCGTCTACGAGAATCCGCACCGGGAATACGTGAAGAGCTGGGAGGGCACGAGGACCTGCCTGGCCTGCCACGAGGCCGAGGGGCGCGCGGCCCACGCCTCGATGCACTACCAGTGGAAGGCGGACGCGCCCAACCTGGTGAACGCCGGCGGGCGCAAGCTGGGCAAGATCAACGTCTCGAACGACTTCTGCACCAACCCCGCCATCAGCTGGATCGCGCGGGTCACCAACGCCGAGGGCAAGGTCATCGCCAAGGGCTGCTCCGCCTGCCACGCCGGGCTGGGCGCGAAGCCCGCGCCCGAGGCCACGCCGGCGCAGCTCGAGAACGTGGACTGCCTGATGTGCCACTCCGCCACCTACCGGCGCGACGTGGCCGACGCCCCGGGCGGCGGGCTGCGGTGGGCGCCGGCGATGACGCCGGCGGAGCTGCTGCTGGCGGCCCAGAACCCGCAGCTCCCCGACACCGCCATCTGCCTGCGCTGCCACGCCGGCTCGGGCGGCGGGATCAACTACAAGCGCGGCGACCTGGAGGCGGCGGCCCTGAGGAGCCGGAGCTTCGACGTGCACCTCGGCTCGTCGATGACCTGCCTGCAGTGCCACAAGTCCCGCGACCACCGGTTCGTGGGGGCCGGCTCGCAGATGGCCGGCCTGGACGCCGGCCCCGCCGAGGGGTGCGGCCACTGCCACGACGGCCGGACCGCGCACCGGGACCCGGCGGTCGCCGCCCACCTGGCGCGCGTGGCCTGCACCGCCTGCCACGTCCCGGCCTTCGCCAAGGACAAGCCCACCGACGTGCACCGCGACTTCTCGCGGTCGGAGCCGGTGCCCGGCCAGGGCAAGTTCGAGCCGGCCATCACCTTCCGCAAGGACGTGAAGCCGGTGCTGGCCTGGTGGGACGGGAAGGGGCGCATCGCCCTCCCCGACGAGCCGGTGACGGTGGAGCAGGGGGTGGTGAAGTTCTGGGCGCCGCAGGGGAGCCGGGCCGACGGCAAGGCGAAGCTCTACCCCTTCAAGCTCCACACCGCGAACGTGCCGATCGACGCCGCCACCCGGAAGCTCATCCCGGTGAAGGTGGGGATCCTCTTCAAGACCGGCAACACCGACGCCGCCATCCGCGAGGGGGCCAAGGCGGCCGGCATGGAGGTGAAGGAGATCGGCTGGGTGCGGACCGAGCGCTACATGTCGATCTTCCACGAGGTGGCGCCCAAGGAGGCGGCGGTGAAGTGCGCCGAGTGCCACGGCGGCGGCCGCGTCGACTGGAAGGCGCTCGGCTACCCGGGCGACCCGCGCAAGGGCTGAAGCGCTGCCGGGGGCGGCGTGCCCCGCCACCTGGCGCGGTCGTGACGCGCCTCTCCCCCGCCGCCCGGCGGGGGAGGGGCGCCGCGCCCTCACATCCCCGGGAGGCGCGGCACCTGCCTGCGCTTCGACGCCTTGTAGTAGGCGCCCCAGGCCTGCTTCATCCAGTGGCCGACCACCGGGAGCGGCACCATCCGCTCCGTCACGTCGTCACGGTGGACGTAGGCGGCGCCGTTCCCCATGTCGAGCAGGCAGGTGATGCCGACGTGCGGCAGGTAGCTCTCGCGCTCCGGCCGCCCCGCCTCCACCGCCGCGACGTTCGCGGCGGCGACCCGGGCCATGACCTCGGCGACGTGCCCCTGCTTGGCGCGCCAGTCCGGCCCCTGCAGCGCCGCGGCGTCGCCGACGGCCCAGACGCCGGGGAAGCCCGGCACCGCGCAGCCCCCGTCCACGGTGACGAAGCCGGCCTCGCTCCGGGGCAGGTCGGAGCCCTTCACCGCCGGGTGGCCGTCGCCGGCGGGGAGGAAGATCGTCAGGTCGGTCTCCAGCTTCGAGCCGTCCTCGAAGAGCACGCCGTCCCGCTCGAAGCCGGTGATCTTCTTCCCGAAGCGGGCCCCGACCCCGAGCTTGCCGAGCATGCCCTGGAGGGCACCGACCGCCTTCTTGCCCATGCGCTCGCCGGGGCTGGGCATGGGGGCGAAGAAGGTCAGCTCGAAGGCCTCCCGCAGCCCGCGCCGGCGCAGCAGCGTGTCCACGTTGAACATGAGCTCGAACACCGGTCCGCCGCGGACCGCCGACCCGTCCTTGGGGTTGCCGCCGAAGCCCATGGCGATCCGGCCACGGCCCCGCGCCAGGAG
Source organism: Myxococcales bacterium (assembly GCA_021818285.1). Lineage (GTDB taxonomy): Bacteria > Myxococcota > Myxococcia > Myxococcales > Anaeromyxobacteraceae > JACRMN01. Next base: position 72,115 of record JAKAEO010000001.1, read on the forward strand.
CGCGGAGAGCGCGTCCCGCGCCCGGACGGCCGCCTGCGGGTCGCCGCCGATGGTGTGGGTGAGCTCCGCGCCCTTGGGCTTCAGCCGGTCGCCGCCGAAGGCGACCACCAGGTGGTCGGCGGCGAGCTTCTCGCCGTTCACCACCGCGCTGCGTCCGGCCCCGGAGATCGACTCCACCGTCCCCTCGACGAACCGGAAGCCGTGGCGCCGGGCCACGTCGCCGAGGTCCAGGCAGACCTCCTCGAACGGCTTCTCCCCGGTCACCACCCAGATCGACGTCGGGTAGACGAAGAGGAAGGGGCGGTTCGAGACCAGGGTGACCTCGAGGCCCCGCTGGCGGAGCTGGATGGCGGCCTCCAGGCCGGCGAAGCCTCCGCCGAGGACCAGTGCGTGGTTGGGCATGACGGTGCGAGCCAGGCCCGGGCGGAACGGTTCCCCGCTCAGCGGGCCCCGGCCCGCCGGGGGGCCGGGTGGAAGGGGCAGCCCTCCTCCAGGCAGTCCTCGTTGCGATCGGCGAACTCGCAGGCGGGTCCCCGGCCCTCGAGCCGGACCCCCAGGCTCTCCCGGGCGATCCGGACGCCGGTGAGGATCGCCAGCCAGGTCGTGCGCTTGCAGCAGCGCGGCCCCCCCAGGCGCGCGATGGTGCCGAGCGCCCGGGCGGTGGCCCCGTTGGCGAGCCCCCAGGACTCCCGGGCCATGGGCGTCGCCCCGGTGGCGAGGCTGGCGAAGATGCCGGTGCCCACCCCGGCCCCGCAGGCCCCGTGGAAGCCGCAGGAGCCCCCCACCACCGTGTCCGAGCGCCGCCGGGCCTCGGCGAGGAGCCGCCCCTTCTCGCCGGGGGTCCCCCGGGCGTTGGCCCAGGCGGCGAGCAGCACCGCGGGGACGAGGAAGTGGTGCTCGGGGCCGTGCAGCTTGAGCGCCGGGTGGCGCATCAGGCCGGTGGCCAGCGCCACCGGGTCGGTGGCCTCGCTCGCCCGGCAGACCCGCTCGATGAGCGCCTTGGCGGAGCCGGAGTGGCAGGCGTCGCAGACGAAGTGGCCGTCGCGGCAGCGGGCGGTGCTCCCCTGCTCCGCGCCGCACAGGGCGCAGCGGGCCGGCGCCGCCTCGACGGCGTAGACCAGCGGCGCGCCGCAGAGCAGGCAGCCCTGCCGGTGCTCCGCGGCCGCGGGGAGGGCCGTGGCGGTCACGCGCCCAACCCGTAGTAGCGCGCGCCCAGGCCGTACAGCTCCGGCACCGGCCGGCAGTCGGGCGCCTGGGCCGAGCCGTGCTGGTTCCAGGCGATGGCGCCGCAGCCGCCGCCGCACACCGGGGCGAGCGCGCAGCCCTGGCAGGCGGAGATGGTGAGGGTGCTGCGCTCCCGCCAGCGGGCGATGGCGGCGTCGTCGCGGACCACCTCGGGGTGGAACCGCCCGAGCCGGTGGGACGGGTGGCCGACGGTGGCGGTGCAGCCGTAGATGCTGCCGTCGGGGCCGAAGGCCCACTCCTTCTTGGCGGCGGGGCAGGCGTCGAAGTTCGGCGCCGGGAGCTCGCCGGTCTCGGCGAGGTGGCCGATCCCGTGGAAGCGGGGCCGGTGGAAGCGGCGCAGCTCGGGGTGGGCCTCCGACAGCTCGACGTACCTCGCCCACAGTTCCACCCGGTCGAAGAGCGCCCCCTTCTCCTGGCGGCTGGCGCAGCCGAACAGCTCGTAGTTGCGCCCGATCTGGGTCTTGAACTTCGCGTCGGGGAGGTCGAGCCAGCCCCGCGCCGCCGCGAAGGCGGCCAGCTCGGGGAGCGAGGAGAGGTTCTCGCGGTCGGCCACCACCCGGAGGTTCACCGGGATGCCGGCCTCGACCAGCCCGTCGATCCCCTCGACGATGCGGGCGAAGGTCCCGGCCCCGCTGGCGTGGGGGCGCCGCCGGTCGTGGAGCGCCGCCGGCCCGTCCAGGGTGACCTGGATCTCCTTGACCGGCCCGGAGGAGAGCAGCGGCAGCAGCGCCGCGAGGTCGTGGCCGTTGGTCACCGCCGCGACCTGCAGGCGCGCGGCCCGCGCCCCGCCCAGGAAGCGGGCGATGCGGTCGCGGTGGGCCGGGGTGTCGCGGAGCGGCTCGCCGCCGAAGAGCGTGACGTAGGGGCGGGGCGACTCGGCGCCGTGGTGGCGCTCGACGTAGGCGAAGAAGGCCTCGATGACCTCGGGGGCCATGAGCCCGCCCGCCGTCGGGTCGAAGAGCTCCTGGTAGCAGTAGGTGCAGGCGAGGTTGCAGCCGAAGCTCGGCACCACCACCAGCTGGGTGGGGGTCTTGGCCGCCTCCTCGGCCCACTCGGCGCGGGCGGCGGCGAGGAGCGCGGCGTCCTCCGCCTCGCCGTCGACGACGAAGCCGGCCTGGCGGAGCGTCTCCTCGGGGAGCGAGGCGGGGAGGGCGCCGCCGGCGGGCAGGGCCCGGAGGGCGGCGGCGCTCGCGGGCTCGAGGAGGGCGGCCTGGCCGGAGAGCGGCTGGACCAGGAGCTGATCGGGGCGCCCCGGGACCGGGGCGAGGATGGCGTGACGCGAGAGGCGCATGGGACTCCTGCCGGGGACGCTAGCGGCGGCCCTGGACGGTGATGCTGTGCACGAGGACGCCGCCCTTCTCGTAGGGGGCGGTGCGCCGGGCCACGGCGATCTCCCCGAAGCCCGCCGCGGCGACGGCGGCGAGGTAGTCGGCCTCGGGGATGGCGCCGCCGTAGCAGGCGGCCCAGGCGGCGGGATCCCGGCGCACCGCCTCGGGCAGCTCTTCCTCCGAGACCACGTCGGAGACGGTGAAGCGGCCGCCGGGCCGCAGCAGCCGGTGGATCTCCCGGTAGACGGCCGCCTTGTCGGGCGCGTGGTTGATGGCGCAGTCGGAGACCACGGCGTCGGCGCAGCCGTCGGGAAGCGGGATCACGGCGAGGTCGCTCCGGACGAAGCGGGCGTTCGGCGTCCCGGTGGCGCGCTCCACCGCGACGGCCAGCATCTTCTCGTTCGCGTCCACGCCGATGGCGGCGCCGCGCGGTCCCACCAGGGCGGCGGCCCGGAGCACGTCGCCGCCGCGGCCGCAGCCCAGGTCCACCACCGTCTCCCCCTCGCGCGGCGCGGCGAGGTCCAGGGCGCCGCCGCACGAGAGGCTGTCGGCCTGGGCGGACAGGGCCGCGTAGCGGGCGGTGGAGGCGCGGGCGACCTGCGCCGGAAAGCTCTCGTCGGGACGGGACATTGGGCTCCCCTCCTTGGAGCCTGCCCGATCGGTGAAGATTCGGGTGCGGCGAAGAATCCTCCAGCCCCTTTGGAGGCTCCCACGGGTCGCTCGGGCGGTGGATCATTCCCGAGAGGAGGATGCATGAAGCTGCTCACGAAGCCCAAGCAGTCCTGCTGCGCGGCCGAGAAGGTCGCCCAGTGTTGCGCCAAGGCCTCCCGGCTGGTGTCGGGCTGCCACGACTAGCGCGAGCTCGTCGCGAGAAGCACCGGGGGGGCCGCCGCGAGGCGGCCCTCTCCTTCTTGCACGGGGGGCCTCGTCCCCTCTGCCCTCGCGGCAGGCATGGCCCTCGGCCCCCCAAACATGATGTCGCCGCGGCACGAAGCCGCGGATGACTCCTCCCGTGCGGTGCAGGCTCTCAGGAAGTGAACCGACCTTCCGAAGGGGAGACGACGATGAGCGCGAACGTGAAGGAGATCACCCAGGCCGACTACCAGCGCGAGGTGCTCGCCTCCGGCGAGCCGGTGGTCCTCGACTTCTTCTCGACCGAGTGCCCGCCCTGCGAGGCGCTGGCCCCCAAGTTCGAGGCGGTGGCCGACCAGTTCGCCGGCCGGGCCCGCTTCCTGAAGATCTTCCGGCAGGGGAACCGCGACCTGGCGGCCCAGCTGGGCGTCACCGGCAGCCCGACCCTGATCTTCTTCAAGGCGGGGCAGGAGGTCGGGGAGCGGCTCGGCGGCGAGGACATCAAGCGCACGGCCATCAAGGCGCAGGTCGAGTCGATGCTGTCCTGACCGGCGCCGGACAGACCAGGAGACCGACCATGGCGGAGCGATACGATCTCATCGTGGTGGGCGCCGGCCCGGCGGGCCTGAGCGCCGCCATCTACGCGGCGCGGGCGCGCCTGAAGACCCTGGTGCTCGACGAGAGCGTGCCGGGCGGCCAGGTGAAGACCACGCACAAGGTGTCCAACTACCCCGGCTTCCCCGAGGACGTGAAGGGCAGCGACCTGGCCAAGGCCTTCGCCCTGCAGGCGGAGCGCTTCGGCGCGAAGATCCGGCGGGCGGTGGAGATCACCGGCCACGAGCTGGCCGGCGCCACCAAGCGGTTCGAGCTCGACGAGGAGGAGCAGGTCGAGGCCCCGGCGGTGATCGTCGCCACCGGCGCCAAGCCGCGCGACCTGGGCGTGCCCGGCGAGTCGAAGTTCAAGGGGCGCGGCATCAGCTACTGCGCCACCTGCGACGGCGCCTACTTCGAGGGCAAGGACATCCACGTCGTCGGCGGCGGCAACTCGGCGGTCGAGGAGTCGCTGTTCCTCACCCAGTTCGCCCGCAGCGTCACCATCATCCACCAGTTCGACCACTTCCAGGCCGAGGCGGCGACGGTGGAGGAGGCGCTGAAGAACCCCAAGATCAAGGTCATCTGGGACTCGGAGCCGCGGGAGTTCATCGGGGAGAAGGGGCTCGACGCCCTGCGCATCGAGAACGTGAAGACCCACGAGACGCGGGTCCTGAAGACCGACGGCGTCTTCGTCTTCATCGGCTACGTGCCGCGCGCCGACCTGGTGAAGGACGTCGTCCCGCTGAACCAGTGGGGCTACGTGGAGACGGCGGAGGACATGTCCACGCCCACCCCCGGCCTCTACGTGGCGGGCGACCTGCGCTCCAAGCGCTTCCGCCAGATCACCACCGCGGTGGCCGACGGCACCATCGCCGCGCTGGCGGCCCAGAAGTACGTGAAGGACCACCGGCCGGCCTGACCGGCGCACGCCGCGGCGGCGCCGCGCACCCCCGCCGCCCGCCTGGGTACCGGGGCCCGAAACCGGGTGACCTCCGCGGGAGCGGGGCCGATAATGGCCCCGACCCGCTCGGAGGAGAGGCGCTCATGACCGACGTCGCGCTGTCGCCGAAGGAGATCCGGATCCTGGTGCAGTCGCTCGACAACTGCCTCGCCACCTGCAAGGTGCACGCGAAGAAGCCCGACGCGCCCTGCGAGGACTGCGACGCCGCCAAGAAGATCCAGGACAAGCTGAAGAAGAAGCTGCTCGCCTGACCGGCAGGTCGCCCGCCCCCGGGCGCCACTCCCCACGAGGTGCACGCCGCCCGGACGCTCCGGCCCGCCGGGTGGGCTGCGGCGACTCGCCCGACGCGATCGCGCGCGCGCTGAAGCAGGTCACCGGCCAGAGCTGATCGGGCCGCGCGGCGGGGCGGCGGGGGCGGCCGCCTCGGCGCGGCGCGGCCACCCGGCGAGCCCCCCGACGAAGGCGCCGTAGAGCGTGGCGATCCAGACGTTCGAGGTGATGGGGCAGGTCCCGGTCCGGCAGCCGATGAAGTGCGAGTAGGCGGCGCCGGCGGCGGCCCCGGCGAGGACGGCGAGCGGCAGCCGGTAGCGGGCCAGCTTGCGCCAGGGCGGCGGCCGCGTGCCCTCCTGGGGCGTCTCGGGTCTCGGGGTGGTCTCGGGTCCGGTCACGTGAGCCTCTCCATGACCGTCGGAGCCAAGGCGGCGCCGCGGGATTCACGCCCTGCGCGGAATCTGCGCTTCACCGTGGGTCAGTCGCGGTCGCGCCAGGATCCCCGCGATGCGACGCGAGGTCGCACCGCTCCCCGGGGCGGCGCCGACCCGCGCGCTGGCGCGCATGCGGAAGTCGACGCAGCCCTGCGCGTGGTCCCCCATCCGGACGGCCGGGCCTCGCCGCAACACCCCGTACCGGCGCCGGGGCCGGTCGGGCACATGGCTTGCGTATGGCGATGCCGCGATATAGCGACGTCGCTATGCGGCGTCGGAGGAGCCGATGGCCGCACGACCGACGCTTCGCATCGAGAGGGCCGCGGGCTCGGAGCTGGCCCGCGACGACGCGAAGTCGGCGCGCATCGCCGAGGTCCTGAAGGCGGTCGCGCACCCGTTGCGCGTGCGCATCGTCGCCATCCTCTGCCGCGGCGAGCAGCACGTGAGCGCCCTCGCCGAGGCCCTGGACGCGCCGCAGGCCATCGTGTCGCAGCAGCTGCGGATCCTCCGCCTGCACGATCTGGTCGCCGCCACCCGGCAGGACGGCTTCGCCTACTACCGGCTGGCCGAGCCGCAGCTGAGGAGCCTCGTCAGCTGCATGGAGAAGTGCGAGGCGCGCTAGCGCCTCGGGGGAGCGGAGAGCGATGGACGCGATCACGCGCCGCAAGTTCATCCAGATCGGCGCCGCCGGGGCCGGCGTCGCCGCCGTGGGATCGGGCCTCACCACCCGCTGGTGGGGTCTCGACGGGGATCCGGTCGAGGATCCGGGCACCGAGGGCGACCGGGTGGTCCCCACCTTCTGCGAGCTGTGCTTCTGGAACTGCGGCCAGCTCGCCCACGTGAAGGATGGCCGGGTCACCAAGATCACCGGGAACCCCGACCACCCGCTGTCCCGGGGCATGCTCTGCCCGCGCGGCGCCGGCGCCACCGGCCTGCTCTACGACCCCGACCGGCTGAAGCGGCCGCTGGTCCGCGCCTCGAAGCGGGGCGAGGACGTCTTCCAGGAGGTGAGCTGGGACGCGGCCCTCAACAAGGTGGGCGAGGGGCTGTTGCGGGTGAAGGCCCGCCACGGCGCCGAGGCGGTGGCCCTCTTCACCCACGGCTTCGGCGGCAGCTGGTTCAAGTGGTTCATGAAGGTGTGGGGCTCGCCCAACATCGGCGCCCCGTCCTACGCCCAGTGCCGCGGGCCGCGCGAGGCCGCGTACACCCTCACCTACGGCGCGCCGCTGGGCTCGCCCGAGCCCATCGACATCGAGAACGCCCGGGTCATCACGCTGATCGGCAGCCACCTGGGCGAGAACATGCACAACACCCAGGTGCAGGAGCTGGCCGACGCCGTCGGCAAGGGAGCCCAGCTGGTGGTGGTGGACCCGCGCTTCTCGGTGGCGGCGGGGAAGGCCCGCTACTGGCTGCCCGTCAAGCCGGGCACCGACGTGGCGCTGCTGCTCGCCTGGATGAACGTCATCGTCGAGGAGAAGCGCTACGACGCCGAGTACCTGGCGAAGTACGCCACCGGCCTCGACGAGCTCAAGGCCCACGTCGCCGGGAAGACGCCGGAGTGGGCCTGGCCGCTCACCGGGGTCCGGCCGGAGCTGATCCGCGAGTCGGCCCGGTTCATCGCCGCGGCGCGGCCGGCGTCGCTCGTCCACCCGGGCCGCCACACCACCTGGACCGGCGACGACACCCAGCGGGCGCGGGCCATGGCCATCCTGGCGGCGCTGCTGGGGAGCTGGGGCCGGCGCGGCGGCTACCTCTCCACCGGCGCGGTGTCGCTCGCCGGCTACCCGGTGCAGGCGCCCGCCGGGGCCGTCCGGCCGGCGGCCGACAAGCCGAAGCAGGGCGGCTACCCGGTGGCCGACGAGGTCCTGGCCTCGGGCCTCTGCGACGCCACCCGGCCCGGCTTCGCGATGTACGACATGAAGGCCTGGATCGTCTACGGCACCAACCTCATGCAATCGCTGCCGGCGCCGCAGGAGACCGTCAAGGCCGTCCAGGGGCTGGACTTCCTGGTGGCCATCGACGTGCTGCCGGCGGAGATCTGCGGCTGGGCCGACGTGGTGCTGCCCGAGGCCACCTACCTGGAGCGGGACGACGACCTGGCGGCGCCGCGCTGGAAGACGCCCTTCGTCGCCATCCGCCAGGCGGCGGTCGAGCCCTTGTACGACTCCCGGCCCGGCTGGTGGATCGCCAAGGAGATGGGCAAGGCCGTCGGGCTGGGCGCCCACTTCCCCTGGAAGGACGCCGCCGAGTTCGTGGAGACGCGGGCGCGGGCGTCGGGCCTCGACGTCGCCGAGCTGCGGCGCAAGGGGGCGCTCGCCGGCAAGCGCATCGCCACCTGCGAGGAGGAGGGGGCGCCGCCCCCCATCTCCACCGAGAGCGGGAAGATCCAGCTGCACAGCGCCGAGCTGGCGAAGCTGGGCTTCGACCCCATCCCCAGCTTCTACCCGCCCGAGGAGGGGCCGCCCGGCAGCTTCCGGCTGCTCATGGGGCGGGCGCCGACCCACACCTTCGGCCGCACCGCCAACAACCGCCTGCTGGCCGAGCCCTACCCGGAGAACGAGGTGTGGATCAACGCCGACGCCGCCCGGGCCCTGCCCACGCCGGTGAGGAACGGCGACCGGGTGATGCTGGTGAACCAGGACGGCGTGAAGAGCGGCCCGGTGCGCGCCAAGGTCACCGAGCGCATCCGCGGCGACTGCGTCTACCTGGTCCACGGCTGGGGCCACACCGCGCGCGGGCTCCGCTACGCCCGCGGCCGCGGCGCCTCCACCAGCGCCCTGACCACCCGCTACAAGGTCGACCCGATCATGGGCGGCACCGGCATGAACGTGAACTTCGTCCGCCTCGAGCCCGCCGAGAGGTCCGCATGAAGAAGCGCTACGCCATGGCGGTGGACACCCGGCGCTGCGTCGGGTGCAGCGCCTGCGTCATCGCCTGCAAGACCGAGAACCGCCTGCCCCACGGCGGGTTCCGCGACTGGATCGTCCAGGAGACCAGCGGGCGCTTCCCCGGCCTCTCCATGGAGATCCGCTCGGAGCGCTGCAACCACTGCTCCGACGCCCCCTGCGTGTCGGCCTGCCCCACCGGTGCCTCGCACCTGGCCGAGGGCGGCGTGGTGCTGGTGAACCGCGCCAAGTGCACCGGCTGCAAGGCCTGCATCGCCTCCTGCGCCTACGGCGCCCGCTACGTCCACCCCGACGGCTACGTGGACAAGTGCACCTTCTGCCTGCACCGGGTCCAGCAGGGGAAGCGGCCCGCCTGCGTCGAGACCTGCCCGACCCGCTCGCTCACCTTCGGCGACCTGGCCGATCCCGGGAGCGCCGTGGTCCAGCTGATCCACTCGCGCCGGAACAAGGTGCTGAAGCCCGAGACCGGCAACCGGCCCAACGTCTTCTTCCTCGCCTAGGGAGCGGCCATGGAACGAGATCCCGACAGGTTCTGGAACCCCTACCTCGCCGGCGTGGCGCTGGGGCTGGTGCTGCTGGGGAGCTACCTGGTGATGGGCAACGGCCTGGGGGCCTCGGGCGCGTCGCTGCGCCTGGGAGTCGCCGCCCTCGGCGTCGTCGCCCCGGGGGTGGTGGAGCGGTCGCCCGGGCTGGCGCACGCCTGGGCCGGGGGCCACCCCTTCGACTTCTGGCTGAGCTTCGAGATCCTCGGGGTGGTGCTGGGCGGCTTCGTCGGCGCCTACACCTCCGGGCGCCTGAAGTGGGAGGTGCTCAAGGCCCCGGCCTTCCCCCGGGCGAAGCGGCTGGCCCTGGCGCTGCTGGGCGGCCTGATCATGGGGGCGGCGGCGCGGGTGTCGCGCGGCTGCACCTCGGGCCAGGCCCTGAGCGGCGGCGCCCTCCTCAGCGTGGGGAGCTGGGCCTTCATGTTCTCGGTCTTCGGCGGCGGCTACGCCTTCGCGTGGTTCGTGAGGAGGCAGCTGCGATGACCTTCCCGTTCTGGTCGCTCACCGCGGAGAGCCGCGAGCTGGGGCTCGTCGCCGGCGTCGCCATCGGCTTCGCCTTCGGCTTCGTCCTGGAGCGGGCCGGCTTCGGCCGGGCCCAGAAGCTCGCGGCGCAGTTCTACGGGACCGACATGACCGTCCTCAAGGTCATGTTCGGCGCCATCGTCACCGCCATGCTCGGCATGGTGCTCCTCTCCGGCCTGGGGCTGGTGGACCTGCGCGCCGTGGCCGACAACGCCACCAGCGGCACCTACCTGTGGCCCATGGTGGTGGGCGGCTTCGCCCTGGGCGTCGGCTTCATCGTCTCGGGCTACTGCCCCGGGACCTCGATGGTCGCCATGGCCTCGGGGAAGATCGACGGCCTGATGACGGTGGTGGGCGTCGTCGCCGGCCAGGTGATCTGGACCGGGATCGAGCACCTCCCGGCCATCTCCCGGCTCCAGAACGCGAGCGACCTGGGCCACGTCTACCTCCCCGACCTGCTGCACCTCGGCCCCCGGGCCGGACCGGCCATCGTGGCCTTGGCCGTCACCGCCATGGCGGTGGCGGCCTTCCTCGGCGCCGACCGGATCGAGAAGATCCTCGCGAAGCCCGCGCCGGGCGCCCCGGCACGGGCCACGCCGGCGCGGCGCGCCGTCTTCGCCGGCTTCGCGGCCACCGCCCTCTTCGCGCTGGCGGCGGCGGCCCTGCCGACCGGGAGCGCCGCCGTCCCGGCGGGCCCGCCGCGCCTCACCCCCATGGAGCTGGCACGCCGCGTCCTCGACGAGCCCTGGAAGGTGCGGGTCCTCGACCTGCGGCCCATGGCCGACTGCGCCGCCGCCCGCGTCCCGGGCTCCGAGTGCGTGCCGGCCGACCAGCTCGGGAAGCTGCGGCTCGCCGACGCCAACCCGGCGCGCGAGATCGTGCTGGTGGGCGGCGCCGACCTGTCGGCGCCCCCGCCGGCCGCCGCCGCCTACCCGGGCCGGGTGGCGCTGCTCGACGGCGGCTTCCCCGCCTGGAAGGTCTTCGCGCTGGAGGCGCCCCCGCCGCCCGCCGCCGGCGCCTCGGCCCGGGAGCTGGACACCTGGCGGCTGCGGGCGGGGATCGCCGCGGCCATGACCGGCGTGAAGGCGGCGCCGCCGCCGCCCATGCCCAGCGGCGACGCGCCCGCGCCGCGCAAGAAGGGAGGCGGAGGCTGCGGCGGGTAGCCCGCGCCCCCGGGGACACGACATGCCCGAGATCGACGTCGCACGCTTCTCGAACCAGATCGACCCGGTCCTGCACGTCTGGGGCTGGGAGATCCCGGTCTACCTCTTCCTCGGCGGCATGGCCGCCGGGCTGATGATCCTCTCCTCGCTGCTCTCGCTGCGCGCGTCGGAGCGGTCGCCCGCGGCCCGCTGGCTGGCCTTCGCGGCGCCGGTGCTGGTCTCCCTGGGGATGCTGGCGCTGTTCCTCGACCTGGCCCACAAGCCCTACGTCTGGCGCTTCTACCTGGCGCTGCGCTGGACCTCGCCGATGAGCTGGGGCGCCTGGATCCTGGTGGTGGTCTACCCGGTGACGCTGCTCTTCGGGCTGGCCGCCCTCGACGACGCGCAGCTGGTCCGGGCCGTCGGGCTGCTGCGGCGGGTGGGGCTCGACGCCCTGGCGCTCCGGGCCCGGGCCTGGGGCCAGGGGCTGGGCCGGAAGCTCGCCTGGGCGCACCTCGGGACGGGCGTGGCGCTGGGGGTCTACACCGGCATCCTCCTCTCGACCCTGGGGGCCCGCGCCCTCTGGAGCTCGGCGCTGCTCGGGCCGCTCTTCCTGGTCTCGGGCCTCTCCACCGGCGCGGCCTTCCTGCTGCTCTTCCCGGTGGCCGGCGGGGAGCGGCACTTCCTGGTCCGCTGGGACCTGCTGGCCATCGGCCTGGAGGTGGTGATCCTCCTGCTCGTGCTGGTGGGGCTGGGCACCGCGGGCGCCGGGAGCCGGGAGGCGGCCGGACTGCTCCTGGGCGGGCGGTACACGGCGGAGTTCTGGACGCTGGTGGTGATCGCCGGGCTGGCCGCGCCGGCGCTGCTGGAGACGCTGGAGGCCCGGTTCCACTACCGGGTCACGGCGGTGGCGCCGCTGCTCGTGCTCGCGGGCGGCCTGGCGCTCCGCTGGATCATCGTGGCGGCGGGGCAGGCGTAGCGCCCGGCCGGAGGAAGGGAGCGCGGGCGCCCGGGGGCGACCCGCGAAGCGCGGGGCGCCGGTGCGCTCCGATCACGGAAGCTCGAACGCAGTCGACACGGAGGAGTATCCACATGCGAGGAGCAGCAAGGCTGGTGGCGGTGGTCGCGGTGCTGGCGGCGGCGGTCCCGGCGCGCGCCACCAACGGGATGCGGATGATCGGCTTCGGGCCGGTGCAGGGGTCGATGGGCGGCGTCGGCGTCGGCGCCACCCTGGACGCCAGCTCGGTGGCCTCCAACCCCGCCGGCCTGACCGAGCTCGGCGGCCGGCTGGACGTCGGCGCCACCTGGTTCAAGCCGACGGTGGACTACCAGGCCACCGAGGCCCAGATGCCGCCCGGGTTCACGGGCGCGGTGGTGGCGCAGCCGGGCCAGGTCATCGACTCGCGGCGCGGCGGTTCGCTCATCCCCGCCGTCGGCGCCGCCTTCCCGGTGGGGGACAGCCTGGCGCTCGGCATCGGCCTGTTCGGCGTCGCCGGCATGGGCGTGAACTACCCGTCGAACCTCTACGGCGGGCCGACCTACACCTCCTACATGCAGGCGCGCCTCACCCCCGGCCTGGGCTGGAAGATCAACGACGCCTGGTCCGTGGGCGTGACCTTCAACGCCATGCTGGCCCAGATGAAGTGGGACGTGGCGGCCGGCTTCGGCCAGCAGCCCCACGACACCGCCAGCTCCTACGGCTACGGCGCCACCTTCGGCGTGAAGTTCCGCCCGGTGAAGTCGGTGGCCCTCGGCCTGGCCTACGAGACCAAGAGCATCTTCCAGGAGTTCAAGTTCGACGTCCCGGCCCACGGCGGCGTGAACCCGGCGACCTTCGCGCCGGTGCCCTTCCCGGGCGGCACCGACCGGCTCCAGTTCGACCAGCCCTCGGTCACCACCCTCGGCGCCGCCTGGAGCCCGATCGAGGCGCTGCTGCTCGCCGCCGACCTCGAGTGGATCCGCTGGTCCCAGACCAACGGCAAGAACCAGCCGACCTTCAACAACGACACCATGGCCACCGGCGCCATGCCCTGGAACATGAACTGGGAGGACCAGATGGTCCTGAAGGTCGGCGCCCAGTTCCAGGCGCCGCGCGGGGTGAAGGTCCGGGTCGGCTACAACTACGGCAAGATGCCGCTCGACCCGGATCGCGCCTTCGAGAACATCGCCTTCCCGGCGGTGGCCGAGCACCACTTCACCGCCGGCCTGGGCTGGGACGTCGGCGCCTGGGGCGTGAACGTCGGCGGCACCTACGCGCCGCGGGCCACGCTGAAGGGGTCGAACGGCGCCTACCCGGCGATGGGCGGCCAGGCCATCGCCTCCTACGAGACCCGCATGTCCCAGTACGCGGTGGACCTGGGCGTCTCGTACCGGTTCTAGGGTTTCGCGGCCACCTTCGCCTCCAGCTCCTTGAGCTGGAGGCGAAGGGCCTTGTCCCGGCCGAAGCGCTCGGTGACGTCCCGGATCACCGCCACCACCCACTCGATCCGGCCGGCGGCGTCCTGGAGCAGCTCGATCGAGAACTCGATGGAGAGCTGCCGGCCGTCCCGGTGGAGCGCCGGCACCGCCAGCAGCTGGCCCTGGCCGTAGCGGGTCACCCCGGTCCTCATCACCTTCTCCCACCCCTCCCAGTGCCGGCCGCGCAGCCGCTCCGGGATGATGAGGTCCATCGAGGCGCCCATCGCCTCGCCGGCGGTGAAGCCGAAGATGCGCTCGGCGGCCGCGTTCCAGTAGGCGACCTTGCCGTCCGGGCCGGCGACGAGGACGCCGTCGGGGGAGGCGTCCAGGATGCGGCGGGGGAGGCCGTCGGGGATCGCGGGCATGGGGCACCTCGGCAGGAAGTGGCCCCGCCGATGCTACCGCGTGGGCCCGGCGGCGGAAGGCCCCCGCCAGGACTCCGCCCGCCCGCCGGTCAGCCGCGCCGGATGAAGGTCCCCTCCCGCAGCTCGTGGAGCGCCTGGGCGATCTCCTCGCGCGTGTTCATGACGAACGGGCCGTAGCGGGCGTAGGGCTCGCGGAGAGGTTGGGCCGAGAGCAGCAGGAAGCGGGCCGGCCCCCCGGCCGCGTGGACGCGCGCCACGTCGCCGTCCGCCAGGACGGCGAGGCGCGGGGAGGGGACGGCGGCGGCCCCGCGGGACCGGTCGGCGCCGCCCACCGTCACCGCGCCCCGGTAGACGTAGAGCAGGGCGGTGTGGCCCCGCGGCACCGGCTGCTCCAGGCTCCCGCCGGCCGGCAGCGCCACGTCCAGGTAGGTCGGTCCGGCGAAGATCTCCTTCACCGCGCCGGCGACACCGTCCACCTCGCCGGCCACCACCCGGATGCGGGCGCCGTCGGGGCGGGACACCTCGGGGATGCGCGCCGCCGGGACGTCCTGGTAGCGGGGCCTGGTCATCTTGAGCTTGGCGGGCAGGTTCACCCAGATCTGGAAGCCGTCGAGGCGGCGCGGGCCGGCCTTCGGCATCTCCTCGTGGAGGATGCCGCTGCCCGCGGTCATCCACTGGACGTCGCCGGTGCCGATGACGCCCGCGTTCCCCAGGCTGTCGCGGTGGGCCACGGTGCCGTCCAGCATGTAGGTCACCGTCTCGATGCCGCGGTGCGGGTGCATGGGGAAGCCGGCCAGGTAGTCGCCGGGGTCCTCCGAGCCGAAGTGGTCGAAGAGGAAGAAGGGATCGAGGTGGTCGAGCGTCTCGGTGGCGATGCTGCGCCGGAGCCGGACCCCGGCGCCGTCGGTCACCGCCACGGGGGTCACCACCTCCTGCAGGCCTCTCTCCGTCATGGCATTCTCCTCGCGCTTCACCATAATCAGCGGGGGGCCCCGGGCAACGGCCCGCCCCGGGAACGGATCGTTCCGCGCGGCGTACCCCCGGGGACGGGGGCGGCGCCCCGGGGACCGCGAGGAGGGAGGGGCACATGGTCACGGAAGGGCTCGCCGCCGGGATCGCCTACCAGGAGTCCAATCCGCCGGGCGCCGCCGGGCCGCCGCTGCTGCTGGTGCACGGCGCCGGGGGCTCGCGGGTGCACTGGCCGGAGGGGCTCCGGGCGCTGCCGGGCCGGCGGGTGATCGCGGTGGACCTCCCGGGCCACGGCCGGTCGCCGCCGCCCGGCGAGCGATCGGTGGCCGCCTACGCGCGGCGGGTGCTCGCGCTGCTGGACGCGCTGGAGGTGCCGGCCGCGGCCGTCGCCGGCCACTCCATGGGCGGAGCCGTCGCCCTGACGCTGGGGCTCACCGCCCCGGCCCGCGTCGCCGGCCTGGTGCTGGTGGGGACCGGCGCGCGGCTGCGCGTCGCCCCGGCGGTCCTCGAGGCCACCGCCGATCCGGCCGCCCTGGCCCGGGCGGCGCAGGCCATGGTCGAGAACTCCTTCGCCCCGGGGGCGAGCGCCGCCCTGGTGGCGCCCTTCGTGGAGCGGCTGCGCGCCACCGCCCCCGGCGTCGCCCACGACGACTTCGCCGCCTGCGACGCCTTCGACGTCATGGCCCGCCTCGGCGAGCTGGCCGTCCCGGCGCTGGTGGTCTGCGGCGAGGAGGACCGGCTCACGCCGCCCAAGTACGCCGAGTTCCTCCACGCCCGGCTGCGGGGATCACGGCTGCTGCGCCTCCCCGCCGCCGGCCACATGGTGGCCATCGAGGCGGCCGGGCCGGTGGCGGAGGCGGTGGGGGCGTTCCTGCGGGAGCTCGCGGCGGCGCCCGTCAGCGGTTGACGTGGACCACCTTGGCGGGCGGGAAGCCGTTGAAGTGGGTGGCCGAGGCGTGGCTGTAGGCGCCGATGTTGGTGCTGTAGAGCAGGTCGCCCAGCTTCAGGTCGCCGGGGAGCTGCTCGGCCATCGACACCACGTCCAGCGCGTCGCAGGTCGGGCCGAAGACCGAGCACACCTGCCGGGCACCGCCCCGGAAGGCCTGGAAGTGGTACTGGCAGTGGTCGAAGATCACGCCCGAGAAGGTGTGGTAGACGCCGTCGTCGACGTAGTAGCAGAGCTTCCCGTCGCGGACCGCCTTGCCGATGATGGTCGAGATGGCGGTGCCGGCGGTCGCCACCATGAAGCGGCCCGGCTCGGCGAGGATCTGGACCTCCGGGGGGAAGAGCCGGTCCAGCTCCCGGTTCAGGATCCGCGCCAGCTCCCGGAAGGGCATCACCGTCTCGTCGTACGGCGCCGGGAAGCCGCCGCCGATGTCGAGCAGGTTCATCTTGTCGTAGCCGCGCTCCCGCGCCTCCTCGAAGACGTGGGCGGCGAGGGCGATGGCCTGCACGTAGTTCTGGAAGTTGGTGGTCTGGCTGCCGACGTGGAAGGAGAGCCCCTCCACGGTGAGCCCGGCGTCGCGGGCCGCCAGGATCAGGTCCACCGCCTCCCCGGGGGCGGCCCCGAACTTGGAGGAGAGCTCCACCATGGCCCCGGTGTTGGGGACCCGGAGCCGCAGCGCCACCCCGGCGTGCGGGGCGTGGGTCTTGATCTTCCCGATCTCCGCCAGGTTGTCGTAGGTGACGAGCGGCTTGTACCGGTTCAGCGCCCGGAGCGTCTCGTTCGCCTTGATGGGGTTGGCGTAGATGATCTTGTCCCAGATCCAGTCCTGCCGCTCCTTCTCCGGGAGCTCCTTGATGCAGTCGTAGACGATCATGAACTCCGGCAGGGAGGCGACGTCGAAGCTGGCGCCGGCCTCGTACAGCGTCCGGATGATGGCCGGGTCGGAGTTCGCCTTCACCGCGTAGTAGGCCTGGACCCGCGGCAGGTAGCGCTTGAAGGTCCGGTAGTTCCTCCGCAGCGCGTCGTGATCGACGACGAAGAGCGGGGTGCCGTGCTCCCGGGCCAGCTGCTTCAGGCGAGCCTTGGTGACCATGCGCGTCTCCTCCCGGGCGCTCCGCCGTCAGTCACCGTCGGTGATGAGGAAGTTCTTGAACTGCCACGGGTCGCTGGCGTCGATCGCCGGGTTGTTGTGGCCCTTGAAGGCGTTGGTGTAGTGCTTGAGCGGCGTCCAGTCCGAGGGCTTGGAGATCCACTTCCCCAGCCAGGGCTTGGCGATCTTGAGCACGTGGTCGTGCGGGAGGTCGTCGGGGACCAGGACGCCGCGGTCCGGGTTCTCGATCATCCAGCTCGCCGCCGCCACCACCGAGATGGCCACCTGCATGGTGGTGGCGTTCTGGTGCGGCACCAGCCGCCGCGACTCCGCGATGGAGAGGTCGCTGCCGATCCACCAGGAGTTGTAGGGGTGGCCCATGATCAGCGCCCCGAGGATGTCGGATCCGGAGACGATCTCGTCGTTCATGATCCGCTGCCGCTCCGGCAGCTCGTAATCGTAGCCGCGCAGCTCGTTCAGCGAGGCGATGGCCGCGTCGGCGGGGCAGTAGGCGTAGTGCACGGTGGGCCGGTACACCGCCTTCCCCTCCTTCCACACCGTCAGCCTGTCGGAGATGGTGAAGGCCTCGCCGTGCCGGACCACCATGCCGTGGATGCGGTAGTCGGGCACCCAGGAGACCACCCAGGTGTTGATGCCCATCCGCGCCAGGCAGATCTGGTTCCTGGGCCCGTCGGCGTGCTCGAAGGCCAGGGCCGGCAGCTCCTTCTCGTGGGTGCCCCAGCCCAGCTCCGCGGTGGTGGTGCCCTCCTCGCGGAAGCCCTCCACGCTCCAGGTGTTCACGAACTCGTCCACCCGCTTGGGCTGGTCGGTGATCTGGGTGTCCCGCTCGCTGCAGTGGATCACCTTCACGCCCAGCTTCCAGGCCAGCTCGTGGAAGACCCGCCCGGCGGCGAGCCGGGTGATCTCCTCGGCGGCGGCGCCGGTGAACTTGCCGTCGGCCACCGCCCGCCGGGCGATGTCGAGGAGCCCCTGCTTGGTGAAGTGGGAGATGAGGCCGGGGTTGGCGCCGTGCTCCAGCACCGCCGTGGGGCCGGGCTCGCTCCAGCGGGCCTTCATGCGCCGCACGTTCATGTGGCGCCAGTAGAGGGTCCGCTCGGTGGGGTGCTTGTCCTCGGCGCCCTCGTAGGGATCCCAGACCTCGACCGAGGTGTTCACGTACAGGACGCCCCGGTCGTGGCACCACTGGAGGATCTCGCAGGCGTCGATGTTCCAGGCGAGGTCGACGAGCAGGTCGCCGGGCCCCAGGTACTTCCCCAGGAGCTCCGCCATGTTGTCGCGGGTGACCCGCTTGCGGGCGAACTTCACGCCCTTCTTGAGCCAGGGCCGCAGGGCCTCCCGGCGGTCCTCGAAGTCCATCACCGTGACGTTCTTCGCGGGGACGCGGACGTGCTTCAGCAGGATGGGCAGCGTGCACTGGGCCACCGCCCCGTAGCCCACGAAGAGGATGCGCTTGCCGAAGTCGATCATGTCGCCGGGCTCCCCAGGCCGGGGCGCCCGCGGGATGCGGGGCCGCGCCGGGCGCGCATCCTATCCGGTCGGCACCCGGCCAGGCACGGAGATTCGGCCGCGGCTTGCGGTAAGATGGCGAACCTCGTCCGGCGGCACCGCCGCCCGCACCCGGAGGCAACATGACGGCTACCAGGACCATCGCCCGCGGCCTTCTCCTCCTCGCGCTCTGCGCCCCGGCCCTGGCCGCGGCGGAGGGCGGCAAGGAGGCCAAGGCCAAGAAGCCCCGCCTCGCCATCCTCGACTTCCCGGCGGCCTCCGGGGCCTGGTCCTGCAGCGGCTGGTCGAACAACGAGGGACGGATGTCCAGCGTCCTGCGCGAGCTCTTCACCACCGAGATCTCCGAGCGGTCCCACGGCAAGCTCCGCCTGGTGGAGCGCGCCCGGCTCGCCGACATCCGCAGCGAGCTGAAGTTCCAGCAGAGCGGCGAGGTGGATCCGGCCTCGATCCAGCAGGCCGGCAAGCTGCTCGGCGCCCGCTACGTGCTCACCGGGAAGATCACCCGGTTCGCCTGCAAGATCAGCAACACCTCCAGCGGCTGGGGGATCGGCGCGCTGGTGGGCAAGGTCACCGGCAGCGGCCTGGCCGGCGCGGTGGCCGGCAGCGCCAACCTGAAGCACGTGAACTTCTCCGGCCGGCTCGACGCCCGGCTCATCGAGGTGGAGACCGGGGAGATCCTCGTCACCTTCAAGGACGAGAACGAGACCGGCGACACCTCGGCCAAGGTGGCGGGCGGCGGCAGCGAGGTCCAGTACGACGACGAGCTGGCCAGCAAGGTCTTCGAGCCCATGGTCCAGAAGATGGCCGCCAAGGTGGTGAAGAAGACGGTCCAGGCCTCCGAGGACGAGGATGACTAGGGCGAGGCGGGGCGGCCCTGGCGCCGCCCCGTCCCCGGGGACGCCATGATCGCGACCGGGCCGGCGCTGGCCCTCCTGCTCGCGGCGGGGGCGCCGCCGCTGAAGATCGTCACCCTGCAGCTGGAGGGGGCGGGCGCCCCGGCGGCGGCGGTGGAGTCGGCCTCGCTCCTCGTGCCCACCGAGATCCGGCGGGTGCGTCCGGACGCCCAGGTGACCTCGTCGGACGACGTCCGCGCCGTCCTCACCCTGCAGAAGAACCGGGCGGTGCTCGGGGCCTGCGGGCCGGACGCCGGCTGCCTGGGCGACGTCGGCGGGGCGCTGGGGGCCGACGAGGTGGTGGGCGGGCGGCTCGGGCTCCTGGGCAGCACCTGGGTGCTGGAGCTCCGCCGGGTCGACGTGCGCGGGTCGCGCAACCTGGCCTCGGCGACGCGCGCGGTGCGGAGCGCCGAGGCGGTGGTGGACGCGGTCCGCTCGGCGGCGGCGGAGCTGTACGGCGCGGCGCCGGCCGCGGCGCCGGCCGCCGCGGCGGGCGGCGAGGCCGCCGGGGCCACGGCGCCGATCCTGCCGGCGGTCCACTCGGGCCAGCCAGAGGACCAGGCCCTGCCCCGGCCCCGGCTCACCGAGGGCGATCTGGACTTCGAGCCCATCCGCTACCGCGGGAAGCGCCACCG
This sequence comes from Myxococcales bacterium, assembly GCA_021818285.1. Lineage (GTDB taxonomy): Bacteria > Myxococcota > Myxococcia > Myxococcales > Anaeromyxobacteraceae > JACRMN01. Next base: position 91,793 of record JAKAEO010000001.1, read on the forward strand.
CGCCGTCTACGACCTGGTGCGGCGGCTGCTGGCCGAGGCCCGGATCCCGGTGGACGTGGAGCGGCTCGGGGACGACGAGGAGCTGCGCCTGCGCAGCGCCTGGCTGGCCATCGAGCGGGGCCGCCGCCTGCGCTTCCGCGTCGCCGTGGACGGGCGGGTGCTCCTCGACGTGGACCGCGAGCGCTGCCGCGACACCGGCTGCGCCGAGACCGACGACGTCACCGAGGGGGAGCGGAAGCTGGCCACCGATCTCTACGCGCTGATCCGCGGGCCGGTGGAGAGGGGCGCCTTCTGATTCGCCCCATCGCCGCCGTCGCCGAGGAGGCGGGGCTCCGCGGCGACGAGTGGGAGCCGTACGGCCGCCACGTCGCCAAGGTGGAGCCGTCCGCCGCGGCGCGGCTCGCCGGCCGGCCGGCGGGGAAGCTGGTGGTGGTCACGGCCGTCACCCCCACCCCGCAGGGGGAGGGGAAGACCACCACCGCGATCGGGCTGGTGGACGGGCTGCGCCGGCTCGGCGTCCGCGCCGTCGGCACGCTGCGCCAGCCCTCGCTCGGTCCCACCTTCGGCCTGAAGGGCGGGGCCTCGGGGGGCGGGCGGGCCCAGGTGGTGCCGGCCGCCTCCGTGAACCTGCACCTCACCGGCGACTTCCACGCCGTCGCCGCCGCCCACAACCTGGCGGCGGCGATGGTGGACAACCACGTCCACCACGGGAACGCCCTGGGCATCGAGCCCGGGACGCTGGCCTGGCACCGGACGCTGGACGTGAACGACCGGGAGCTGCGGAACGTGGTCGTCGGCCTGGGGGGTCGCGTCAACGGCCCGGTGCGCGAGACCGGCTTCGTCATCACCGCCGCCTCCGAGGTGATGGCGGTGCTCGCGCTGGCGCGCGACCTCGCCGACCTGCGGGCGCGGCTGGGACGCGTCGTGGTCGGGCGCAAGCGGGGCGGGAGCCCGGTGACGCTGGAGGAGGTGCGGGCGGCGGGCGCGATGGCGGCGCTGCTGCGCGAGGCGGTGAAGCCCAACCTGCTCCAGACCCTGGAGGGCTCGCCGGTGCTGGTGCACGCCGGCCCCTTCGCCAACGTGGCCCACGGGGCGAGCTCGGTGGCCGCCGACCGCCTGGCGCTGGGGCTCGCCGAGATCGTGGTGACCGAGGCGGGCTTCGCCGCCGAGCTGGGCGCGGAGAAGTTCGTGGATCTGAAGTGCCGGCAGGGCGGGCTGGTGCCCTCGGCGGCGGTGCTGGTGGCCACGGTCCGGGCGCTCAAGCACCACGGGGCGGCGGCGGGGCGGCCGGAGGAGGAGGACGTCGCGGCGGTGGCGCGCGGCGCCGAGAACCTGGCGCGGCAGGCCGAGGTGGTGCGCCGGCTCGGGCTGCCGCTGGTGGTGGCGGTGAACCGCTTCGCCACCGACACGCCGGCCGAGCTCGAGGCGGTCCGGGAGGCGGCCCGGGCCGCCGGCGCCCGCGCCGCGGTGGAGGCCAGCCCGTTCGCCGGCGGCGGGGAGGGGACGCTGGAGCTGGCGGAGGCGGTCCGGGACGCGGCGGCGGCCGGCGCCGGGGAGCTCCGGCTCCTCTACCCGGACGAGCTGCCGCTCGCGGCGAAGATCGAGCTCCTCGCCACCCGGCTCTACGGCGCCGCGCGGGTGGAGCTCTCGCACGCCGCGGCGCAGCAGCTGGAGGAGCTCACGCGGCTCGGCTTCGGCCGGCTCCCGATCTGCACCGCCAAGACCCACCTCTCCATGTCGCACGACGCGCGGCTCGGGCCGCACCCACGCGGCTATGCCTTCCCGGTCCGGGAGGTGCGGCTGCAGGCCGGCGCCGGCTTCGTCACCGTCCTGGCGGGCGACGTGCCGCTCATGCCCGGCCTCCCGGCGCACCCGGCGGCCGAGGAGGTCGACGTGGACGCGGCCGGGAACGTCACCGGGCTGCGCTGAGCGGCCGGCGCGCGCCCCTCGACCTGCGCGGCCCGGCGGGCTAGAAAGGGAGCTCGATCGAGAGCCTCCGGAGCCCCGCCCGCCATGAAGATCCGCTACGACCTGAAGCCCCGCTCGGCGCGCCGCGGCGAGCCCTTCCGCCCGGAGGGGCCGCTCCCCTTCGGCCAGCTGCGCACCGACCACATGTTCCTGATGGACTTCGCCGACGGTGCCTGGAGCGACCCGCGCATCGTCCCCTACGGCCCCTTCTTGCTGGCGCCGGGCGCGGTGGTGCTCCACTACAGCCAGGAGATCTTCGAGGGGGCCAAGGCCTTCCAGCACCCCGACGGCGAGATCTACGCCTTCCGCATCGACAAGAACGCCGCCCGGATGAACCGGTCGGCGGAGGGGCTGTGCATGCCCCCCGTCCCGCCGGCCGACCAGGTCCAGGCCATCCTGGCGCTGCTGGACGTGGAGCGGCTCTGGTTCCCGGAGCAGGAGGGGGCCTCGCTCTACGTCCGCCCCTTCATGATCGCCACCCAGGATTCGCTGGGGGTGAAGCCGTCCAACCGCTACCTCTTCTGCGTCTTCCTCTCCCCGAGCGGGCCCTACTACCCGGCCGGCTTCCAGGAGCCGGTGAAGCTGCTGGTGACCAGGCGCTTCCACCGGGCGGCGCCGGGCGGCACCGGCGCCATGAAGACCGGCGGCAACTACGCCGCCTCGCTGATGGCCGGCGAGGTGGCCCACAAGCTGGGCGCCTCCCAGGTGCTCTACCTCGACACCGCCGACCGCTACATCGAGGAGGCGGGGGCGATGAACCACTACCACGTCACCCGCGACGGCCGGCTGGTCATCCCCTCCTTCACCGACACCATCCTCCGGTCGGTGACCTCCGAGTCGGTCCTCGAGCTGGGGCAGGAGGTGCTCGGGCTCCGGGTCGGCCAGGAGCGCATCCCCTTCGAGCCCTTCCTGGCCGCCCTCCGCTCCGGCGAGATCATCGAGGCCGGCGGCTTCGGCACCGCGGCGGTGGTGTCGCCGGTGGGGGCCTACGTCTTCGAGGACGGGACCGAGCTCCGGGTGGGCGACGGGCGGATCGGCCCCAACACCCGGCGCATCTACGAGATCCTCACCGGGATCCAGCGCGGCACGCGCCCGGCGCCCCCGGGCTGGCTCTTCCAGGCGCCGCGGCAGGCCTGACGGCCCGGCCCGGCCGCCGGGGCCCGCTACGAGCCCACGTCGCGGAGCACCGCCACCCGGTCCAGGAAGCGGACGACGGCGGCGATCACCGCCTCCGGCTGGTCGCGGTGGGCGGAGTGGCCGCAGCCGTCGAGCGGGAGCAGCTCGGTGCCCGGCACCGCCGCGGCGATCTTCTCGATCTGCGCCATGGTGCCGTACTCGTCCTGCCGACCCTGGACGGCCAGCACCGGGCAGGCGACGCGCGGCAGCAGCTCCTCGATGCTCCACGACCGGAAGGCGGGGTCCAGCCAGACGCGGTTCCAGCCCCAGAAGGCGCCGTCGACGTCGGCGTGGTGGCGGGCGAGCCGGGCCCGCAGGTCGGTGGCCTCGAAGGCCACCCGGGCGGCGGCGATGCTCTTCACCGAGAGCTCCTCCACCAGCACGTGGGGGGCGAGCAGCACCAGCCCGGCCACCGGCCGGCCCGACGCAGCGGCGTGGATCAGGGCGATGGACCCGCCGTCGCTGTGGCCGACGAGGACCGGCCGCTCCACCCGGAGGCGGTCGAGCAGC
>JAKAEO010000035.1 GCA_021818285.1 Myxococcales bacterium
ACGGCGTAACGGGCGCCGCCGCCGCGCCCCGGGGCCGCCGTCAGCCCGCCGCCGGCGGGCGGCCCCAGGGCGGCGTGAGCCCACCGGTCGCCTCCAGCCAGTCGGCGACGCGGCCGGCGGCCCGGCCCACGTCGCCGTCCGAGACGTCCAGCTCGATCCAGGGCAGCGTCGACTCGGCCACCAGCCGCCGGTAGTGCTCCTGCTCGCGGACGAAGACCGACAGGTCGTCGTACTGCGACGGCTTCCCCGAGACCTTCAGCCGCTCGGCCCGCGCCGCCTCGAAGGTCCCGGGCCGGCGCGTGCAGAGCACGTGGCGGAAGCCGAGGGGGAGCAGCCGCCGGTCCAGCCAGGAGAAGTCCGGGTCCCGCCGCCCCGCCTGGCGCTGGTAGAGCCGCGCCGAGACGTGGAAGCGATCCACGATCCAGGAGTAGTAGGGCAGCAGCTCGAAGAGCCGGGCCCAGGTGGCGAAGGTCTCCATCGCCCGGCCCTCTTCCTCCGGGCCGTAGTTGATGGCGCCGTGGCCCCAGGGGTAATCGGAGAAGCCGCACCACTCGGCCGAGACCACCGGCGAGTGGTAGCGGTAGCGGCGCGGCCCGACCAGGCGCGGGTGGTCGTTCAGCGCGAAGGCGATCTCGGTCTTCAGGGTGAGCCGGGTCCCTTCCAGGATCACCTTGGGGCAGAGCTTGGCGGACATGGGGCGGAGCCTACCGTGCCGCGGGCGTCCGGAGGGCCGGTCGGTTACCCTGTGGCCATGCGCCCCACCCTGCTCGCCGCCCTGCTCGCCGCCGCCTGCAGCTCCGCCCTGACGCGCCCCGCGCCCCCGGTGCAGGGCCCCGCTCCCGGGACCGCCTCCTCGGCCTGGTGGAACGGCGCCGTGGTCTACGAGGTGTTCGTGCGGAGCTTCCAGGACTCGAACGGGGACGGGAAGGGCGACCTGGCCGGGCTCATCGCCCGGCTCGACTACCTGAACGACGGCAACCCCGCCTCGACGACGTCGCTGGGCGTGGACGCCATCTGGCTCATGCCCATCTACCCGTCGCCGAGCTACCACGGCTACGACGTCACCGACTACCAGGGCGTGAACCCCGACTACGGCTCGCTCGCCGACCTGGACCGGCTGGTCGCCGAGGCGCACCGGCGGGGCATCAAGGTGATCCTCGACTTCGTCCCGAACCACAGCTCCAGCCAGCACCCCTGGTTCCAGGACTCCGCCTCGTCGCCGGCGGCGGCGCACCGCGACTGGTACGTCTGGCAGGCCACCGACCCCGGCTGGACCCAGCCCTGGAACGCCTGCGGTTCCGGCAGCGCCACCTGGCACGCGCTGAACGGGGCCTGGTTCTACGGCGTCTTCTGGTCCGGCATGCCCGACCTGAACTGGCGGAACGCCGCGGTGCGCGACGCGATGAAGTCCGCCGCCGCCTTCTGGCTGGGGCACGGCGTCGACGGCTTCCGGATCGACGCGGTCCGCCACCTGGTGGAGAACGGCCCCTGCGACGGCCAGGTGGACCAGCCCGAGACCCACGCCTATCTCAAGGACTTCTCGGCCGCGATGCGGGCCATCCGCCCCGACGTCGCGCTGGTGGGCGAGGCCTGGACCGGCACCTCGGCCATCGCCACCTACTACGGCTCGACCGCGGCGGTCCCGGGCGGCGACGAGCTGCCGCTGCTCTTCGACTTCCCGCTCTCCGACGCGACCGTCCAGGGCGTCAAGGCGGGCGACGCCTCGGCCATCGTCTCCACCCTGCTGGCCGAGCAGCAGGCCTACCCGCAGGGCGCCGCCGCCGCCCGCTTCCTCACCAACCACGACGAGGTCCGGGCGGCGACGCAGCTCGGCAGCGCGGCGCGGGACGCCACCGCCGCCGCGGTGCTGCTCACCCTCCCGGGCTCGCCGTTCCTCTACTACGGGGAGGAGCTGGGCATGCAGAACGGCGCGACCACCTGCTCGGGCGACGTCTGCAAGCGGACCCCCATGGCCTGGGACGGCAGCGCGACCGGCGGCTTCACCACCGGGACGCCGTGGACCGGCCTCGCGCCCGGCGCGGCGACGGCCAACGTCGCCGCCGAGGCGACCGATCCGGCCTCGCTGCTCTCCCGCTACCGGGCGCTGATCCGGGCCCGGAAGGGCTCGCCGGCCCTCTCGCACGGCGACGTGACGCCGCTCACCACGGGGAACCCGGCGGTGCTGGCCTTCCTCCGGACCGGCGGCGGGGAGACGGTGCTGGTGGCCCACAACCTCGGCGCCGCCGCGGCGGCCGCCGGCCCCTTCGCCGCCGGCGGCACGGCGGCCGAGGCGCTCTTCGCGGACCCCGGGGCGGCCGCCGCGCGGAGCGGCGGGAGCTGGACGGTGACGCTGCCGGCCGGGGCGAGCGGGGCCTGGCGCCTGCGCTGATCGGCGCCGCGCGGCGGGGCGGGCGCGGTACGCTGGCGGCGGACGCATGGCACCACCCCCATCGCCGGCTCCTCCACCCGGGCGGCGGCCGCCCTGGCCGCTCCTGGTCCCGCTCGCGCTCGCGGCGCTCGCGTACGCGCGGGCCCTCCGCGGGGAGTTCCTCTTCGACGACCTCCACGCCGTGGTGCGGAACCCGGCGGCGCGGGACCTGGGGAGCTGGGCGCGCGCCGCCTGGGGCTCGCTGCTCGGCGCGGGGCGCCCGGTCACCGACCTCACCTACGCCCTGAACCGCGCCGCCGGCGGGCTCGATCCCCTCGGCTACCACCTGGTGAACCTCGCCATCCACCTGGGGGTGGTGGTGCTCGCCTGGCGGCTCGCCCGGGAGCTCCTCCGGCTGGCGGGGGCCGATCGCGCCGACGGGATCGCGATCGCCGCCGCCGGGCTCTTCGCCCTCCACCCGCTCCAGTCCGAGGCGGTGAGCTACCTCGCGCAGCGCTCCGAGGCGCTCGCCTCCGGCCTGTACCTCGCCGCGCTCCTGCTCCTCCTCGCCGCCGCGCGCCGCGGCCGGACGCCCGCGGGGGCCGCCGCCGCGCTGGGCGCGCTGGCCGTCTTCGCGCTCGCCCTGGGGGCGAAGGCGGTCGCCGTCACCCTGCCGGCGGCCTGGCTCCTGCTCGCGGCGATGGTCCCGGGACCGGAGGGGCGCGCGGCGCTGGGCTCCTGGGCGCGGCGGCTGGCGCTGGCGGCGCCGCTGCTCCTCCTCGACGCCGCCTTCGCCGCGCGCACCCTGGCGGCCCTCTCCGGGAGGCCCGACGCCGGCTTCTCGGTGCCCGGCGCCGCGGGCGGCAGCTACCCGCTCACCCAGGGCGAGGTGCTCCTCACCTACCTGCGGCTGCTCGCCTGGCCCGCCGGCCAGAGCGTGGACTGGCAGTTCCCGCTCTCCCCCGGCCTCTCCGACCCGGCGGCGGTGGCCGCGGCGCTGGGCCTCCTGGCGATCGGCGCCGCGGCGGGGATCCTGTGGTGGCGGGCGCGGCGGCGGGCCGACGCCGCCGGCGCCGCGGGCCGGGTGGCGGCCTTCGGGGTCGCCTGGTTCTTCCTCCTGCTCTCGCCGACCTCGAGCGCCGTGCCGCTCGCCGACGTCCTCGCAGAGCACCGGACCTACCTCGCCTCCTTCGGCGTCTTCCTGGCCGTGGCGGTGGCCGGCGAGCGGCTGCTGGCGCGCCTCCCCGCCCGGCGGCGCGCGGCGGCCGCGGCGGTGCTGGTGGGCGCCGCCTGGGCCGCGCTCGGGCTCGCGCTCCACCGGCGGAACGCCGCCTGGGAGTCGGCCCTGGCGCTCTGGAGCGGCGAGGTGGCCCGCTCGCCGGCGGCCTGGCGCGCCCACGCGAACCTCGGGTACGCGCACGCGCAGCGCGGGGAGGACGGGGCGGCGGTCGCCGAGTACCGGCTGGCCCTCGCGACGCTGGGGCCGGCGCGCCCCGACCTGGAGGCCTTCCTCCACGACGGCCTGGGGATGGCGCTGCTGGGGGCCGGGCGCCCGCAGGAGGCGCGCGCCCCGCTGGAGCGGGCGCTGGCGCTCCGTCCCGACGACGGCGAGGCGCTCTCGGGGCTGGCGGTGGCCGCCTGGAAGGCGGGCGATCCCGGGGAGGCCGGGCGCTGGGCGGCGCGGGCGCTGGCGCTGCGGCCCGGCGACCCCGACGCCCTCCAGGTCCAGGGGGCGATCCGGGCCGCCGCCGGCGATCTCGCCGGGGCGCGGGAGGCCTTCGCGCGCGCGGTCCGCGCCGACCCCGACGACGGCCAGCAGTGGTTCAACCTCGGCGTGGTCGAGGCGAAGCTCGGCCGTCCCGACGAGGCGTGCCGGGCCTGGCGCCGGGCGCTGGGCGGGCGGGCCTCGCCGCTGGTGCGCGAGCAGGCGGCCCGGGCCGAGGCGGCGCTCTCCTGCGCCTCCCGGTGAGCCGCTACGGCGGGCAGGGGGGGATGGTCTGCGAGGAGGCGGTCACGCGGTCGGTGGTGCCGGCGAAGGTCATGTCGAGCGCGTCGATGGTCAGGCTCCGGTCGGCGTTCACCGTCCAGGAGACGGTCCCGGCGGCGGCGTCGATCGAGGAGAGCGTCGTGCCCTGCAGCGAGACCCGCAGCGTGGCCACCGCCTGGCCGGGCGCCGGGACGGTGGCCACGCCGCCGCCGGCCACCGTCGCGACGCTCGGGCCGCTCGCCGGCGGCGCCACGTCGATCTCGAGCGACGACATCCGGCCGACCGGCGTGAAGGTGACGGCGAAGCAGGTGTCGGGCTGGTCGGTGAGGTAGAGCTTCAGCAGCGTGCCGCTGCGCACCACCGCCCCGGTGCCGAGGTGGTAGGGGACGCCCTTCACGGTGAAGTCGATCCCGGGGGAGGGCGTCCCCCGCGAGGTGGCGCCGCCGCAGGCGGAGGCGGCCAGGGCCAGGGCGAGCAGGCCGCGGGCGCGGCCGGCGCCTCGGAGCGGGATGTCGGCGGCGCCCGGCACGGCGCCTCAGTACGCCGGCGTGATGACCGCCACCACGGCGTCCGCGGAGGGGCCGGAGCCCAGGGAGCGCGCGAAGGCGTAGGTGCCGGCGGGCGAGCCGAGGCGCGTGTGGGTGCCGGCCCCGACGGCGGCGTGGCGCTTCCGGAAGGCGCCGAGCAGCTGCCAGTGGCGCAGCAGCGCGGTGTCGGTGGCGGCCCAGTTCATGTCGGAGCGGGTCCCCTGGAGCGGGTCGGTCCCGGTGGGGCCGAAGGCGCGGCCGCTCTCGTCGCCGTAGAAGATCTGCACGCCGCCCGGCGCCAGCATCAGCGCGGTCGCCGCCTGCTCCTCCTTCTTCTCGTCGTACCCCACCGCGTAGGAGAAGAGCTGGGTGTCGTGCGAGGAGAGGTAGCTGAGGACGTCGAAGGAGGGATCGGCCGACAGCGCCGTCGCGTAGGCGGCGTAGATCCCCTCCAGGTCGGCGGCCCCGGCGGCCAGCGAGCCCCGCGAGGAGAGCAGGCTCGCCAGGGCGGGCTGGAAGGAGAAGTTGAGCACCGAGTCGAAGCCGCCGTCGGTGAAGTAGCCGTCCTTGGCGACGCCGTGGCCGAAGACCTCCCCGGTCATCCAGAAGGGGGCGTCGTCCAGCTTCTTGGCGGGGTTCGCGGCCTTCCAGCCGGCCAGCGCCGCCACCGACGCGTCCTTGAGGGCCTTCCAGGAGGCGAGCTCCACGTTCTTGGCGGTGTCGCAGCGGAAGCCGTCGACGCCGAGCCGGCCCACCCAGTCGGACTGCCACTTCACCAGGTAGTCGCGGACCGTTCCGCCGGGAATCTCGGCGACGCCCGTGGGGTCGCCCGCCGCCGCCTTGCGCGCGAAGAGCGTGGGCACGCCGGCCGGGACGGTCCCCTCGGTGATGAAGTCGGGGAGGAAGGAGAGCGACCGGGTGAGGTCGTCGGAGCCGGGCTTGGCGAAGCCGGGGAACTCGGTGGCGTTCTGCCCGGCGCGGATCCAGGTGAAGCGCCCCAGCGCGTCGGTGAACCCGGCGTTGGCCCACCAGTTGCGCCAGCCGGTCGAGCCGTAGTCCACGAACTGGTTCCAGCCCTGCCAGTTCTCGCCCGGCCCGGGGCTCCAGGCCTGGAAGGCCGCGCCGGTGCCGTCCCGGAAGACCTCGGGGAGGTAGCGGACCAGGTCGGCGCCGGTGGCGTAGCCGGGGTGGTTCAGCACCACGTCGAGGAGGACGCGGATGCCGCGCGCGTGCGCCGCGTCCACCAGGGCCTGGAGGTCGGCCGCCGTCCCCAGGTTGGCGTCGACCTGCGTGAAGTCGAGCGCCCAGTAGCCGTGGTACCCGTAGTACTTGAAGTCCCCGTTGCCGCCCCCCACCCAGCCGTGGACCTGCTCCACCACCGGGGAGATCCACAGCGCGGTGACGCCCAGGCCGGCGATGTAGTCGAGCTTCGCGGTGAGGCCGGCGAGGTCGCCGCCGTGCCAGGTGCCGATCTCGGCGGCGCCGTCCCCCTGGCGGCCGTAGGCGTGGTCGTTGGACGGGTCGCCGTTCGCGAAGCGGTCGGTCATCACGAAGTAGACGGTGGCGTTCTTCCAGTCGAAGGCCGAGGGCGCGGCGCCGGCCTTCTCCAGCAGGGCCACGCCGTCGCGGCCCGGGGTGACGGTGACCGAGCCGGTGGCGTCGACGGTGGCCGAGCCGCCGCCGTAGGCGTCGCGGACCACCGTGCCCGGCGGGAACCAGGCCCCGACCGAGAGGGTGACGGGATCGCCCGACTTCCAGGGCGGCGGGGCGACGGTCTCATAGGAGCCGCAGCCGCCCGCGGCGAGCAGCGCCGAGAGGAGCCACCACCGGACCTGGCGCTGCGGCGACGTGCTCCCCATCGGGACGCCCTCCTCGTGGCCGGACAGACTGTACATTGTGCCTGTCTCGAGGCGCGCTGCCGAATGGGTCGTGTCGACGCGGCCCCCGGGCGCGTGCCCACGGAGGAGCCATGCGCCCGCAGCGGACCGTTCCGTCCATCGTCCTCACCGCCCTCGCGCTGGCCGCGGGCGCCTGCTCCTCGAGCAAGGGCGGCGGCGGCCCCCCGGCCCAGGTGCTGAACGTGCCGTCGCCGGCCTGGCAGGACCAGGTCATCTACATGGTGATGACCGACCGCTTCGCCGACGGCGACCCCTCGAACGACGACCAGCACATGGGCGAGTTCGACCCGACGAACAAGGACAAGTACTCGGGCGGCGACCTCCAGGGGATCATCGACCACCTCGACTACATCCAGGGGCTCGGCGCCACCGCGGTCTGGATCACGCCGCCGGTGGCCAACATGTGGTGGGACCCGCTGCAGCAGTCGGGCGGCTTCCACGGCTACTGGGCGCGCAACCTCCTGAAGGTGGACGAGCACCTCGGCACGCTCGACACCTACAAGGCGCTCAGCGCCGCGCTCCACGCGCGCGGCATGTACCTGATCCAGGACGTGGTGCCGAACCACATGGGCAACTTCTTCACCTGGTCGACCTACCCGGCGGCCTGCGCCCCGGCGACCACCGCCGGGACCTGCGCGGTGGGCACCGCCATCCCGGGCTGCGACGTCACCTCCGGCTTCGTGCGGAACACCGCCGCGGTGCCGACCTCGAAGCCGGAGCAGGCGCCCTTCGACCAGGACGACGCCGCCGATCCCGTCCAGCGGGCCGCCGGCATCTACCACTGGACGCCGGCCATCACCGACTACACCAACGCCTGCCAGGAGTGGAACTACCAGATCTCCGACCTCGACGACCTGAACACCGAGAACCCGGTGGTGCGCTCGGCGCTGCGCTCCTCCTACGGCTACTGGATCAAGACGGTGGGCGTGGACGCCTTCCGCGTGGACACCGCCAAGTTCGTCCCCCACGCCTTCTGGAACGACTTCTTCTGGTCGACCGACGCCGCCGCGCCCGGCATCGAAGCGGTGGCCAGGGCCACCGGGCGCGACGACTTCCTGGCCTTCGGCGAGGTCTTCGAGACGCCGCCGCCCTTCGACGCCGCGGCCGACTCCAAGGTGGCCAGCTACCTGGGGACCCCGGCCGCACCCGAGCTCCCCTCGGTGCTGGCCTTCCCGCTCTACGCCGAGATCGGCCGGGTCTTCGCCGGCGGGCAGCCCACCGCCGACATGACCTACCGGCTGGCGCGGATGACCGACCCGGCGCTGTACCCGAACCCCTTCGTCCTCCCCACCTTCATCGACAACCACGACGTCCGGCGGTTCCTCTCCATCTCCTCGCCCACCGGCGAGGACCTGCTCCAGGCGCTGGCCTTCCTCTTCACCGTCCCCGGCATCCCCGTCGTCTACTACGGCACCGAGCAGGGCTTCACCGAGACCCGCGCCGCCATGTTCAAGGGGGGCTGGAGCAGCGGCGGCACCGACCACTTCAACACCGCCTCCGCCCTGTACCAGCGCATCCGCAAGCTCGCCGACCTGCGCAAGGGGAACCCGGCCCTCACCCGGGGGGCCATCGACGTGGTCGCCGACACCGTGGCCGCGCCCGGCCCCTTCGTCTACCGGCGCACGCTCGGGAGCGAGACCGAGCTGGTGATCATGAACACCTCCAAGTCGGCGGCCCTGCTCGCCGCCGTGGACAGCAAGCTGCCCCCGGGCAGCGCCCTGCAGGTGCTCCACGACGAGCAGGCGCCGCCGGCGCCGGTGGTGGGCCCGGGCGGGCGGATGACCGAGGTCCTGCCGCCCAAGTCGGTGATCGTCGCCCGCGCCACCGGGGTGGTGACCCCGCCGCCGCCGCCGGGCGCGACCATCGCGCTCTCGACCCCCATCGACGGGCAGGTCTACACCACCGACACCACCTTCCGCGGGACGGTGACCCCGGCCTCCACCGCCCTGGAGATGGTGCTCGACGCCGACGTGGGCAAGGCCGCCAGCGTGCCGGTGGCGGCGGACGGGAGCTGGAGCGTGGTGCTCCCGGTCTCCACCTTCGCCACCGGCACCTTCCAGCACGACGTCTCCTTCTACGCGCCGGCCGCCGGGGTGGCCACGCCCCAGGCCCGCTTCACCACCGACGTGGTCTTCAACGGGGTCACCTACGACTTCGCGGACCCGGTGGGGGACGACAAGGGGCCGGCCGGGACCTACACCTACCCGCAGGACGCGAGCTTCGGCCACCAGATGGACGTCACCCACGTGAAGCTGGAGGTCGGCGCCACCACCCTGCGCGTCAACGTCACCATGGCCGACTTCAGCACCGTCTGGAATCCGCCCAACGGCTTCGACCACGTGGCCTTCAACCTCTACTTCTCGCTGCCCGGGCAGACCGGCGCGGCCACGGTGATGCCCAAGCTGAACGGCTCGGTGCCGGCCGGCTTCGCCTGGAGCCTGAACCAGTTCACCTTCGGCTGGACCAACGTGATGTACACCTCGGCCGGCGCCGACGCGAACACCTACGGCGGGGTCGCGGCGGCGCCGCTGGTCACCGCCGACGCCCCCAGCAAGACGGTGACCTTCACCTACGACCGGAACGCCTACGGCCTCGCCTCCTGGTCGGGCGTGAAGATCTACCTCGCCACCTGGGACTACGACGGGATCGGCAACGCCTTCCGGCCGCTCCTCCCCGTCGCGGGGCAGTGGGCCATGGGCGGGGGCGGGCCGGTGGACCCGCTCACCGGCCAGTCCCCGGACCCCAAGATCATGGACGACGTCCCGCCCATGACCATCCCCTGAGCCGCCACCCCGTCAGCGGGTGTTGCAGGGGAGCCCGGCGCCCTGCGCGCCCGACTGCAGCTGCTCGAACACCGCGGTGGTCCGGGCCGGGACCGTGAAGGTGGCGGTCGCGCCGTCGAAGCTCGCCGTCCGGACCACCGGGTCGGCCGAGGCCTGCTCCAGGGCGTGGAGGGTGAACCCGGTGGCGCCCGGCACCGGGACGGCGTGCGCCACCTTGTCGACGTTGACGATCACCACCACCGCGTCGCGGGCCGGATCGAGGTCGGCGCCGGCGCAGGTGCCGTCGGTCACCGTCATGACGATCACCCCGTCCACCTGCGTCGGCCCGCCGTTCTGGAAGTCCACGCGCTGGAGCACGGCGGCCTTGGCCCCGAGGTGGAAGAGCGGCGAGCTCCTCCGGATGCGCAGCACCTCCTGGAAGTGGGCCCAGGCCGCGGCGATGGCGGCCGCCCCCGGCGTCGCGGTGGCGTCGGCGAAGATGGGCGTGATCACCGGCCAGTTGCCGCTGTCGTCCGCGGCGTTGGGGAGGCCGCTCCGCCAGCCGTTCGCCTGCAGGGTCCAGTCGATCCGGTTGAACCAGTCGCCGGAGTCGTAGCTGTTCTTGTCCATCGACTTCGAGCGGAGGATCTCGTCGCCGAGGTGGAAGAAGGGCACCCCCTGGCCGAGCAGCACGACGTCCAGGGCCAGCTCGTCGGCGCGGACCCGGTCGGCGGTGGCGGTCCCGGTGGGGAGCTTGTACTGGAGGATGTCCCAGAGGATCTGGTTGTCGTGGGAGGAGACGTAGTTCACCGACTCGGTGGGGGACTGGGTGTAGCCGGCGCGCTGGCCGTTGTAGCCGATGGCGCTGGCCCAGGTGGTGGACCCGCCGGCCGTCACCAGGCGGAAGTCCGCCAGGCCGCCGGCCATGCCGATCTTGACGAGGTCGGCCGCCGCCCGGAGCTGGGGCTGGGTGACGGTGGTCGAGGGGGCGAGCTCGTTGGGATCGAGGAACAGGCCGCTGGTGAGCCCCTGGTTCTTGCGGAGGTCGGCGCCGTTGTCGAACGGGCCGCCGCCGCGGGTGGCGTCCCGGAGCCGGTCGTTGAAGGTCCCGACCCCGGTGCCCGCCATGTTGGCCTGGTTGGCGTTCACCCCGCGGGCGTTCGCCACCATCTCGCCCATGTCCCAGCCCTCGCCGTAGAGGTAGATCCGCGACCCGTCCACGCCGTCGGCGGCCGGCGTCAGGGCGGCCAGCGCCGCCTGCGCGTCCACCACGTTCTGCTTCAGGTGCAGCCCCATGAGGTCGAAGCGGAAGCCGTCGACCTTGTAGTCGCGGGCCCAGCGCACCAGGGTGTCCACCATGAGCCGCTCCATCATCCGGTGCTCGGTGGCGGTGTTGGAGCAGCAGCTGGAGGTGAGCACGTAGCCGGTGAGCGGGTCGAGGCGGTGGTAGTACCAGGGCACGACCTTGTCGAGCACCGACTTGTCGGAGGTCGGGCCGGCGGCGTTGGTGTGGTTGTAGACCACGTCCATCACCACCCGGAGCCCGGCCGCGGCCAGGCCCTGCACCATCTCCCGGAACTCGAGGATCTTGGCGGTGCCCTCGGCCGTCGATGCGTAGCTGCCCTCGGGGGCGCCGTAGTGGAACGGGTCGTACCCCCAGTTGAAGGAGTCGAGGTTGCGCATGTAGCCGGCGATGGCCTGCTGCTGGTCCGAGTCGCCGGCCAGGCTCTGCATCGCGAAGAGGATGGTCTTCCCGGCGTAGGCGCCGCACAGCGCGACCGGGACCGCGCTGTTCCGGGCGCAGAGCGTGTCGAAGGTGTCGCCCAGGTCCACGCGGGCGGCCGGGTCCTCGTCCACGGTGGCGATGTCGAAGAGGGGCAGCAGGTGGAGGTGGGTGACCCCGGCCTGGGCCAGGGCCTGGAGGTGCTTCATCCCGTCGGAGCCCTGGTCGGTGAAGGCCAGGAACTTCCCGCGGTGGGCGGCGGGCACGGTGGCGTCGAAGGCGCTGAAGTCGCGGAGGTGCCCCTCGGCGACGACGACGTCGGCCGGCCCGGCCAGCGGGGGCTTCACCAGCGCCGCCCAGCCGGTGGGGGCCAGCGCCGGGTCGGCGAGGTCGACGACCTGCGCGTAGAGGCCGTTGGTGGAGAGGTTCACGGCCCAGGGGTCCGTGACCGTGACCGTCTCCACCCGCCCGGAGGTCGGGTGGTAGACCTGGATCTCGTACCGGTAGTAGTCGCCGTACCAGCCGGCCGGGCCGGTGGTGCTCCAGACGCCGCTGGCGCCCATCGACAGCGTCACCGGGCTGCCGGCCACCTCGGCCTTGGCCGCGTCGAAGACGTGCAGCTTCACCGCCTGCGCCGTCGGCGCCCAGAGCGAGAAGGTGGGGGCTCCGGCGACGGTGGCGAAGGTGACGCCGAGCGGCCCGGCGTACGGGTAGAGGTCGTCGAGCGCGAAGGCCGTCTGGACCTGCGTGGCGGCCAGCGCCGTCCCGTCGGCCTTGCGGGCCACGGCCACCAGCTGCCCCTGGAGCGCCAGCTTCAGCGCCGGCAGGTCGGCCGGCGCGATGGAGAAGGCCCGCCAGGGGACGCCGGCGGTCTTGAGGTAGGGGGCCTCGGCCAGGACGGCGGCGGAGAGGCCGGCCGGGTCGGGGGTCAGCGCGATGGCGGTGCCGCCGACGACGTCCCCGCCGGTCACCGCGATGGCCGCCGTCGGCGAGCTCCGCAGCTCGAAGGTCGCCGCCAGCGGGTCGGTGACGTTCCAGGCCAGGGTGCCGCCGGTGACCAGGTGCGCCGCGGCGCCGTCGATGGAGAGCGCGCCGGGCGGGTGCGGCGCCGTGTAGATGGCGGCGCTCCCGCTGGTCACGAAGACGATGTTCCCGAAGGTGGCGGGGTCCCAGCCGGTGATGTCGGGGCCGGGGTCCTTGACGTCGCCCTTGTGGACGATGAAGCAGATGTGGCCCGCCGGGCAGTTCCCGGCGGTGCCGGCGGCGAGGTCGATGACGAAGCCGAGCCCCAGGTCGGCGTCGGAGCCGGCCGGCTGGAGCGGCATCCCCCAGGTCGTCCCCACGACCTGGTCGCCCCAGAGGTGGAGCCCCCACCCGGCGTAGGCCCCGTCGGCGCGCAGGTAGTAGAGCGCCGCCTGGTGGGCGCCGGGGACTGCCGGGGGCTTGCGCGGGACGGCCTTGGCGAAGCCGGAGATCACCCAGGCCTCGCGCACGCTCCCCGAGACGTCCACGGTGAGGGTGCCGGCGGGGTCGGAGGCGGCGCCGTTCGCCAGCGCGAAGGTGAGCGCGGTGGCCCCGCTCTTCACCGTGAGGGCGTAGACCGCGCCGAAGCCGTCGCTGGAGGAGGCGGCCGCGCTCGCCTCCACCGCCCCGGCGGCCGGGACCACCGTCCAGCCCGCGTAGTCGGCGGCCGGGCGGTGGTAGTGGAGCGTGAAGGCCGCGGAGGGGCCGGTGGGGCCGGCGCCGCCGCCCGAGCTCGAGCTGGAGCAGGCGGCGAGCGCCAGCGCGGCCAGGGCGACGGTCAGGCGGCGGGGGGGCGACGCGCGGGGATGGGCGGTGGACATGCGGACGGCATAGACCCTCCCACCGGGAGTGGCAACGGCACTCCTGGGGGACGAGCCCGGCCGGCGCGGCCGAAAGCCGCAAGCCGAGGCGGGGCGCCGGGCGTAGCCTGACCGGGAATCGCGCCGTGTCGCGGCGCGTCACGCGGGAGAATGCAAGGGTGAAGTGCAGCGGCCCACCTTCCGGGCCGCGCGGCGCAGGGAGGCCCGAGGAGAGGCCCAATTGCGCCCTTGCCTTCGGCTCCGCCGGGGAGATACGACCGCCGACACGCGCAGCGAAAATCGCGCGCTGGCCGGCCAGGGAGAGCGCATGCACCTCGAGACCATCGCCGGAGTCCTCGCCGCAGCGTTGATCACCTCCTGGGGATTCCCGGCGGCCGCGGCGGACGACCCGGTCAAGGGCTGCACCCCGGACGGAGGGTTCACCTTCACCGATCCGACCGGCGACGACGACGGCCCGGGCACGTACACCTACCCGACCGACGCGGTCTACAAGCCGGGCTCCTTCGACATCACCGAGTTCCAGGTGGTGCCCCGGGGTGACGAGGTCGAGTTCCGGGTGACGGTGAAGTCGCGGATCGAGGACCCCTGGGACAGCCCGGCCTGGGGCGGGAACGGCTTCTCGATCCAGATGGTGTTCATCCACATCGACACCGACCACAAGAAGGACAGCGGCGTCCGCGACGGGCTGCCCGGGACCAACGTGCGCTTCGCCGCGGACGAGGCCTGGGACCGCGTCGTCATCATCTCCCCGCAGGGCGCGACCCGGGTGAACTCCGAGGTGGACGCCAAGTGCCCGCAGTGGAAGGACCGCATCATCGTGCCGCGCGTCACCCGCGCCTCCGGCCGCACCCTCTACGCGGTGGTGGACACCAAGCAGCTCGGCGGCCACCCGACCCCGGCCTGGGGCTACCAGGTGCTGATGCAGTCCAACGAGGGCTTCCCGGCGAAGACCGACCTGCTCACCCGCAAGGTGAACGAGTACGAGGGGCAGCACCGCTTCGGCGGCGGGACCGACTACGACAACGACCCGCAGGTGATGGACATCATCGTCCCGCCGGGCGGCGACCCGGTGAAGAAGCAGCACGAGATCCTCTCGAAGTACAACAAGGCGGCCACCACGGTGGTGAAGCCCGAGGACCTGGCGGTCGTGCCGATGGTCTACCCCTGCGCGAAGTGAGGCACGCCATGGCCCGGATCGCCGGAGGGGGCGTCGTCGCGGTCGCGGTGGGGATGGCGCTGGCGCCCGCGGCGCGCGCCGACACCTCGAACTTCGAGATGAGCGGGAAGATCTACACGAAGTACATGTACCAGAACGACGCCACCCAGGGCTGCCTCTCCATGTCCAACCCGTTCTGGGTGGACAACATCGGCGGCCACAACGGCGCCTGCACCGAGTTCGAGCTGAACATCAAGGCGCACGTCGGCCCCAAGGTGGAGGCCGGGGTCCGCCTGCAGAGCCGCTGGGGCGCGATGTGGCAGGACTGGTGGGAGAACGGCGACCTCAAGCCGGGCGTCGCCGACACCTCGGGCGAGAGCCTGGGGATGAACCACGCGCAGTACATCAAGCTGCGCGGCGCCTGGATCCGCGCGGCCCCGCCCATCCCCACGGTGCGGTGGGTGACCGTCGGCTCCACCGACTACTCGATGTGGAACGAGTGGACCATCGGCAAGGCGCGCTACATCGACCGCGACAACGGCAGCGGCGTGTTCTTCGAGGGCGAGCTGCTGCCCCGCAAGCGCCTCTCCTACACCACCGGGGCCATGGCCCTCCCCAAGCTGTGGGCCGGGCCGGGCTGGCAGACGGGCCTGAGCGGCAACGATCCCCTGGCGCGGCTCTACGGCACCGACTGGGCCTTCGCCCTCAAGCTGGAGAGCCGGGTCTCCGACGAGCTGCGGCTCCGCTTCATCGGCGCGACGCTCCGCGACTGGGAGCCGGACCGGTACAGCCCCATGCTCACCGGGGCGCCCGACGCGGCGCGCGGCGCCGACCACTCGGTGGCGCTGGCCACCCGGTTCCGCGGGTACAACGGGACGCTGGACGCGGTGTACTCGCCGGCCGCCCTGGACTTCCTCACCGTCTCGGCGATGCTCGCCGGCTCCTCCAACTTCGTGAACCCGGACTACGCCACCAACATGGTGCGCAACGGCCAGGGCTTCTCGCCGGTGGTCTTCAAGCTGGGGAGCAACGGCACGCCGGTCTCCTCCAACGGCCTGGCGGGGAAGGTGCTGGTGGAGCTGGCCGACCCGCTCCAGGTCGGGCTCTCGCTCAAGCTCGAGTACTTCAACATCGGCTCCGAGTACAACGCCGTCATGGGGGCGCGCCGCGAGGCCGACGTGCTCCTCACCGACGGGATCATCGCCGGCGGCTTCACCCGCGGCGGCCAGCTCCCGACCCTGAACGTCGCCAACGAGTTCCAGGACTGGGACGAGCCCTGGTACGAGTCCTGTATCGGCTGGAAGGGCGCGACGGCGGTGGCGGAGTGGGTGAGGGGCGTGCTCCGGGTGACCGGCGAGTTCACCTACATCGGCTACAACACCAACATGCAGGGCCGGGACGTCCGGAACCAGTACCCGAACTTCCTCTACACCAACGGCTTCACCGACACGACGGCCTTCACGGCCGACTCCGACTACGCCAACGTCTACGACCGCGGCAAGGACCCGCGCAGCGTCTACGCCGAGAACCAGGATCGGCGCACCTTCCTGGTGGTGGCCACCGCCCAGTACGCCATCCCCGGGTTCCGCGGGGCGACGATCAACCTGAAGGGGAAGCACGTCAACGACCGGGACAACCGCATCCTGGCGAACCCCAACGACGACTACGAGGGGAAGAGCTGGCTGGGGATGATCTCGCTGTCGAACCAGCTCACCAACGAGCTGCGCACCTTCGCGGGCTTCGAGTACACCCACTGGTCCGAGGCCAACCGCGAGGGCTCGGAGCAGGAAGGCTTCCACGATTCCCGGACGGTGCGGCAGACCGCCCGCGCCGGATTCACCTACGCGTACGGCGGCGCGCTCTTCTCCTACATGCTGGAGTACTTCCACAAGGACCTGCTCCGGCAGCCCTACTACTTCGACATGAAGTGGAACGTGTGGCGCTCCAAGGCGTCGCTGGAGGTCAGCTGGTGATGCGCGCCCTGCTCCAGGCCGGCCTCCTGGCGCTGGCCGCCCTCGCCGGCTGCGGGGTCGAGAACCTCGTCGGCAGCGCCATCCACAAGGACTTCCAGCGGCCCGCGTCGGTCATCCGCGGCGCGGCCCCGTGGGCCGGCGCGACCATCTCGCAGATCACCGTGACCGACGCGGACGGGAACGTCCTCGCGCCCTTCCAGCAGTCGCTGGAGAACGGCCAGTACGAGTTGCGGCTGCCCAGCGCGAAGTACGCGATGCTGGTGGTGCACGCCCGCGTCGGCGACATGGAGCTGCGCGCCCTGGTGCCGTCGATCGGCGCCGAGTCCTCGGTGAGCGGCGTGGACCTCGACGCCCTGAACATGACCGAGACGCTCATCACCGAGGCGCGGCTCAGCGCCGACGGCGTCAAGCTCCGGACGCTCACCCCCGCGACCTACGTCGCCACCCGCGTCCTGATGCGGGCCGGGATGACGTCGGCCGGCCCGACGCAGAACCTGTTCCTCATGGTGGAGCGGCTCGCCGCCCACTTCCTCGCCAACCCCACCTCGGGCAACCCCGACCCCTTCCTGTTCCGGGTCCCGGCGCTCGACTCCACCTTCGCGACGCGGACCGGGAGCGCCTGCGGCCTGCCCTCCGGGGTGGCCTGCAGCGCCATCGACGCCGGGTGGATCGCCCGCAACCCGTTCGACTACACCGGCGGCGGCTGCCCGCCCTCCACCACCTGCTCCGACAGCGCGGTCTTCGACGCGGCGCTGGGCGCGGTGGCGCAGCTCTACCGGCCGGCCGGCTGCCCGGATCCCAACCACATCCGGCTCATCTTCACGGTGGACTTCAACCAGGGGGCGCTGAACGGGAACTGCGGCGTGGTGGATCGCTTCAAGTGGGCCACCGACAAGCCGGGCAAGAGCATGTTCCTCGCCGCCTGGATCTACACGCTGGATCCGCCCGGGGCGTCGGACATCACCGACCAGAACTCGCCCGGCATCGCCGCGCTCTTCGGGAACGCCACGCCGAACGTCATCCCCATGTACGACGACGGGACCAACGGCGACGAGAGCGCCGGCGACGGCATCTGGACCGTCACCTT
This sequence comes from Myxococcales bacterium, assembly GCA_021818285.1. Classification (GTDB taxonomy): domain Bacteria; phylum Myxococcota; class Myxococcia; order Myxococcales; family Anaeromyxobacteraceae; genus JACRMN01. Next base: position 17,326 of record JAKAEO010000035.1, read on the forward strand.
CGACGTGCCGCGGAGCAGCCCCGGCCACCTGCTGCGCCTCGGCTACAAGTACACCTGGGGCACCTTCGGCGCCGCCTGGACCGGCACCGAGGAGTGGCCGGGGAACGGGCGGCTCCTCGAGGTGGTGGACGTGAACGGCGACGGCTTCGTGTACCGGCGCGACGTCTTCGGCGACGAGGCCACCAACAAGGACTTCTCCAACCTGAACACCTCGGGGACCGGGAGCATCGGCTGGACCACCGCGCTGCACGGCTGCGGTCCCGAGGCCCACGAGCAGCCCTTCACGCTGCACAACGCCTGTGCCTGTGGATCGGCCTGGCACACGCCGACGTCGGTGGGGCCGATCACCATCCCCTGTGGTCCGTGACAAGCGTGCCCGGGACGGGATCCGGGCGCGAACAACGAGGAAGGAGCAATCCATGAGGCGACTGGCGATTCTCGGAGCGGCGCTGGCTGCGGCGTCGCTCGCGGCTTGCGGCAGCAGCAGCAGCAGCACCACCACACCGCCCCCCAGCGGCTTCCCGCAGCCGGCCGGCACCGTCGCCGTGAACTTCACGGTGGACGACACCGCCAACAAGGTGTTCACCTCCGGGACGCTGGAGTGGAAGGGCTCCTTCGTCTACGACACCACCACCCGGAAGATCACCTACGACGCCACCTGGGGCGGCGGCTACCCGCCGCTCTACGACGACGGTCCGTGGACCGCGGGCGGCCACGAGCCCGACGGCGCGGTCGCCGGCGATCACAAGTGGGGCGTCACGGTCTTCGTGACCCCGCCCGTCACGGGCACGCAGGCGTACGCGTACGGCCTGCAGGACAAGACCTACCAGGACCTGTACGGGAACGGCTGGATCTGGATCGGGTCGAACGGCGGCTTCAACGTCGCGTCCGGCGCCACCGCCCCCATCACCGCCTCCGGCATGACGCTCCCGGCCTTCGGCACCACCGACATGCAACTCATCATCGACAAGAACGCCCTGGCGGCCGGGACCTGGGACACCTCCTTCATCCGCGTGAAGGGCTCGCCCTGGGCCTGGTCCAACGTGCTGCTGGCGGACAACGGCACCAAGGGCGACGCCACCGCGGGCGACGGCCTGTACACCTTCCAGCTCTCGGCCTACACCGGCGCGGGGAACCCGTTCAACCACTCGGGCCTGCTCCACTCCGGCGACAAGCCCGAGTTCATCTTCGTGCTCGGCGGCAGCGCCTCCACCCCCGGCGTCGAGTACAAGGACGCGGGCGGCGTGGCCCTCTCCACCGGCATCACCGCGGCGATCAAGCCCAGCGGATCCAGCACCTGGACCCCGGTGACGATCGGCGTCCTGCCCAACAACAACACCTCCTTCACGGTTCCCTAGAAGCGGCCTCGCGAGGCCCGGGCCGGAGCGCTCCTCCGGTCCGGGCCTCCCTCCCCGGCGGTCGTCCTGAGCGGATCCCTCCGAGCCCCCTGGCTCGCCGCGCTGCTGCTCGCCGCGCCCCTCGCGCGCGCGGCGGAGCCGCGCCTCCTCCTGTCCCTCGACGACCCCGCCGGCGACGCCACCGGCCCCGGCTCCTACGTCCCCCCGGGGGACTCCGAGTTCACCGACGGCGACTTCGACCTGCGCCGCTTCGCGGTGCTCGCCGACGGGGACGACCTGATCCTCGAGGTCACCCTCGGGGCTCCCATCCGCCGCCCCGAGATCGCCCAGCGCGCCAACTCCACGGCCATCCCGCTGGAGAACGGCATCTGGCTCCAGAACGTGGACGTCTACGTGGACAGCGACCCGGCGGGACCGCCGGGCTCCGGCGCCTGCATCCCCGGCCGGCGCGTCGCCTTCGCCGGCGGCCGGACCTGGAAGGCGGCGGTGGTCCTCACGCCGCAGCCGGGGCCGGCCGAGGAGATCACCCGGAAGGCCCTGGGCGACGCGGCGAGGCGGGTGCTCTTCGTCCGCGACGTGCAGTCGCACGGCCGGACCCTGGTGGCGCGCGTCCCGGCGGTGGCGCTGGGGGGCATGCCGCGCCCGGACTGGGGCTGGTCGGTCCAGATCTCGGGCGCCTCCTGGGCCCGCAGCTTCGAGGTGCTGGACCGGCTGCGCGGCACCGTCGAGGCCAACGCCTTCACCATGCCGGTCCGGACGCTGCCGGAGGCCTGGGCCTTCGGCGGCGGGCCGCCGGGGAACACCCACCCCCGCGTCGTGGACGTGCTGCTGCCTCCGGGCGTCGACCAGCAGGCGGTGCTCGGCTCCTACGACGAGGCCACCGGCGCCTACGCGCGGGTGCCCTTCGTCTACGCGAGCCCGCCTCCGGCGGGCCCGGTCGCGATCGCCCCGCCGGGCGGCGCGCGGGCGGGACCCGGCGCGGCCGCCGCGGCGCCGGCCGCGCTGAAGGTCGCCGACGTCATGGGCGACATGGTGTCGATCGCCGGCCCCTCGGCGGGGCTGAAGCCCTTCCAGATGGGGCGGGTGCTCGGGCCGGACGGCGCCACCGTGGCGCGTATCGTCGTCACCCAGGTGCTCCCCGGGGGGCTGGTCGCCAGCGCGGTGGACGGCCGGGAGCGCATCGAGCGCGGCGCCACCGTGCGGTTCGACGGCCAGGCGCACTGAGGGGCCGCGCGTGACGCGGAAGCGACGGGCCCCCTCTCCCGGCTCGATCCGGGAGCAACGGGGACCCTCTCCCCGGCCCCGGCCGGGGAGAGGGGACGCGCCGGCCACGGACTCGCTCGGGGGTGAGGGGCGGAGGACCGCCTGGCTCCTCGCGATCCCCGTGACGCTCGCGGTGGCGGCCTACGCCCGGGTGCTGCGCGGGGAGTTCCAGCTCGACGACTTCCCCTCGATCCTCGCGAACCAGGGCATCAAGCAGCCGGCGGCCTACCTCCGGACCGTCCTCGCGACCCTCCTCCAGGGCGGCGGCCGCCCGGTGACCGACCTCACCTTCGCGCTGAACTACGCCGCCGCCCGCCTCGACCCCTGGAGCTTCCACGCCACCAACTTGGCCATCCACCTCGCGGCCGCGGGGCTGGCCTACCTCTTCACGCGGGAGGTGCTGCGGCTGGCCGGGGCGAGGGAGGGGGCCGGCCTGGCGGTCGCCGTCGCGGGCCTCTTCGCGCTGCACCCGCTCCAGACCGAGGCGGTGAGCTACGTGGTGCAGCGCTCCGAGGCGCTCGCCTCCGCGTTCTACCTCGCGGCGCTGCTCCTGTTGCTCGCGGCCGAGCGGCGCGGCTGGAGCGCGCGGGGCGCCGTGGCCTGGGCCGCGGCCCTGGCCGTGTTCCTCCTCGGCATGGGGGCGAAGGTCATCGTCGCCACCATGCCCGCCGCCTACCTGCTCCTCACCGCCGTGGTGCCCGGTCCCGCGGTCCGGCGCGGCCTCGCGCCCTGGGGCCGCCGGCTGGCCCTGCTCGCGCCCTTCGCGGCGCTCGACCTGCTCCTGGTGATCCGGCTGCTCCGCAGCGTCGAGGGGCACGCCGACGCCGGCTTCTCCGTCCCCATGGGCCCGGGCGTGAGCTACTTCCTCACCGAGTGGCGGGCGGTGGCGACCTACCTGCGCCTCCTCCTCTGGCCCTCGGGGCAGACGGTGGACTGGGGCATCCCCTGGTCCCGGAGCCTGGCGGAGCCGGCGGTGCTCGCGAGCGGCGCGGCGCTCCTCGGCCTGCTGGCGGTCGCGGCGCTCCTCTTCCTCCGCTACCGGTCCCGCGACGGCGCCGGGGCGGCGCGCGCCCGGGTGGCGGCCTTCGGGATCGCCTGGTTCTTCCTGGTCCTCGCGCCGACCTCCAGCGTCGTCCCCATCGCCGACGCGCTGGTGGAGCACCGGGTCTACCTGGCGTCGTGGGGCGTCCTCGCCGCGGCGGCGGTCGGGGTCTCGGCGCTGCTCGCGCGCCTGCCGGCCGGCACGCGCGGGCGCGCCGGGGCGGCGCTGGCCG
>JAKAEO010000036.1 GCA_021818285.1 Myxococcales bacterium
CCGGGGCGGGGGCCGCCGGCTCCGGCGGCGGGGGCGGCGCCAGCTCCGCCTTGAGCCGGCCCACCGCCTCGAGGATGGCGCCGAAGGCCGGCGCCAGCTCCGCGAGCCGCTCGCGCGACCGGTCGGCGAGCCGCACCGCGGCCACCTCCAGCGCCTCGACCTCCTCGGGCGTGGCCTTCGCCGGCGGCCGGGCCAGCGCCAGCTGGGTCTTCTCCACGAACCACTGCACGGCGTTGGCCCGCCCGCGCAGCCGCTTCGCCTCGGGGAACATCGTGTCCCAGTACTGCTGCATGAGCTCCACCAGCAGCACGCAGCCGGTGGTGAGGCCGGGGAGGCCGCCGGTGACGTGGAGCCCGTGCGCCAGGTAGGCGGCGATCACCAGGTCCTTGGACTTGCCGCCGAGGAGCACGCCCGACTTCTCCAGGGCCGCCTTCCAGTTCACCGCGCCGCCCGCCGGGGTGTCGAGCTTGCCCACCTCGTTGGCCACCAGCTGGTAGTCGGGGTCGAACTTGGCGGGGGAGCCGGCCGGCGAGGCGCCGGGGATGGGCGCCGTCCAGGCCTTGACGCGGTCGCGCAGCGCTTCGTAGGTCACGGGCACGTCGGGCACCTCACCGGGAGAGGGTGGCGATGAGCTCGCCCACCGTGGCGCCGGCCCGGTCGAGGGCGGCGGCGGCCGGGCCCAGCGCCTTGCGGGCCGACTCGACGGCGGCGGCCCGCGTGGTCCGCAGCGGCCAGATCTTCGGGTGGTCGCGGGGCGGGTCGCACAGCGCCAGCAGCGCCGCGCCGGGCGGGGCGCCCAGCGAGAGGCAGAGGCGCGGGCCCGGCCCCTCGCGCCACAGGAACGGCGGCGGCGCCGGCCAGGCCAGGGTGCGGCCGGCCGCCTCCAGCCAGAGCCAGACGTCGGCCGGACCCTCCACCGGGCAGTCGAGCAGCACCTCGGCGCGGACCGGCTCCCGGCCGCGGTGCTTCCCGCAGGCGAAGCGGAAGGTGTGGAAGGCGTAGAGGTGGCCGCCGGCGGCGGGGTCGCCGAAGAGCCGGGCCAGCACCGGCGCGGCCGGATCGCCGTCGCCCGGCGGTCCGGCGGCGGCCGCCTCGCGCGCCCCGGGGAGCGGCAGCGCCTGGGCCCGGGCGGCGAAGCCGGCGGCGTCGAGCGCCGGCGCCTCGGCGAGCAGCGCCTCGGCCGCCCCGAGGAAGCCGCTCCAGGCGGACGGCAGGCCCGGGAACCCGGCCGCCAGTCCGGCACCGCCCGCGGGCGCGAAGATCGCCAGCGGGAAGAGGCGGCCCACCTTGTCCACGCTGTCCCGGAGCGTCCCGACGAGGAGGCGCGCCTCGCCCGCCGGCCGCCAGGCGAAGCGCACGCCGGCGGCGGGCCGGGCCCCGGCGCGGTGGCACGCCTCCGAGGCCTCCTCCAGCCAGCCGGCGAAGCGCTGCACCAGCGGGTCGGCCATCCCGCCCCGCAGGAAGTCGCCCTGCGCCGGGAGCTTGCCGAACCAGCCGGTGGCGCCCTCGGGGAGCATGGTCAGTTGCAGCCCGGCCCGCTCTTGCCGATGGCGGAGGGGACGACGAAGCCGCTGCGGAACGGGGCCAGCAGCCGCGGCTTGCTCGACCGCGAGATGCCGAAGAAGGGCGCCTCGCTGCGGGCCGGCCGGAAGTCCACCACCACCGACACCCCCAGCGACGGGAAGGAGAAGCTCATCGAGAAGTCGCGCCCGGCCGGCGCGCCCTTGAGCTGGCCGGCGTCGAGCAGGCGGAACAGGCCCCACTCGCCGTCCTGCTGGAGCGTCTCCTCGCGGCCGTTGGCGGCCCGCACCCGGATCATCGCCCCCGGCGACTTGCCCTGCCCGCCCGGCCAGGTCATCCGCCGCCACTCCTCGGGGCCGTTGTAGTACTCGAAGCGCTGCCCGTCGACGTCGAGGAACACCGCCGCCACCTTGGGGGTGGGCCGGATGCGCACCGAGAAGGGCACGGTCGGGTCGGCGGCGTTGGCCGGGAAGAGGACGGTGGTGATCTCCTGGGCCTTGCGCAGGAAGCCGAGCAGCTCGCCGCGGAAGCCGCTGCGGCCCCCCAGCTGGCGGGCGAACTGGAAGCCGTCGCCGGCCCGCTGGATGTCGCTGCGCAGCGCCTCGGCGTAGAAGCCCCAGAGCAGCCCGCCGCCGGGGCGGAAGAACTCGCCGAGGTCGGCGATGGCGGCGTCGTCGCCGTCGCGGTTGAAGGGGTAGCGGCCGGCCAGGGTGCGCTTGAACGGGGTGTAGACCTGGGCGCACCACTTCTGGGTGGCGCCGGCGGCGGCCTCGCGCGCCGAGCTGGAGGAGGCGACCTCCACCGGCGGCCAGAGCAGCTTCTCGAGCTGGGGACGCCAGCCGATCTCCTGGGTGTCGATGAGCGAGCGGATGCGGGTGCGGGCCGCCTGCATCTTGCCGAGCAGCGGCCCGGGGTCGCTGCCCTCGGTGGCGGTCTGCAGGGCGTCGCGGACGAAGACGATCTGCTCGAGCCAGACGTCGATGGGCAGGTTCTTCTGGGCCGGGGCCCCGCCGCCGCCCGCCGCCGGGGAGGCCTCGGGCGCGTAGCCGAAGGCGACGAAGCCGGCGAAGGCGCGCTCCACGTCGAGCGGCCCGAGGATCCGCTCGCCCCGGTCGTCGCGCCGCGCCGCCACCGCCGCCCCGGCCGCCTGGCCCGCCGGCGTGGCGCCGAGGGTCTTGCGGAGCCGCTCCACCACCCCCTCGCCGGCCTTGGCCAGCGCGCCGGCGATGCGGGTGTTGTAGGCCACGGCGCGGAAGAGCCGGGCGTAGGGGGAGGGCTCGCCCCGGGTGAGGTCCTGGAGCAGGAGCAGCGCCTGCGAGCTGCCGCCGCCGCGCACCACCTCGACGCCGTCGACGAAGCGCCGCCACTCGTCGATGTAGCGCGAGAAGTAGAGGCTGCGCATCCGCTCGGCCTCGCGGGCCAGCTGGGCCTCGCCGTCCTTCCCGGCCGGCGCCAGGACCCAGGCCTCGAGCACCTTGGACGGGTCCTCGAGCCGCGCCTTCATCAGGTCGTCGTAGCCGGTGCGGGTGAAGGCGCCGCGCACCCGGGCGGCGTCCTTCAGCGAGGAGAGCGGGCCGCCCAGGACGCCGTCCAGGGTCACCTCCCAGCCCTTGCCGTCGGCCTCGGCGAGGAGCTTCTCCAGCGCCAGCGAGGCCATCGACACCCGCGACAGCACCCGCCGCACCCGCACCACCAGGTCCTCGTAGCGCGGCAGCGCCAGGGTCTTGTCGGAGCCCAGCAGCCGCACGTAGAGGGCGGCGTTGGCCGCGAGCAGGTCGCCCGCCGCCGGGTCGCTGGCGGCGGTCCAGCGGCGCGTCCAGCGCTCGGCCACCTGCTTGCCCACGAAGAGCTGCTCGGCCTCGCCCAGCTCCGGCTCCCCGGCGGTCCGGGGCGCGGTGAGCAGCAGGTGCATCTTCAGCTTGTCGTAGAAGCGGGCGTACTCGGCGGCGGCGGGCGGCGCGGCGCTCGCCTCGTACCGCTGCCGGAAGGCGTCCATCTCCTCCACGTCCTGCCGGAACACCGGGTCGATGAGCAGGCGGCGCACCGCCGAGGCGTACAGCTTGCGGACGTGCGGGAGCAGCTCGTTCCCCCGGTACATCCCGAAGCGCATCGAGAGCGGCGGCCCCTGCTCCTGGTGGGTCACCAGCTCCGCCAGCCGGGCCCGCAGCGGCTCCAGCTTGGCGAGCGGCGGCGCCCCGCCGGCCGGCGCCTTCAGGCTCCCGGCCACGGCGTCGACGATGTCGCCGGTGGAGAGCACCAGCTCGCGGTTCAGGAGGAAGGAGCGGACCGGGAAGAAGCCGACCAGCAGCAGCGCCGCCGCCACCGCGCCGGCCACCACCCCGCGCCGCACCACGTCGGCCTTGAGCGCCTTGGCGCTGCGGACGGCGACGTCGCGGTCGGGGAAGATGACCTTGGAGAAGACGTCGCGGAGGAAGTAGCTCTTCGCCTCCAGCACCGGCTCGGGCGCCGACACCTGGGGCCGCACCCCGAAGGCCTCGGCCATCGAGGCCATCACCCGGTCGATGGTCCGCCCCTCCTGCGTGCCGCTGGTGAGGTAGACGCCGCGCAGGATGGGGGTGTCCTGGTAGACGTTCTCGGTGAAGAGGGCCTCCACGAAGGCGGCGAGGCTCCCCTTCACCGCGTCGAGCTGCTGCGGCAGCTCGTGGATCAGCTCCCGGGCGGCGAGCACCCGCTCCTCGCCCATGCGCTTCAGGGCGCGGGCCTCGAGCACGCCCAGCAGCTCGTCGAACTTCTCGCGGAAGACCTCGCCCTTCTCCCGGTCCTCGGCGAGCGAGAGGGTGAAGCCCCACACCTGGCCGCGCTCGTTCTTGCGCAGGTCGGCGAAGGACTCGACGAAGCCCGGCATCAGGTCGCACTTGGTGAAGAGCAGGTAGACCGGCAGCACCAGCTGCAGGCGGGCCAGCACCTCGTCCACCCGCTCCCGCATCAGCTTGCCGAGGTCGGCGGCCGCCTCCTCGGTCTCGGCCCCGACGTCGGCGATGGAGACGGCCACCAGCAGGCCGTTCACCGGCTTGCGGGGCCGGGCCCTGCGCAGGGTGTCGAGGAAGGAGAGCCACTCCTCCCGGTCCTCGTCCTCGGTGGCGTAGCGCCCGGCGGTGTCGAGCAGCACCGCCTCGTTGGTGAGCCACCACTCGCAGTTGCGGGTGCCGCCCACGCCGCGCACGCCGCCCCGGGCGGTGAGGTAGGGGAACTTCAGGCCGCTGGCCCGCAGGGCGGTGCTCTTCCCGGCGCCGGGCGGCCCGATGATCATGTACCAGGGCAGGACCGCCAGGGCGTCCTTGCCGCCGCGCGCCAGGCGCGAGCCCTTGAGGGCCGCCACCGCCTTGCCGAACTCGGCCTGCATCTGGGCGATCTCGGCCTGCTGGTCGGGGCGGGCCCCGCCGGCGTGGGCCGCGGCCTGGCTGCCCAGGGCCTTCTCGATCTCCCCGGCGGCGCGGCGGGCCCGGAGGCGGCGCACCACCAGCACCGCCGCCCAGGCGAGCGCCACCGCCGCGGTGGCGGCGGCGGCGATCCAGAGGGGGAGCTTGAGGAACAGCACCACGCCCCAGACCAGGGCGACGAAGACGGCGGAGAGGATGGCGAGGGCCATGGGAGGTGGCGGTCAGGGAAGGTGGGCGGCGGCGATGCGGGCGACGACCGAGCCGGCGCTGGAGCCGACCCAGACGCGCAGCCCGACCCAGAGCAGCACCAGGGCCAGCGCCGCGCCGGCGCCGATCCAGAGGAGCGGGCCGCCGCGCCCGCCGCCGCCGCGGGAGCGGTCGGGCGGCTCCCCCTCGGGGGAGAGCGTCTCCACGTCGCGGCCCCGCCCCCGGGCCACGTCGCGCTCCAGCTCCTCGACCAGGTTCATGAGCTCGATCTCGCCGCCCCGGACGCGGTAGCGGCCCTGGAAGCCGAAGAGCAGCGCCAGGTAGAAGACCCGCAGCACCTCGGCGCGGCGGGGGTCGCGCCGCACCGTCTCCAGGCGGGTGAAGAAGGCCTCGCCGGCGACGTTCTCCTTGAAGTAGTGCATCTGCAGCTCGTGGCCGGCCCAGGCCTGGCGCAGCTCCTCGGAGCGGGAGAGCGCCACCTCGTCGGCCAGGGCCACCACCGCGTAGGCCATGTCGTTCACGTCCTCGCGGCTGAAGCCGGCCTGCTGCCCCTTCTGGAACAGCGCGTCCACGAAGCCGCGCAGGCGGCGCTGCAGGGCGTCGGCCGGCGGCAGCGAGGCGTCGTCGAGCCGCCGCAGCTGCGCCACGGCGTTGAAGCAGTCCACCGTGACCTCGTTCACCCGGTCCATGCGGGACTCCCGTCGATCGAGCCGCTACAGCCGCTTCACCTCGGGGGCGCGCCCCGGCGCCGGCGCCGAGCCGGCCGCCGGGACGGCCAGCAGCTCCAGGCCGGTGCGGGCCGGCTCGAAGGGCGGCGGCACGTAGATGGCGATGGCCCGGTTGGCCAGCACCCCCTGCCAGAAGCGGTCGCCGGTGGCGATGGAGAAGTAGGCCACCCCGGCCCGCGGCGCGAGCTGCGGCGGCGGGCGCGAGAGCCACTGGAGCACCATCCCGGGCGCGGCCGCCTGGATGAGCCCCTGGATCTCCGCGGTCGAGGCGATCTTGCACAGGCGGGGGATGGCCTCGGCCACCTGCTGCTCCGGCAGGTCGCTCTGCACCGCCAGGTAGAGCGGGGAGCGCAGCACCACCTCGTCGGTGAGCCGGCCCAGGTGGAGCCCGCCGGCCCGCTTCTCCAGCGGCACCGCCACGTGCTGGGCGGCGGCCAGCCCGCCGAGCAGGTGCTGCAGCCGCGCGACCAGCGGCTCGAAGGTGGAGCGCAGGTCGGCGTACGCGAACTTGGGCACCGCCGCCGGGTCGGCGTCGCCGGAGAGGGCCGCCAGCTGCCCCGCCAGCGCGGCCAGCTCGAGGTAGACCTGCCGGGGCGGGGCGTCGCCGGTCTCGGCGAGGTGGGCCACCACCGGCGCGTGGGCGGAGAGCACGAGGAGCTGCAGCAGCCGCGCCAGCTCCGTCCCGGTCATTTCCGGGCCGCGCCGGGTCCCGGCGGTCAGGTCGCGCTGCTTGGAGAGGATGCGGGTCTGGACGTCGCGCAGCGCCGCCATGAGCCAGGGGGCCGCGCCGGCCCGCAGGCAGGGAGGCAGGTAGCTCTCGGCCAGGACCGGCTGGCCGGCGGGGCTGCGCACCACCTCGGCGATCTTCAGGGACTCGAAGTCCTCGCGGGCCTCGCCGCCGAAGAGGATCACGGCGTTGGGACGCCCCATCGGGACCGGGAGCTGCTGCCCCGGGGCGGTGGCGTCCTCCAGCGGGCGGCTGGCCACCGCGAAGCGGATGCGGGCGGCGCCGGCCTCGTCGGCGAAGGAGGGGACCCCGTCGCGCTCCCGAGGCACCGCCAGGAAGACGTCGAGGCTCCGGGCCGCGGCGGGGAAATGGTCGGCGATGGGGCGGGGCGGCGGGGCCTCCGCGTCCCCTTCCTCGAAGGCCACCGGGAGGCCGTCGGGAAGGACGGCGGAGACGGAGAGCAGCCGGAACTGGCCGGCGGCGAGGGCCGCCGCGTCCACCGCGGCCGCGATCACTCCCCAGTCCTGGGGGGCCACCCCCCCCACCCGGGTGGCGAGGAGCGACTCGTGGTAGCGATCGAGGGCCTGCAGGTGCTGCGGGGAGAGCAGCATCCCCTCGGACCAGACCGGGCGCCGCGGCGCTTTCATCGAGGCTCCCTCTCCGGCGGGACGGCCACCCCGCCGAGCGCCGCTCAGCGGCGCTCGATGCGATAGTCTTCGGCGCGGAGCTGGATCGGGGCGGACTTCCCCGGGGGCAGCTCGGCGATGTACCGCCAGCCGTTGCCCGCGGGCCTCCGGAAGACGCCCACCACCATCACCGCCCGCGCTCCCTTGTCCCCCGGGACGGTCTTCCGGACCGTCTCCCCGGGCGACAGCACCACCTCGTCCACCTGGAGGAGGTCGTCCCCCAGGACCTCCTTGTCCCGCCGGTACAGGTCCTCGAACTGGGCGCCCTCGGCGCGCGAGGCCGACTTGAGCTGGTAGATGCGGATCACCGTCGGAAGTGACTGCCCGGCGTCGTCGGGGTTCAGGCGGGCGCCGGCGGTGACGGTGACGTCCACCGGCGCCGGCGCCTTCTCTCCGCCGCCGCCGAAGAGGCCACACCCATTCAGGGCGAGCAGCGCGACGGCGGCGCCCGCGACCCATGGAAACTGTCGGTCACAGCGCATGGTTATTCCATGCCACGCTTTGCACGCCCCGGCAACGGCCACCTCCCTGTGGGACTACACACGCGACTCCCCGACCTGCTAGCCTTTTTCGACTATGGCCCTCCGATCCGCTCGAACCGCGCTCGCCGCCGTCGCCGCTGGATTCGCCACCGCCGCCCTGGCCGCCACCGATTCACTGGGGGTGATCGCGGTGCAGGACGCGCCGGGGCCCGGCACCGACCTCGCCGAGCTGACCTCGCAGTTCCGCGCCGTGCTCTCCGAGCGCACCGGCGGCGTGGTCGAGGCCAGCGAGCTGCGCTCGCGGATGATGGGCCAGACCTCCAGCGCCTCGCTGTCGGAGCTGGACCGGGCCTTCGCCGGCGCGCTCGCCACCTACCAGGCCGGCGACTACGAGGGCTCGATCCGGACGCTGCGCGCGGTGATCGACGACCTGGAGCGGCTCCCCGACGGGCCCGAGGCCCACTCCCAGTGGACCCGCGCGGTGCTGCGGCTGGCCCGCGCCGAGCAGACGGTGGGCCGCCGCGCCGAGGCCGACGCGCTGCTGGGGCGGCTGGTGCGCGCCTCGCCGGACGTGAAGGTGGACCCCAACCAGTACCCGCCCAGCTTCGCCAAGCAGGTGGACGAGCTGAAGGCGCAGACCGCGGCGGCCTCCAAGCGGCGGCTCACCGTGAACAGCTCGCAGAAGGGGGCCAAGGTCTTCGTGGACGGCCGCGACGTCGGCACCGCGCCGGTGACGGTGAGCCTGGCGCCGGGCCGCTACCGCGTGTCCGGGCGCGCCGGCGAGCTCAGCGCCCCCGCGGTCCAGACCGACCTCTCCGAGGCCGACCAGGTGGTGACCCTCGACTTCGCCCTGGCCGAGTCCTTCCGTCCCAACGCCGGCCCGGGCCTGGCGCTCCCCCAGACCGATCGCGCCCGCAAGATCATCACCGCGGCCGCCTGGCTGGGGCTCGACCGCGTGGTGGTGACCTCGCTGCCGCACGACGGGGACATCACCTACCTGCAGGCGACGCTCTTCGACGTGCGCAAGGGGCAGATGCAGCGCGAGGGGCGGCTGCGCCTCGCCGGGAAGGTCCCCCCGTCGGGCGGCCTCACCGCGCTCGCCACCTTCCTCATGACCGGCCAGGCCTCGGCGCTGGTCGCCGCCGCGCCGGTGCCGCTGCCGCCGCCCCCGGGCGCGGCCGAGGCCCCGAAGAAGCTGGACCTCCACCCCTCGGCGGCGCCGTCCGGCCCGGTGGTGCAGACCGCCGCCGGCCCGCAGGCCTCGAAGCCCTCGGGCCTGCTCAAGTGGAGCCCGGTGGTCACCGGCGTCCTGGCCGTGGGGCTCGGCGGCTTCGCCCTCTACGAGTCGAAGCAGGCCTCCGACCAGTTCAGCAAGGCCAAGGACATGCTCAGCGGCGGCGTGCTCAAGCCGGGCAGCACCACCGCGCAGTACAACAAGGTGGTGAGCGACGGGAACTCCTACCTGTCGACGGCGAGCACCGCCGGGATCGGCGCCGGGGTCTGCGTGGTGGCCACGGGGATCCTCGGCTACCTGAGCTACAGGCAGACCGGCGAGGTCGGGCCGTTCCGGTTCTAGCGCGCTGAACCCGGAGCGGGCGCGAGGGCCGCGCACCCCGGCGGCCCCCGCCTCGTCAGTTCGCGAAGGTGACGTTCAGGACCCGGCGCTTGCCGGCCTGGATGGTCACCGTCTCCTCGCGCGTCCCCATCGTCGGGTGGACGGCGCGCACCCGGTAGGTGCCGGAGCCCAGCAGCAGCTCCTTGGGCGTCTCGCCCAGCGCCGAGCCGTCCACGAAGACGTTGGCCCACGGCGTCGCGGTGACGGTGAGCACGCCGTCGCCGCTGGCCGGCGGCGGCGTGGCGATGCTGTTGATCGCCGCGCGGACCGCCCGGATGCCCTTGCTCGCCGCCTTGCGCACCGGGGTGGCGGTGGCGACGCGGGGGGCGGGCCGGCGCGCCGGCTCCTCGCGGGGCGGCGCGGGCCGCGGCTCCTCCCGGGGGAGCTGCCGGGCCGGCTCCGCGGGGGCGGGCTCCTGCCTGGTCGCGACCGGCGTGGCCGCGGGCTCCTTCGGGGCTGGCGCGAGGGGCGCCGGCTGCGCGGCGGGCGGAGCGGGCGCAGGGGCCGGCGCCGTGGCCACGGGCGCGGGCTTCTGCGCGGGGGCCGGCTCGGCCGGCTTCTTCATCAGGCCCCAGGCCACCAGGGCGACGATCACGACGGCGCCGGCTCCCGCCCCGGCGACGATCGGGAGCTTGCTCTTCGCCGGCGGGGCGGCGGGCGGCGGCGCCTCGTCCTCCACCTCGTCCATCTCGTGGCGGGGGACCGGGGCGGCGGCCTTGCCGTGGGCCGGCGTCCGCTGGGCCGGCCGCGGCCCGGTGGAGGGGCGGGGGGCTGCCGGGGACGGGTGGGGCGGCGCCCGGACCGGCGCCGGCGTCGGCATCATCGTCGTCGGCGGCGGCACGGCCGCCGAAGGCGGCGGCGTGGGCATCACCGTGGCCGGCGGCGGCGTGGGCCGCACCGGGGCGCGGGCGGCCGGCCCCGGGGGCGGCGCCATCACCACCGTCCCCCCGCCTGCCGGCGTGACCGGCATCGACGCCGAGGGCGGCGGGGTGGGCATCACCGTGGTGGGCGGCGGGGTCCGCGGCGCCTGGAAGGGCGCGGGCGTGCGCGGCGCCTGGGGCTGCGGGGCCGGCGTCGGGGGAGAGGCGCCGCGGGTGGGGCTCGGCGGCACCGAGGTCGCCCCGGTCGGCGCCCGCCACACCTTGACGCTGCCGGTCTCGCCGCGCGGCGGCTCCGGCGCCACCGCCGCCGCGTCGATGAGCACCGTGCGCGAAGGCGCCGGGGCCGGGGTGGGCCGGACGGCGTGCTCCCCCTGGGCCACCCAGGCGAGGAGCGCGGCCCGCATCTCCTCGGCGGTGGTCGGCCGCTCGGTGCGGTCCTTCGCCAGGCAGCGGAGCACCAGCCCCTCGAGCCCCGGCGAGACGTGCAGCCCCGGCTTGCGCACGCCGAGGGGCGGCGGCGCCTCCACCAGGTGCTTGGTGACCAGCCCCATGGGCGTGTCGGCGTCGAAGGGGAGCCGGCCGGTGAGCATCTCGTAGAGGATGATGCCCACCGAGTAGAGGTCGCTGCGGGCGTCCAGCTCGTCGCCCCGCACCTGCTCCGGGCTCATGTAGCCGGGGGTGCCGCAGACGATGCCGGCCTGGGTGAGCCGCCCGGCGCCGTCCCCCGGCTCGTTGAGCTTGGCGATGCCGAAGTCCAGCACCTTCACGAAGTCGGACTCGTCGCGCCGCGACTCCAGCATGACGTTCTCGGGCTTCAGGTCGCGGTGGATGATCCCCAGGGCGTGGGCCTCCGCCAGCGCCGCCAGGATCTGCGAGGCGATGTGGACCACCCGGGTCTCCGGGATGGGCTGGTCCTCGGCGATGACCCGCGAGAGGCTCCGCCCGGAGAGGTACTCCATGGCCATGAAGAGGGTGCCGTCCTCCGTCTGGCCGAAGTCGATGATGGTGATGGAGTTGGGGTGGTTCAGGCGGGAGGCGGCGCGGGCCTCGCGGTGGAAGCGCTGGACGATGGAGGGATCGCTCAGGAAGGACTTCTTCAGGAGCTTCAGCACCACCGGCCGGTCCAGCGTGAGGTGCGTGGCCTTGTAGACCTCGCCCATGCCGCCCCGCCCGAGGAGCTGGTGGACGAAGTACTTGCCGCTGATGGTCTGGCCGATGAGCGGATCGGCCGCCTCGCCCTCGGCGGTGGCCGGGCGGATGGTGGTCCCGCAGAAGGAACAGAAGAGCGCGCCGTCCGGCGCCTCTCGATGGCATTTCCCGCAGATGGCCATGCGCCCCGGGGACTATAACAGGGGCCACCGGGCG
Source organism: Myxococcales bacterium (assembly GCA_021818285.1). GTDB lineage: Bacteria > Myxococcota > Myxococcia > Myxococcales > Anaeromyxobacteraceae > JACRMN01. The sequence goes on from JAKAEO010000036.1 coordinate 11,614, forward strand.
CGCGTGAAGCGCGACCGGGGTACGCTCGGGCCGGAAAGAGGGGTATGCCGACGCGCGACACCGAGGGAGCGGGTCCGGATCGACAGGCGCTGCCGCCCGCCGGGCCGGTGGAGGCGCTGCCGGACGACGTCCTCCGGGAGCTGCGGGAGGCGCTCCGGCGCGCCGGGTACGGCGACGAGATCGCCGACGAGGCCGAGTCCCTCGCCTACGGGATGATCGACGCGGTGCGGCGGCCGGTCATCGCCTGGCGGCTGCGCAAGGTCGGGACGCCCGCCGCCCTCGCCACCCTGCTCTTCCTCCACGCCGGACGGCTCGACCGCCGGGCCGCCTCGGCGCTGCTCGGGCCGGACCTGCTCTCGGCGCTGCTCGGGGCGGGCCTCCTCGCCGACGCGGACGGGGGAGTGGTCTCCCGCTTCCGGCTGACGCCGCTCCAGGGGCTCCTCTTCCTCCACGATCCGTTCGAGGGCGGCCCGGAGACGGCCATGGGGCCGGGCATCACCACCGTGGCGCTGGCGCGCCTGCTCCCGGCCTCTCCCGGCGCCGTGCTCGACGTCGGCTGCGGGGCCGGGACCCTGGCGCTGCTGGCCGCGGCCCGCGGGGCCCGCCGCGCCGTGGGCGTCGACCTCTCGGAGCGGGCGGTGGCCCTGGCGCGCGTCAACGCCCGGTTGAACGGGGTCGCCGCCGAGTTCCGGGCCGGGGACCTGCTCGCGCCGGTGCGCGGCGAGCGCTTCGACCTGCTGCTCTCGCAGCCCCCGTACGTCGTGGCGCCGCCGGGGCTCGCGCCCACCACCTACCTGCACGGCGGGTCGCGCGGCGACGAGCTGGCGATGCGCTTCGCCTCCGCCTTCCCCGAGGCGCTGGCCGAGGGCGGGCGGGCCGCGCTCTTCTTCGACCTCCCCAAGGGCGCCGAGCCGGTCCACCGGCGGCTGCGCCGGGCCCTGGGCGGCGCCCGGGTGAGCCTGGCGGTGCTCACCGGCGCCGGCCCGAGCAGCGAGCTCTCGGCCATGGCCTACGCCACGCTGGAGGACCCCTCCATCGGCCCGCGCTACGCCGAGGCGGTGCTGCGCTACCGCGAGCACATCGAGAGCGTCGCCCCGGCCGGCTTCGTCCGGGCCCTGGCGGTGCTGGAGCGGCCGGCGGCGGGCGCGGCCGGCTTCGAGACCGAGCTGCAGGTGGGCCACTTCGACGGCGTGGACGCCGCCGGCCTCGCGCGCTGGCTCGCCGGGCTGGCGCTGGTGGCCGGGCCGGAGGAGGCGCTGCGCGCCGCGGCGGTCCGCCCCGCCCCCGGGGCCCGCCTCGCGGTGACCCGGCGCCTCGACGCCGACACCCCGCCCACCCGCGCCCTGCGCTTCGCGGAGAAGGCGCTCCCCCGGGACTTCGAGCTCTCCGAGGCCGGCGAGGCGCTGATCGAGGCGCTCGCCGTCGCCGGGTCGGTGGCGGAGGGGGAGGCGCTCTTCGCCGAGGCCTGCGGCCGGAGCCCGGAGGCGGTCCGGGCCACGGTGATGGGCTTCGTGCGCGACGGGCTGGGGCGCGCGGCGCTGGCGCCGGCCTGACGGCCGGAGGCGGCCGGGCATCCCCTCTTGGGCCCTCCGGCACGCGCCCGGCACGGGGCGTGACGGTCCTCACAGCCGGCCGATCCGCGGGCGTGATGCTATCCTCGGTGATCCGAGTCGGATCCCGGAGCGCCCATGGCCCCGCCCCAGCCGCTGGAGTTCGAGCTCGAGACGCCCTCCTTCCCCGCCGACGACCTCCGCGTCCTGGAGTTCGAGACCGAGGAGGAGATCTCGCGCCCCTTCACCCTCCTCGTCACCGTGGTGCCGCGGGACGACCTCGAGGTGGATCCCTCCTCCCTGGTGGGCGAGAAGGCCTCCCTCTGGACCCACCTCGCCGACGGCTCGACCCGCTACCTGTCGGGGGTGATCGCCGACGTGCAGGCCTGGGAGGAGGGGCACGGCAGCCTCCGGCGCCGGCTCCGGCTCCGCGTGGTGCCGGCCCTGGCGCTCCTCGAGCACGCCCGCAAGAACCGCATCTTCCAGGGCCTGACCGCCCCGCAGATCGTCCAGAAGGTCCTGGACGAGGGGCGGGTGGATCACCGCGCCTCGCTGTCGGCCGGCTACCGGACCCGCGAGTACTGCGTGCAGTACGGCGAGTCCAGCCTGGACTTCGTCCAGCGGCTCCTCGAGGAGGAGGGCGTCTTCTACTACTTCGAGCACGAGCAGGAGCGCAGCGTGATGGTCCTCGGGGACTCGCGCTCCGCGACCCAGCCCGTCCCCGGCGAGGCCCGCCTCCCCTTCCGCCAGGCGGGCGGCATGGACGCCGGCGAGCGGCTCGACGCCTTCGCCCCGCGCCTGGAGGTGCGGCCCGGCAAGGTGGCGCTGCGCGACTACAACTTCCTGCGGCCGACGGTGGACCTCACCGCCCAGGCCTCCGGCGACGGCGACGCCGCGCTGGAGGTGTACGAGTACCCGGGCGGCTACGACGAGGGGGCGGCCGGGAAGAGCCTGGCGAAGATCCGCCTGGAGGCGGAGCGGGTGCGAGCCGCCACCGCCAGCGGCGGCGGCACCTGCCGGCGGCTGGTCCCCGGGCACGTCCTGGAGGTGGCCGAGCACCCGGTGGCCGGCGTGGACGGGAAGTACCTGCTCACCGCGGTGCGCCAGCGGGGCAAGCAGCCCGAGGTGCTGACCTCGCAGTCCGGCGCGACCGGGAGCTACCGCGCCGACCTGTCCTGCGTGAAGGAGGAGGTGCCCTTCCGGCCCGAGCGGCGCACCCCGCGGCCGGTGATCCCCGGGCCCCAGACGGCGGTGGTGGTGGGGCCGTCCGGCGAGGAGATCCACACCGACGCGCACGGCCGCATCAAGGTCCAGTTCCACTGGGACCGCGAGGGACGGAAGGACGACAAGTCCTCCTGCTGGATCCGGGTGGCCCAGGCCTGGGCCGGACCGGGCTGGGGCGCGCTCTACCTGCCGCGCATCGGCCAGGAGGTGGTGGTGGACTTCCTGGAGGGGGACCCGGACCGGCCGCTGGTCACCGGGTCGGTCTACAACGGGATGAACCCCCCGCCGGTCTCGCTGCCCGGCGACAAGACCCGGAGCACGCTGCGCTCGGCCTCCAGCCCGGGCAGCGACGGCTTCAACGAGCTGCGCTTCGAGGACCGCAAGGACGCCGAGGAGCTCTTCCTCCACGCGCAGAAGGACCTGAACGTCGAGGTCCTCAACAACAAGGCCCAGCACGTGGGGGGCAACGAGACGCTGGTGGTGGACGGGGAGCGGAAGCGCACGGTCGGCGGCAACCAGACCCTCGAGGTCCGGAAGGACGACGGCACCACCGTGGGTGGCAGCCAGTCGCTCACCGTGGCCGGCAACCGGGGCACGACCGTCGGCGGCAGCCACACCGAGACCGTGGCCGGCAGCCAGACCATCTCCGTGGGCGGGGCCCGGGCGGTGACGGTGGGGGCGGCCTCGGCGGAGACCGTGGCCCTGGCCAAGGCCCTCACCGTGGGCGGTGCCTACGCCGTCACCGTGGGCGGCGCCATGAACGAGGCGGTGGGGGGCCTGAAGTCGGAGGAGGTGGCCGGCGCCAAGGTGGAGGTGGTGGGCGGCACGAAGAGCGAGACCATCGCCGGGACCCGGACGATGTCGGTGGGCGGCGACCTCTCCGAGACGGTGGACAAGGGGCGGACGCTGAAGGTCACCAAGGACTACACGCTGAACGTGGACGGCGCCCTGAGCCAGGAGGCCAAGAAGAAGCACACGGTGAAGGCCAAGGAGATCGTGCTCTCCGCCGAGGAGAAGTTCCTCGTCAAGGTGGGCTCGGCCACCATCGAGGCCAAGAAGAACGGCGACGTGGTCATCAAGGGCGCGAAGATCGAGGTGAAGGCCAGCGGCGACATCGTCCTGAAGGGCTCGAAGATCTCGGAGAACTAGGCGGATCGGCATGGCGCAGGCGGCGGAGGCCACCCGGGAGCTCCGCCTCGGCGCCCACGCCGAGGGCGACCTGGCCGTCACCCGGCTCACCGGCCGGGAGGAGCTCTCCGCTCCCTACGCCTTCGACGTCGAGTTCCACGCCCGCGGCGGCGAGTCCCTGGAGCTGGCCGACCTCCTCGGCGCCGAGGCCCTGGTCACGCTGCGGGGGGCGGGCGGCGCCGAGCGGCTGGTGCACGCCGTCGCCTGGAGCGTGGAGCTGGCCGGCCTGGGGGCGGGGCGCGCCTGGTACCGGGCCCGGCTGGTGCCCGCGGTGCGGCGGCTGGAGCACGTGCGGCGCAGCCGCGTCTTCCAGTCCCTCTCCCTCCCCGAGATCGTGGAGAAGGTGCTGAAGGAGGGAGGCGTCGAGCACCGGATCGACCTCGCCGGCAGCCACGCCAAGCGGGAGATGGTCCTGCAGTACCGCGAGAGCGACCTGGCCTTCGTCTCCCGTCTCCTGGAGGAGGAGGGCATCTTCTGGTTCTTCGAGCACTCCGCCGAGGGCCACGTCCTGGTGCTGGCCGACGCCCCCGACCGCTTCGTCCCCGTCGCCGGCGACGCCGAGCTGCGCTACCGGGTGACGGCGCGGGCCGGGAGCGTCGACGACGACGAGCACGTCGAGGCCCTGGAGGTGGCCCGCCGCGTCCGCTCCGGGAAGGTCCTGCTCCAGGACTACGACTTCCTCCGGCCGGCCCTGACGCTCCAGGGCGTGGCCCAGGCCGGGGGAGCGCCCGCCGGGCTGGAGCGGGCCGAGTACCCGGGCGGCTTCGGGCAGCCCGCGGCGGGCACCCGGCTCGCCAAGATCCGGCTGGAGGACGTCCGGCGCCCCGCCGCCACCGTGGCCGGCCGGACGAACTGCGTGCGCCTCCTCCCCGGCGCGGCCTTCGAGGTGGTGGAGCACCCCGACGCGGCCATGAACCAGAAGCTGCACGTGGTGGCGGTCCGGCACGAGGCCGAGCAGGCCCGGGGCGCCGGCGGCAGCGCCGGCAGCCACGACTACCGCTGCAGCTTCGAGGCGCTGGAGGCCTCGCTGCCGGTCCGCCCCTCCCGGCGCACGCCCCGCCCCTCCGCCCGGCTGGAGACGGCCACGGTGGTCGGGCCGGGCGGGGAGGAGATCCACCCCGACGCGCACGGCCGGGTCAAGGTGCGCTTCCACTGGGACCGCGAGGGGCCGAAGGACGACAAGGCCTCCTGCTGGATCCGCCTCTCCCAGGCCTGGGCCGGCGTCGGCTGGGGCGCCAGCTTCGTCCCCCGCGTCGGCCAGGAGGTGCTGGTCCGCTTCCTGGAAGGCGATCCGGACCGGCCCCTGGTGGTGGGCGCGGTCTACAACGGCCCGGCGCCCCCGCCCATCCCGCTGCCCGACGACAAGACCCGGAGCACGCTGCGCACCGAGTCCAGCATCGGAGGCGGCGGCTTCAACGAGCTCCGCTTCGAGGACCTGGCCGGGTCGGAGGAGATCTTCCTCCGGGCCCAGAAGGACGAGGACATCGAGGTCCGGAACGACAAGGCCCAGCGCGTCGGCGCCAGCGAGACGCTGGAGGTCGACGAGAACCGGGCCCTCCTGGTGAAGGGGAACCAGGAGCTGGATCTCACCGGCAGCGATGCGGGCACGGTGTCCGGCAACCAGACGCGGACGGTGGCCGCGGAGCGCCGGACCTCCGTGGGTGGCGACCACGCCGAGACGGTGGCCCGGGCGGCGGCGGTCGCCGTCGGTGGCGCCCGCGCGGTCACGGCGGGGCTGGCCGGCGCGGAGACGGTGGGCGCGGCGGCCGCCCTCACCGTGGGCGCGGCCTACGCCGTCACCGTCGGCGGCGTGCACAACACCGCGGTGGGCGGCCTGCTGGGCCGGCAGGTGGCGGGAGCCCGGGTGGAGGTGATCGGGGCGCGGCGCGAGGAGCGGGTGGGCAAGGACTCCACCTGCACGGTGGGCGGCGACCTCGCGCAGGAGGTGAAGGAGCAGGCCGCCCGCAACACCGCCGGCGACCACCAGGAGCAGGTGGACGGCGAGGTGGGGGCCGAGGTGGTGAAGGGCGTGGAGTGGAAAGCCCAGGAGCTCACCCTGGAGGCGGAGAGCAAGGTCACCGTGGTGGTGGGCGGGAAGGCGGTGCTCACCGTGGACAGCTCCGGCAACGTGAAGCTCGGCGCCGGCAAGCTCCTCGTCGAGGGGAACACCCTGACGCTCAAGGGCTCCAAGGTCGAGCTGGGGGGCTCGGGCTCGGCGGCCAGCGCCTCGGCCTCGGTGGCCAAGCTCAAGCCCGCCAAGGGGGACAAGGCCTTCGTGGAGATCTCCATGAAGGACCAGGACGGGAACCCGCTCCCGAACGAGCTCTTCAAGGTCGAGTTCCCGGACGGCACGGTGAAGGAGGGCCGGACCGGCGGCAGCGGCAAGGCGTGGGTGCCGGGCGCCAAGGAGGGCAAGGTGAAGCTCGGCTTCCCGGCCCTGGACCAGAAGTCCTTGAAGTGAGCGGGCGGCGGAGGGCACGGGCCGATGGGCAAGAAGCACGTCGTCAAGCGGGGGGAGTGCCTCTCCCGGATCGCCAGGGCCTACGGCTTCAAGAGCTACCGGGAGCTGTACGACCACCCCGACAACGCTGCCTTCAAGGCCAGGCGGCCCGACCCGAACCTCATCCAACCGGGCGACGAGCTCCAGATCCCCGAGCGCAAGGGCTCGAAGGCCGAGGGCTCCACCGGCGGCACCGAGGAGGTGAAGGTCGAGCTCCCGCTGGTCATCGAGGCGGTGGGCTTCGTCCAGGACGCGGAAGTCCGCGAGGACGCGACCGACCAGCCGGCGCAGATCGTGAACCTCCCGCGGGACGCGAAGTGGGTGGACGACACCCTGGTGAAGAGCAAGGACCGGCTGGGCCAGAAGCCCCGCATCCGGGTTCGCTTCAACCGGCCCGGCAAGCACCCCTTCAAGCTCCAGGTGGTCCCGGGCCCGAAGAACGCCGCCTACACGGGCGCCGAGGAGGGCCGGAACGCCCACTACAAGCACGAGACGGCGGCCCGGGACTACACCACCGACGACGACGGGACGAAGGTGGTGGACGACCTGGCCGTGGGCTGCGCCGGCAAGGACGCCTACGCCATCCGCGCCACCGGCGACGGGACCGCCCACACCGGTCCGTTCCTGGGCTGCGTCCGCCTGGTCTGGCTCCAGGAGCTGAAGATGAAGGGGGCCCCGGCCGCCACCACCCTGGCCTCGACCCGGGGGGAGTACGCCAAGGCGGGCATCCTGGTGGAGCAGCTCGCCGCGGAGGAGGTGGACCGGCTGGAGAACATCTCCGCGGACCCCGCCGACACCACGGCGCTCAAGGACAAGGCGCGGGCCGCCTACGGGAAGTCCAAGGCCAAGGACAAGGAGCCCTACGTGGTGGCCGTGGCCTACACCGACCACCTGGCCGTGAAGGACGCGGGCAAGGAGATCCAGCTGTCGGACGTCCGGGCCGGCCCGGGCCGGTCGGACGTGGTCGTCGACGTCGTGGACGCCGCCAACGGCAACCGGGTGAAGAGCCTCTGGAACGACATCGTCACCGGGGAAGGCTGGTTCGTGTCCGCACGGTTCGTGAAGGAGGGCGGCACCTCGCCGGCGGACGAGGTGGCCATCCCGCAGGCGAGCTGCACGGCCCTGCCGGCCGCCGGCTCGGACAAGACGCAGGTGCAGGTGAAGGTCTCGGACCTGTCCGTCCCCAGCGGCACGAAGGGCACCATCGTCCTCAAGGTGAACTGGGTGAACCGGATGCGCGCCGGCCTCTCGATCCCCGGCGGGAACCTGGTGGTCATCTGCACGCGCGCCTGGTGGCGGGCCGAGTCGGACGCGGACCAGAACAGCACCCTGGTCCACGAGCTCGGCCACCACCTGGGCATGGTCCCCGACGGCGGCGGGACGGGCCTGGACGCCACGCCCAACCAGTACACCGGGAAGGGGCACGTGGGGTCCCACTGCCACGCCGGCGTCCCGGACCAGGCCAGCTACGCCAGCGCCGCCGGCACCTGCGTGATGTTCGGCGCCTCCGGCAACATGGCCTTCTGCCCGGACTGCGCCAAGGCCGCCTGCAAGGTGGACGTGAGCAAGGGATGGACCGCATTCTGAGCGCGGCGGCGTGGCGGCTGGCCGCCCTGGCGGCGGCGCTGGCGGCTTCCGGGGCCTGCCTCCCGGCCCGCGGGGGAGAGAGGGAGCGACGCATGGGCGACGCCGACGAGGCCTTCTTCAAGGTGGACCTGGAGTCCAACGCCGAGAGCCCCTGCTCCCCGAAGCCGCCGGGGGCCGGCTGGCGCGGCGTCCTCATCCGGGCGCCGTCGCGCGCGCCCTTCGGGAAGGGCGTCCCGCCGGGCGGCCACGGCGCCTTCGCCACCATCCCCGTCTGCGGCTACACCCTGGTCGAGGCCGGCGGCGAGCCCGGCGAGGGGATCCTCCTCACCGCCGTGGACCGCGCCACCGGGAAGCGCTACACGGCGCCGCTGGTGACGCCCGAGGAGGGCACCGTCGCGCCCGAGCCCATCCGCGCCCCGGTGCACCCCTCCCGCCTCGCGGGGCTCGCCAGCGGCGGCTTCTTCAACACCAACCTCCTCTGGACGCTGGACCTGCCCCGGGCGCCGGCCGTCTACGAGATCCAGGCCCAGCTCAAGGGGCACACCTCCAACACGGTGACGGTGGAGCTCTACGATGCCTCGCCCGACCGCTGACCGGCCCCGGCGGGATCCGCAGCGCCACCGCGCCCCTGGCCCGCGAGCGATCCCGGTACACTGACCGCGCCATGCCGCCCCGCCGTCCCACCAGCGCGCACGCCGCGCGTCCCGCGCCCCCTGGCCGGGAGGCCGGCCTGGCCCCGCACGTCGGCTGGCTCGCCGCCGGCAGCGCCAGGGAGGGCCTGCTCGTCGACTGGCCCGGCAACCCTTCCGGCCCGCTCGAGGCCCTCTCCGTGGTGCCGCTCGACGGCCCGGCGGTGGAGGCGGCGGTCCGCGACCGCCGCCCGGTGGTCCTCCTCTTCGAGGGCGGCGACGAGCGGCGGCCCATCGTCGTGGGCCTGGTCCAGTCCTCGACGCCGCTCCTCGACGCGGTGCTGGGCGCGGGCCTCGCCTCCTCGCCGGCCGCGGCGCCCGCCGAGGGGGACGAGCGCCGGCGCCTCCTCCGCGCCGAGGACGAGCTGGTCCTCCAGTGCGGCAAGGCCTCCATCACCCTGCGCCGCAACGGGAAGGTGGTCATCCGCGGGACCTACGTCGAGACCCGATCCGCCGGCACGAACCGCATCAAGGGCGGCGCGGTGAAGATCAACTGAGCCATGGGCGCCGGCGCCCCCATCCTCTGGGACGTGGTCGAGGAGCACCTCGAGGAGGCGGCCTTCCTCTGGACGGGCTGGGAGCGCGCCCTGGACTCGCCGCTCTTCACCCCGGCGATGGTGGCCTCCGGCCCGGAGCACCGGCTGCTCGCCCACCTCGACGCCCTGCGGGTGGGCGGCGAGCCGGTGGCCCGGCGGCTCCTCCTTCCGGCGCTCTCTGGCGACGACGCCGGCCGGGCCTTCGCGGCGGGCTGGGTGCTGGCCGAGGACGGCGAG
>JAKAEO010000037.1 GCA_021818285.1 Myxococcales bacterium
GGGAGCGAGCCGGGGCTCCGCCTCGCCGCCCTGGAGGCGCTGGCGCGCCTGGGCGCGCCGCCGCCGCTGGGATACCTGGCCGCGCTCGCCGCCGACGCCGCCACCCGGCGGCCCGCCCTCCGCCTGCTCGGGCTCTGCGACGAGCCCGGCGCGGTGGGGCTGCTCGCCGGGGCCCTCGGCGACCGCTCGCGGTCGGTGCGCGAGGCGGCCCTGACGGCGCTGGCGGACCAGCGCAAGCGGAACGGGCACGCGGCGCTGGCGGCGGCCGCGCCGGCGGTCCGGGCGGCGGCCGCCGCCGACCCGCTGCTGGCGGAGCGCTGCGCCGAGCTCCTGGAGGGGCTCGGCGAGGGGCCGGCGCTGGGGCCGGCGGAGTTCCGGCAGCTGCGCGACCGCATCGAGGAGCACTGCGGCATCCGCGTGCGGGACGAGCTCGGCTACCTGGTGGAGCGGCGGCTCGGCCCGCGGCTGGCCGCCCTGGGCCTCCCCGACTTCGCCGCCTACGCCCGGCACCTGCGCCGGGCGCCGGACCGGCGCGAGGAGCTGGACGTCGCCGCCGAGCTGCTCACCACCAACGAGACCTACCTGTTCCGGGAGCCCCGGCAGCTCCGGGCCTTCGCCGAGGAGATCCTCCCCCGGCTGGCGCGGGAGAACGGCCGGACGCGCCGGCTGCGCGTCTGGAGCGCCGGCTGCTCCACCGGCGAGGAGCCCTACACCATCGCCATCCTCCTGCTGCGGAGCGGCCTGTTCCCCGGCTGGGAGCTGGAGGTCACCGGCACCGACCTGGCCCGCCGGGTGCTGGCGGTGGCCGAGGCCGGCCGCTACGGCGAGGGGGCCTTCCGCGGCCCGGAGGCGGAGGGGCTGCGCCCCTGGTTCGAGGCCCGGGACGGGAAGTGGTCGGTGCGGGAGGAGGTGCGCCGGCGGGTGCGCTTCGCGCGGCTCAACCTGCTCGACCGCGACGCCGAGGCGGCGCCGTCGCGGGTGGACGTGCTCTTCTGCCGCAACGTCCTCATCTACTTCGACCTGGAGGCGCGGCGGCGGGTGCTGCGGACCTTCCACCGCCGGCTGCGGCCGGGGGGCTTCCTGCTGCTCGGCCACTCCGAGTCCCTGATGAACCTCACCGCCGACTTCGAGCTGGTGCACCTGCGCCAGGACCTGGTCTACCGCAAGCCCCCCGGGCCGGAGGCGTCGCCGTGACCCTCCCGGCGATCCCGGCGGGGCGCGGGCTGCGCCTGCTCGTGGTGGACGACCAGCCGTCGAGCCGGCGGATGGTCGCCGGCCTGCTCGCCGGCCTGCCGGGGATCGAGGTGGCCGGCGAGGCGGCCAACGGCGAGCAGGCGCTGCGGGAGGCGCTGCGCCTGCGGCCCGACGCCGTCTGCCTCGACCTCCAGCTCCCCGGGCTGGACGGCTTCACGGTGCTGCGCCTGCTCATGGCCCACGCGCCGGTGCCGGTCCTGGTCCTCTCCTCGGCCTCCGGGAAGGCCGACGCCTTCAAGGCGCTGGAGATGGGGGCGCTCGGCTTCGTCGCCAAGCCCGGGCCCGGCCGCGACGCGGAGGCCGTGCGGCGGGACCTGCTCGAGCAGCTCGCCGTGGTCCGCGCCCTGCGCGCCGAGGCGACCGGGGCGCCCGGGGCGGTCACGCCGCGGACCCTGGCCGAGGCCGCGGCGCCCTCGCGGCTGGCGGTGGTGGCGGCCTCCGCCGGCGGGCCGCAGGCGGTGCAGCGGCTCCTGGCCGCGCTGCCGCCCGGCCTGCCGCTGGCGGTGGCCGTGGCCCAGCACATGCCCGCCCCGCACACCCCGTCCTTCGCCGAGCGGCTGGGCCGGGGGACGCCCTTCGCGTCGGCCGAGGCCCAGGACGGCGACCTGCTGGCGGTGGGCCGGGTCCTGGTGGCGCCCGGCGACCGCCACCTGCGCATCTTCCGCGACCGCGCCGGGGATCTGCGGGCCGGCCTCTCCCGCCCGGCGGACGGGGACGGGCTGCGCTACGTCCCCAGCGCCGACCTGCTCTTCACGTCCGCGGCGGACGCGATGGGCGGGCGGGTGGTGGCGGCGGTCCTCACCGGCATGGGCAGCGACGCCCTGCGGGGGGTGGCCGACGTGAAGCGGGCCGGCGGGCTGGTGCTGGCCGAGTCGGAGGAGAGCGCGGCGGTGTGGGGGATGCCGAGGCAGGCCGCCGCCAGCGGGCAGGTGGACGAGGTGCTCCCCCTCGACGGGATCGCCGAGCGCATCGCGCGCTTCGCGCGGCGGGAGGGGCCGTGACCGAGCCGGCCGTGCGCACGGCGCTGGTGGTGGACGACAGCGCGGCGATGCGGCGCCAGCTGGTGGCGGCGCTGGAGCGGATCGGCCTGCGCACCGCCGAGGCGGTGGACGGCGCCGACGGGTGGCGCCGGCTCCAGGCGGCCCGCTACGACCTGATCTGCACCGACGTGAACATGCCGCTGATGGACGGGCTCAAGCTGGTGGCGCTGGTGCGCTCCGGCGGCGCCCACCGGACCACGCCCATCGTCGTCATCACCACCGAGGCCGGCGAGGAGGACCGCCGCCGCGCCCAGGGGCTGGGGGCCAGCGCCTACCTGGTGAAGCCGGTCCAGGGGCAGCAGGTCGTCGAGACGGCGCGCCGGCTGCTCGGGCTCGGCTGACGCGCCCCCGGCCTCGCCGCCCGGCGCCGGGGGCGACCGCCCCGGGGCGGGGGTGCGGCATTCCGCCCGCCGGCGGCGCGGGCGCCTGCGCCCCTGGCGCGCAGGGCGCCGCACGGTCGCACCGCCGCGGCCCCGGGGGCGGCGTAAGCTGGGGGCGCCGGCGGTCCCGCCGGCGCGCCGGCGACGGCGCGGGGGAGGGTCGCCGTGAGGAGGCGCGTCCGGCTCGATCTGCTCGCCCTGATCGTGGGCGTCGTCGTGCTCATCCTGGTCCAGGGCGTCTGGACCGGCAGCCGCACGGTGGCCGTCCTGCCCTACAGCGTCTTCCAGGAGCTGCTGGAGCAGGGGAAGGTGAAGGAGGTCGTCGTCGAGGCCGACACCATCCGGGGCGAGCTGAAGGAGCCGCTCCAGGATCCGCGCTGGGCGGGGCGCACCCGCTTCACCACCGTGCGGGTGGATCCCGGCCTCGCCGACCGTCTCGCCCGGCACGGGGTCACCTTCTCCTCGCGGGAGGAAACGCCGCTGGTCCGCGTCGCCGGCGTGGACGAGGCCAAGGCCGAGCTGCAGGAGGTGGTGTCCTTCCTCCGGGACCCGGGCTCCCACGGCCGCCTCGGGGCCCGCATGCCCAAGGGGCTGCTGCTGGTCGGGCCGCCGGGGACCGGCAAGACCCTGCTCGCCAAGGCGGTGGCCGGCGAGGCCGGCGTGCCCTTCTTCTCCATCAGCGGATCGGAGTTCGTCGAGATGTTCGTCGGGGTGGGCGCGGCGCGGGTCCGCGACCTCTTCGAGCAGGCCCGGCAGCGGGCGCCCTGCATCATCTTCATCGACGAGCTCGACGCCCTGGGGCGGGCGCGCGGCGCCTTCCCCGGCCTGGGCGGCCACGACGAGAAGGAGCAGACGCTGAACCAGCTCCTCTCGGAGCTGGACGGCTTCGACCCGCGCTCGCCCCTCAAGCTCTACAGCGAGGAGACCGAGCGGGAGATCGACGTCGCCATCCGCCGCCTGGTGGAGGAGGCCCACGCGCGGGCGCGGGCCATCCTGGGGGCCAACCGGGCCCTCCTCGCCGAGGGGGCGCGGCTGCTCCTGGAGAAGGAGACGCTGGTGGACGCCGAGCTGGAGGCGCTCGTCCGCCGGGTGGTCCCCCACCCGGCGCCGCGGGTCGTGGCGGCCCGGGCCTCGACGTGAGGAGGGACGATGCCCACGGGGCGGGGGCGGTTCGTCCGGTGCGCGCTGGCCGGGAGCCGGAGGCGAGGAACGGAGCGAGGAGGATGGCCATGCAGAAACCGGTGCAGCTGACCTGGCATCACGTCCACCCGTCGGAGGAGGTGGCGGAGCGCGTGCGCCTCAAGGCCGCGCAGCTGGAGCGCTTCCACCCGCGCATCACCGGCTGCGCGGTGGCCCTGGAGGCGCCGGGCCACCACCACCGGAGCGCCGGGCCCCAGTACCGCGTGCGCATCGAGCTGTCGGTGCCGGGGGCGCGCATCGTGGTGGGGCGCGACCCCACCGAGACCCGGGCGCACGCCGACCTGGTGGCGGCCGTGAACGCTGCCTTCCGCGAGGCGCGCCGCCGGCTGCAGGACCACGCCCGCATCGTCGACCGCCGCGTGAAGGCGCACGCGTCGGCGGAGCAGGCGGTGGTGGCGCGCCTCTTCCCGGCGAACGGCTACGGCTTCCTGCGGACGCCGGACGGGCGCGAGATCTACTTCCACGAGCACAGCGTGCTGCGCCGCGCCTTCGGCCGGCTGCGGGTGGGGAGCCGGGTCCGCTTCGCCGAGGAGGAGGGCGAGGAGGGGCCGCAGGCGAGCACCGTCGCGCCGGTGCGCACCGGCGCCCACCCGGCCTGACCGGGGGCGCGGTCCCCGCCGGCGGGGCGGGGGCGCAGCCCCCGTCTCAAGGCGTGATCCGCTCCATCATCCGGGCGAAGGGGATGGTCTCGCGCACGTGGTGCAGGCCGCAGATCCAGGCCACGCACCGCTCCACCCCCATGCCGAAGCCGGCGTGGGGCACCGAGCCGTAGCGGCGCACGTCCAGGTACCACTCGAAGGCCTCGTGCGGGAGCTGGTGCGCGTCGAGGGCCGCCTCCAGCGTCGCCAGGTCGTCCTCGCGCTGGCCGCCGCCGATGATCTCGCCGTACCCCTCCGGCGCCAGCACGTCGCAGCCGAGCGCCAGGCGCGGATCGGCCGGGTCCTTCTTGAAGTAGAAGGCCTTCATCGCCGCCGGGTAGCGGTGGACCATCACCGGCCGGTCGTAGGCCGCGGCGACCAGCGTCTCCTCGTCGCCGCCGATGTCGTCGCCCCACTGCATCAGGGCGGGGGGAGGCTGCCCCCCCGCGCCCTCCGGGCCGGCCTCGGCCGCCCCGCCCTGCGCTCGAGCCTTCCGCTGCGCCGCCCGGATCACCTCCACCGCCTCGTCGTAGGTGATGCGCGGGAAGGGCGGCACCACCTTCTCCAGCCTGGAGACGTCCCGCTCCAGCACGCGGACGAGCTCGTCGCGGTGCTTCGCCAGCACCGTCTGGACCACGTGCGAGACGAACTGCTCCATCAGCTCCATGTCGCCGTCGAGGTCCATGAAGGCCACCTCCGGCTCCACCATCCAGAACTCGGTGAGGTGGCGGCGGGTCTTGGACTTCTCGGCGCGGAAGGTGGGCCCGAAGCAGTAGACCTTCCCCAGCGCCATCGCCGCGGCCTCCATGTAGAGCTGGCCGGACTGTGTGAGGTAGGCCTTGCCGAGGTCGAAGTACGGGACCTCGAAGAGGGTGCTGGTCCCCTCGCAGGCCGAGGGCGTGAAGATGGGCGCGTCCACCAGCGTGAAGCCGCGCCGGTCGAAGAAGTCGCGGATGGCCTGCTCCACGGCGTGGCGCACCCGCAGGATCGCCTGCTGCCGCGGGGAGCGCAGCCAGTTGTGGCGCTGCTCCATGAGGAAGGCGACGCCGTGCTCCTTGTGGCCGAGGGGGAACTCGCGGGCGGGACGGGAGACGACGCGCAGCCCCTTCACGTCCAGCTCGAAGCCGAGCGGGGAGCGGGCGTCCTTCTTCACCGTGCCGGTGACCGCGAGGCTGGTCTCCTGCGGCAGGTGGTCGGCCTCGACGAAGCTCTCCGGGCTGACGTTGCCCTTGAAGACCACGCACTGGATGGTGCCGGTGCCGTCGCGGAGCTGGAGGAAGTGGAGCTTGCCCGAGGAGCGGCGGCCGTGCAGCCAGCCGTGGAGCGTGACCTCCTTCCCCTCGTGGGCCGCGACCTCGTTGACGTAGACCGGTGGGAACATGGAATCCTTTCGGGGCGGGTGCGGGCGCGATGATAGCCCAGCGGCGGCGAAGTCACCGGCGGCGCGGCCGCCGGGGGCCCTTCTCCCTTCCGGCGAGCGGACATGTGCCATCCCGCCGGGGAGCGGGGTAATATCCCCGCCCCCGAGCCGATCCATGCCCATGAACGAACGCTACGAGCCACAGTCCATCGAGTCGCGCTGGCAGGGGCGCTGGGAGGAGGCGGGCCTGTTCCGCGCCGGCCGCCGCCCCGCCGCCCCGAAGAAGTACGTGCTGGAGATGTTCCCGTACCCGTCGGGCGCGATGCACATGGGCCACGCCCGCGTCTACACCATCGGCGACGCCCTGGCCCGCTACTACCGGATGCGCGGCCACGACGTGCTCCACCCCATCGGCTTCGACGCCCTGGGGCTGCCGGCGGAGAACGCGGCGCTCAAGGACGGCAAGCACCCGGCCGTCCGCACCCGCGAGAACATCGACAGCTTCCGCGTCGACATGAAGCGGATGGGCTACAGCTTCGACTGGGCGCGGGAGATCGCCACCTGCGATCCCGAGTACTACCGCTGGAACCAGTGGTTCTTCGTGAAGATGCTGGAGCGCGGCCTGGTCTACCGGCGCACCGGCAAGGCCAACTGGTGCACCGGCTGCCTCACCGTCATCGCCAACGAGCAGGTGCTGGACGAGGAGAAGTGCGAGCGCTGCGGCTCGCCGGTGGTGGTGAAGGAGATCCCGGAGTGGGCCTTCCGCATCACCGCCTACGCCGAGGACCTGCTGGCCGGGCTGGACGGGCTCGGCGAGTGGCCCGAGCGCGTCACCACCATGCAGCGCAACTGGATCGGCCGCAGCGAGGGGGCCGAGGTGGACTTCGCCTGCGACGGCGGCGCCACCGTGAAGGTCTTCACCACCCGGGTGGACACCATCTTCGGCTGCACCTACGTGGTGCTGGCGCCCGAGCACCCGCTGGTGGAGCGGGTCACCGTCCCGGAACGGCGCGCCGAGGTGGCCGCCTTCGTGGCCCGGATGAAGGCCCTGGACGCCGCGGCCCGGACCGGCGAGGACGCGCCCAAGGAGGGCGTCTTCACCGGCGCCTTCGCCGTGAACCCCTTCGACGGCGGGAAGGTCCCGGTCTGGATCGCCAACTTCGTGCTGGCCGAGTACGGCACCGGCGCGGTGATGAGCGTGCCGGCCCACGACCAGCGCGACTTCGAGTTCGCGCGGAAGTACGGCCTGCCGGTCCGCACCGTCATCCAGCCCGCCCACGGCGAGCGCACGCCGCCGGGCGAGGCGCTCCCCGCCGCCACCACCGCCGACGGGGTGCTGGAGGGCTCGGGGCCCTACACCGGCCTGGCCAGCGCCCCGGCCCGGACGCGGATGGCGGCCGACGCCAGGGCCGGGGGCTTCGGCGCGCCCACGGTGCGCTGGCACCTGCGGGACTGGGGCTTCTCCCGGCAGCGCTACTGGGGCACCCCCATCCCCGTCATCCACTGCGACGAGCACGGCGCGGTGCCGGTGCCGGAGAAGGACCTGCCGGTGCTGCTCCCGCCCCAGGCCATCATCACCGGCACCGGGGAGCCGCCGCTCGCGAAGGTCCCGGAGTTCGTGGCCGCTCCCTGCCCGCGCTGCGGCCGCCCGGCCCGGCGCGAGACCGAGACCATGGACACCTTCGTGGACTCCTCCTGGTACCACGCCCGCTACCTCTCGCCGAAGGACGACACCCGTCCCTTCGACGCCGCCGAGGCGCGGCGCTGGCTCCCCATCGACGTCTACGTGGGCGGGCCGGAGCACGCGGTGATGCACCTGCTCTACTTCCGGTTCTGGCACCGGGTGATGCACGAGCTGGGGCTGACCCACGAGAAGGAGCCGTGCCGGCGGCTCGTCACCCAGGGCATCGTCAACGGGCCGGACGGGCGCAAGATGTCGAAGCGCTGGGGCAACGTGGTCCAGCCCGGTCCCATGGTGGACCGCTTCGGCGCCGACACCGTCCGCCTCTTCATGCTCTTCGCCGCGCCGCCGGAGAAGGACATCGACTGGTCGGACGAGCAGGTCGACGGGCTCTTCCGGTTCCTGGCGCGGGTGTGGCGCATCTTCCACGCCCGCCAGGACTGCTTCCGCGCCGACCCGGCGCTGGCGGCCGGGGCGGCCGGGCCCTACCTGGAACTGCGGCGCCGCACCCACCGGACCATCCGGAAGGTCACCGACGGGCTCCAGGGCGAATTGAAGTTCAACACCGGCATCGCCGCCCTGATGGAGCTGGTGAACGAGCTGTACGCCCTGGAGCCGAAGGCCGACGCCGAGCGGGCCGCGGTGCGCGAGGCGCTGGTCGCCGTCGCGGTGCTGCTCTCTCCCTTCGCGCCGCACGCCGCCGAGGAGCTCTGGCACGAGGTGCTCGGCCCGGCGGCGCGGGAGCGGCTGCTCGCCGACGAGCCCTGGCCGGAGGCCGACCCGGCCCTGGTGGCGGCCGACACCGTCACCATCGCCGTGCAGGTGAACGGCAAGCTCCGCGGGGAGGTGCAGGCGGCGGTGGGGGCGGGCGAGGCCGAGGTGCGCGCCCTGGCCGAGCGGGAGGAGCGGGTCCGGGCCCACCTCGCCGGGAAGACGGTGCGCAAGGTGGTCTTCGTGCCGCGGCGCCTGATGAACTTCGTGGTGGGGTGACCGGCGTGCGGCGCTCCGCCCTGGCGCTGGCCGCCGCCTTGGCGGGATGCGGCTACGGCTTCAGCGCCGGCGCCGGCCGGCTGCCGCCGGGGGCCGGGAAGGTCTTCGTCCGGCCGCTGGAGAACCGCACCGCCGACGCCGACGCCGGCGCGCTGGTCGCGGCGGCGCTGCGCCGGGAGCTGGCGCGGCGCGGCGCCGACGCAGGCCCGGGGGCGCCCGCGGAGCTGGTGGGCGAGGTGCGCTCGGCGCAGGCGACGCCGGCCACGCCGGGCGCCGCGGTCTGGCGGTTGACCCTGGCGGTGTCGGGCAGGCTGCTCGTCGGCGGGCGCGCCGCCGCCGAGGCGGAGGTGAGCCGCTCCGAGGATTACCTCGCCGGGGTGGATCCGCTGGAGTCGGAGGGACGCCGGCGCATCGCCCTGCGGCGCGCCGCCGACGCGGTGGCGCGCGAGCTGGTCGAGCGGCTCGAGTCGCCCTGAGGCCGGGTGCCTAGGCCTTGCCGGCCTGGGCCACGGCGTGGGCCAGCCGGGAGATGCGGCGCGAGGCGGCGTTGCGGTGCAGCACGCCCTTCGAGGCGGCCGAGTCGAGCGCCTTGGCGGCGCCGGTCATGGCGGCCTTGGCCCCCGCGGCGTCTCCGGCGGCGACGAGCTCGCGAACCTTCTTCACGGCGCTCTTCACGCGGCTGCGGACCTGGGTGTTGCGCAGGCGGCGGCGCTCCGCCTGCTCGCTGCGCTTCTCTGCCGAACGGGTGTTCGCCAACGGAAACCTCTCTGGAAGTCCTCGTGAGGCCGGGCGTTCTACCGCCCGGGGCCCGGTGAGTCAAGAGAGGTCCTCGGCGCCCCACCGCGCCAGCCCCTGAGCCACAAGGGTGCGGCGTTCTCGACCTCACGAAATCCGCGTCTGGCGCGGGTCCTATGCGAACGGCGCGCCGAGTTATCCACCGCCGGGGAAAATGGCGGACGGTCATCCGCTCCGTTCGGGTGGATCTTGGCGGTATCGAGGGGGGATCGGAGCACAACATCCTGGGATCACGGCGCTTTACTGGTGCTGCGTGTTTCCTGGCGGTGTGTCGGGATCGTGAAATCCCCACCTCGGGGCGGTCCCGCCAGCGATTTGTCCACGCGCTGTCCACAAAGGGGGTGGAAGCCCCCGTGAAATGTGCGAATCCGCGCAGCTACTCGGTATTTCGATCCCGGGTCAGGAGCTGCTTCGCCTCCTCCCACAGCCGGTCCATCTCCTCCGGCGTCGCACGACCGTGGGGGATCCCCTGCCGGTCCAGGCCGCGCTCCACGTGCTCGAACCGGGCGACGAACCGGCCCACCGCGTTGCGGAGGGCCTCCTCCGGGGGGAGGGAGAGCTTGCGGGCCACGTTGGCGAGGGCGAAGAGGACGTCGCCCAGCTCCTCCTCGACGCGCTGCGTATCGCCGCCGCGGATGGCCTCGTCCAGCTCCGCCAGCTCCTCGTCCACCTTGGCGCGGGCCCCGGCCGCGTCCGGCCAGTCGAAGCCGATGCGGCTGGCCTTCTCGGTGAGCCGCTCGGCCCGCGCCAGCGCCGGCAGCTCCCGGGGCACGCCCTCGAGGACGCTCTTGCCGCCGCCGCGCTCCGCCTTCTCCTCCTTCTTCAGGGCCACCCACTGCCGCATCACCGCCTCCGCGTCCCGGGCCTCGGCGGTGCCGAACACGTGGGGGTGGCGCCGGACGAGCTTGCGGGCGATGGCGTCGGCGACGTCGGCGAACTCGAACTGGCCGGCCTCGCCGGCCAGCCGGGACTGGAAGACGATCTGCAGCAGCAGGTCGCCGAGCTCCTCGCAGTGCTCGCGCGCGTCGCCCGACTCCATGGCCTCGAGGACCTCGTAGGTCTCCTCGAGCAGGTAGGGGCGCAGCGTGCGCATGGTCTGCTCGCGGTCCCACGGGCAGCCGTCGGGCCCGCGCAGGCGGGCCATGATGGAGAGCAGCGCGTCGATGGATTCCCCGGATCGGCTCATGGCGACCGGTTCTAGCCGAAATGGCCCCGTGCTAGCATCCCCGCCGGTGCGCCGGGCGGCCCTCATCCTGATCCTCTGCCTCGAGGCGCCGGCCGCGTGGGCCCAGGTGCGTGCGCCGTCGATGGTGGACGGGGACCTGCCGCCGGAGGAGCCGAGGCCGGCCGCGAAGGCGCCGCGCCCCGTCGAGGCCGCTCCGGCGACGGCCGCCCCCGCCCCCGCGCGGGCCCCCGAGCCGGTGCAGGTGCGCGCCATCGAGCCGGTGCGCACCACCTGGGAGGGGGTCCTCGAGGACTGGCGGGAGCGGCGCCGGGCCGTCCGGGAGCAGGACCTGGCCGCGGCGCGGGCCGCCGCCGACCGGCTCCTCGACGCGCGCAAGGACCTGGCCATCGACGACATGCCCGACTTCGCGGCCAGCGAGGTCCGGGACGCGGAGCGGTCGCTCGCGGCCCACCTCCCCTCCGACGCCGCCGAGCACGCCGAGCTGGCGGTCCGGCTGGCGCCCGACCTGGCCGAGGCCTGGCTGGAGCTGGCGCGCGTCCGCTTCGAGCGCGACCCCTCGAAGGTGGCCGACGTCGCCCCGCCCCTGTGGGCGGCGGTGCGAGCGGGAGTCCGCGAGCCCCACACCTCCCGGGCCTTCCTCGCCGACGTCCTGGCGGCGGCGCTGGCGGCGGTGGCGGCCACCGCCGCGGCGCTGCTGGCCCTCCTCTTCCTGCGGCGCGCGCGGGTGCTCTTCCACGACTTCGGCCACCTGCCGGTGGTCCGCTTCCTCGTGCCGCTCCAGGCCTTCTTCCTGCTGCTCGTGCTGCTCGGCCTCCCGCTGGCGCTGGGGCTCGGCCCCTGGGCCTTCCTGGCCGGCGCCACGCTGCTCGCCTGGTTCCACCTCCCGTGGCGGGAGCGGCTGCTCGCCACCGTGGCCCTGGCGGCGCTGGCGGTGCTGCCGGCCGCCACCGGCGCCGCCGCCCGGGTCACCGCCTGGACCGGGTCGCTGGCCGAGGAGGTGTTCGAGCTGGAACACGTCGCCGACGGGGGCGAGCGGGCGGCGCGCCTGGAGGCCCGCGCCGACCTGCCGGCGCCGGCGCTCGCGGCCATCGGGCGGTTCCACAAGCGGCGCGGCGACCTGGCCGGGGCCCAGCGCTGGTACGACCTGGCCGCCAAGGCCGGCGCGCCGGCCGCCGAGCTGCTGGTGAACGAGGGGAACCTCGCCTTCCTGCGCGGCGACGTGGAGCGCGCCAAGGCCGACTGGCTCGACGCCGCCGACCGCGCCACCGACCCGGTCGCGCTGGCGGCCGCCTCCTACAACCTCTCCAAGCTCTACCTGCGCCAGTCGCAGCTGGAGCAGTCGCAGCAGGCCCGCCGGCGCGCCGAGCTGCTCGCCCCCGGCTTCGTCGCCCGCCACGGCTCGGACGACGACTTCCGCGCCAACCGCTGGATCCTGGACGTGCCCGTGAGCGAGGCGGCCATCCAGCGCCTGGCGGCCGGCGACCCGACGCCGGCGATGGCCCGCGAGGCGGTGCGGGCCCGGCTGGCGGGGCGGCTGCCGCCGCGGATCTGGCCGTGGGCGCCGCTCTCCTTCCTGCTGCTGCTCTGGGTCGCCGCCCTCCTCACGCGCAAGGTGCGCCGGTCGGTGGCCTGCGATCGCTGCGGCCGGCCGGCCTGCCCGCGCTGCGAGGCGCAGGCCGGACCGCTCTGCGGCCAGTGCGTCCACGTCTTCCAGCGCAAGGGGCTGGTCGAGCCGCGCGACCGGGAGCGCAAGGAGGCCCAGGTGCGGCGCCACGAGGCGGCGGTGCGCTGGACCGAGCGCCTCCTGGCCCTGCTCTCCGGCGGCGGCGGGCACGTCTGGCGCGGGCAGGTGGTGCGGGGCGCCCTGGTGCTCCTCGGCCTCGCCTTCCTCGGGTTCGTGCTGCTCTTCTGGCGCGGGCTGATCCCGCCGCCCCACGCCACGCCCTTCCTCCTGGCGGGCAAGCTGGCGGTGACGCTGCCGCTGGGCCTCGCCCTCTACGGCCTGGCGGTGCGGGACGCCTGGCGCCGGTCGAGGGACTGACATGGCGCTCCAGGGCACCCTCAAGGACTTCGGGATCGCCGAGATCCTCCAGCTCATCGGCCAGCAGTCGAAGAGCGGCGTGCTGCACCTCCGGTCGCGCGACGAGGAGGTCCACATCACCATCGCCGACGGCTTCGTGGTGCGGGCCGAGCACGCCGGGCGCAAGGCGAAGGAGCGGCTGGGCACGCGCCTGGTGCGGGCCGGCCTGCTGGCCGAGGAGGACCTCTCCCGGGTCCTCGACCTGCAGACGCGCACCCTGCGCCGGCTGGGCGACATCCTGGTGGAGCAGGGGCTGGTCTCGACCGAGGACCTGCGCCAGATGTCGACGCTGCAGACCACCGAGACGGTCTACCGGCTCTTCCCCTGGAAGTCGGGCACCTACTTCTTCGAGCCGGGCGCCACCGAGTACGACCGGGAGACGGTGACGCCGCTGCGCGCCGAGAACCTCCTCATGGAGGGGTTCCGGCAGGTGGACGAGTGGCCCATGGTGCGGCGGCGCATCCCCTCGCCGCTCATGACCTTCGAGCGGCTCAAGCCGCTGGAGGGGGAGCGGGACCGGACCCGGTCGGTCACCGTCTCGCTCGGCCCCACCGAGGAGGAGATCACCTTCGGCGGGGGGCGGGAGCGCTCCGCCGAGCGCTCCGGCCTGGGCGCGACCGAGCGCACCGTCTACGAGCTGGCGGAGCCCGGCCGGACCGTCGAGCGCATCGTCGACCTCTCGCGCCTGGGCGAGTTCGAGACCTGCAAGGCGCTGCTCACGCTGCTGAACCTCGGCTACCTCGGGTCGGTGGAGCCGGTCCGCCGCTCGGCGGCCCAGGCGATGGCGAAGGGCTGGCGGGACCGGGTGCGGCGGGGCGTCGCCGGGCTCGCCGCGACGGCCGCCATCGCCGCGCTGCTCGCCGCCATCGCCACCGCCATCAGCGCCCGGGGGCTCACCGCCGGGCCGGGTCCGCGCGACGACACCGTGCAGCGCTTCCTCTCCCGGTACCAGCTGGGCCGCCTCCGCGGGGCCCTCGAGGTCTACCGGCTGGAGAAGGGGGACTACCCCCCGCGCCTGGCCGACCTGGTGGAGGCGGGGCTCGCCGACCGGCGCGACCTGCGCTACCCGTGGGCCGAGCCGTGGCACTACCGCCGGGCCGGCCCGGGCTACGTCCTCCTGCCGCCGGTGGAGTAGGGTTCCATGCCGGCGGCGGGGGCCGGGGTTATGGAACGGCGGGGCGGGAGCCGTCCCCAGGAGGAGGCCGATTGAGCGATGCCCAGGCGCAGCCGGCCGGCTCGGCCCGCGTCGAGTTCGAGGACAACGAGCGGTTCCGGGCGCTGTGCGGCGCCCACCAGGAGCACTTGAAGCTCGTGGAGCGGCGGCTGGGCGTCCAGGCCGGCTCCCGGGGGCTGCAGGTGGTGCTCACCGGCGACCCGGCCCGGGTGCGGCTGGCGGAGGGGCTGCTCCGCGAGCTCTACGACCTGGTCGCCAGCGGGTACCCGCTCCACCTCGAGGACGTGGACCAGGCCACCAAGCTCGCCGGCCAGGGCGTGGCCCTGAAGGAGATCTTCGGCGAGACCGTCTACGTCTCGGCCCGGCACCGGGTGATCACGCCCAAGGGGCTGGGACAGAAGCGCTACGTCCAGGCCATCCGCGACAACGACATCGTCTTCGGGATCGGACCGGCCGGGACCGGGAAGACCTACCTGGCGATGGCCATGGCGGTGGCCGCCCTGGTGGAGCGGCGCGCCAAGCGCATCGTCCTGTGCCGCCCGGCGGTGGAGGCCGGCGAGCGGCTCGGGTTCCTGCCGGGCGACATCGCCGAGAAGGTGAACCCCTACCTGCGGCCGCTCTACGACGCGCTCTTCGACATGGTGGACTCGGAGAAGGCCACCGCCTTCATCGAGCGCGGCACCGTCGAGGTGGCGCCGCTGGCCTTCATGCGCGGGCGCACCCTCAACGACTCCTTCGTGATCCTCGACGAGGCCCAGAACACCACCAGCGAGCAGATGAAGATGTTCCTCACCCGGCTGGGCTACGGGTCGAAGGCGGTGGTCACCGGCGACGTCACCCAGGTGGACCTGCCGTCGGGCCGCCCCTCCGGGCTGCAGGAGGTGCAGAAGGTGCTGCGGGGGATCGACGGCATCGCCTTCTGCGCCTTCAGCGAGGTGGACGTGGTGCGCCACCCGCTGGTGCAGGAGGTGGTGAAGGCCTACGACGTCTACGAGGCGGACCGGCGCCGGCCGCCGGCGGAGCCCGCCCCGAAACCCTGAGGGGTGGCGGAGGATTCGCCCGCCCCCGCCCGGCGGGGGAGGGCGGGCGCGGCGCGGGCCCTCCCGTTGCCTTTCCCGCCCCCCGGTGACAGGCTCTGCGCGCCGTGGCACCCGCCGACCCTTCCCGCTCGCCCCCCGGGCTCCTCGCCCGGCTCGCCGCCAGCCACGCCTGGCGCCGGCTGGGCGGCTGGCTGCTGGGGGCCGCGCTCACCGCGGCGGCGGCGCTCTGCGGGGCCTGGCTGCTCGTCCCCCGGACGCTGGCGCCGCGCTTCCCGGGCGACGAGGCGCTGGGGACGGCGGCGCCGGTCACCATCCGGGCGACGCGCGACTACGAGGTGCCCGACGTCGAGGCCACGGCGCGGCTCCGGGAGGAGGCGGCCGCCGCCCAGCCCCCGGTCTACGACTACGACGAGGGGGCGGCCGCGGAGGCGGTGGAGCGGGTCCGCGCCGCCTTCCAGGCCTCGCGCCAGGCGGCCGAGGACGCGCGGCGCGAGCGGCGCCGCGCCACCGCGGTGCAGGCGGCGGCGCGGGCGGCGCTGGGCGACCGGCTGGGGATCCCGCTGCGCGACGAGGAGCTGGCGGCCCTGGCGGACCACCGGGCCGGCGACGGGCCGGAGCAGCGGCTGGCGGCGCTCCTCGCCCACGCCCTCACCGGGATGGTGGTGGAGGACCGGGAGCGGCTCGTCGCCGACGCCGAGCGCGGCATCGTGGTCCAGACGCTGCGCGACGGCGTCCCGCGGGGCGAGGGGCTGGTGCCCGACCTGGCGCTGGTCCGGGACCTGCGCACCGTCCGCGACGAGCTGCGCCGGGAGGAGGCCACCCTCCCGTCCGCCTGGCCCGCGGCCCTGCGGCAGGCGGTGGTGCGCGCCGCCGTGCTCCTGCAGCGCCCCACGCTGGCCTTCGACCTCGCCGAGACCTCGCGGCGGCAGCGCGAGGCGGCGCAGCGGGTCCGGCCGGTGATCCTCCAGGTCCGGCGCGGCGAGCGCATCATCGGCGCCGGCGAGCGCATCGAGCGGCGCCACCTGGTCCTGTTCCGCGGCATCCAGGCCCAGGCCCGGGCCCCCGACGCCGCCACCGTGCGCCTCGGCGCGGCGGCGCTCCTGGCCCTGCTGGTGCTGATGGCCTGGCCGCGGGCCGGGGCGCGCCCCACCCGGCGCCAGGCGGCGCTGCTCGCCGTGCTGTTCCTGGGGACGGTGGCCCTGGCGGCCGGCGCGGCGGCGGCGGGCGACCTGCTCCACGACCGCTTCCCGCGGCTGCCGCCCGAGGCCTTCTCGCTGCTCGCGCCGGTGGCCGCCGGCGCGCTGGCGGTGCGGGCCCTGCTCCCGGCGGAGCTGGCGCTGCGCTTCGCCCTGGTCTCGGGCCTGGCGGCCGGCCTGTCGGGGGGCCACTCCCTGCTCTTCGGGCTCCAGGCGCTGCTCACCGCGGTGGCGGCGGCGGGGCTCGGCCCCCGGGCCCGCAGCCGGCTCGGCCTGCTCGAGTCGGGCGCGGCGCTGGGGCTCCTCGGCGTGCTCCTGGTCCTGGCCGCCCAGCTCTTCCTCGGCCGCCCGATGGCCGAGGCGGTGGCGCCGGCGGCGCTGGCCCTGGCCGGCGGCGCGGTGCTGGTCCCGGCGGCGGCGGCGCTGCTGCTGCCGCTCTCGGAGCGCGCCCTGGGCGCCGTCACCGAGGGGCGGCTCCGGGCGCTCGCCAACCTGAACCACCCGGCGCTCAAGGACCTCATCGTCCAGTCGCCCGGGACCTACCACCACTCGGTGGTCATGGGCGCGATGGTGGAGGCGGCGGCGCGCGAGGTGGGCGGGAACCCGCTGCTGGCGCGGGTCTGCGCCTACTACCACGACGTCGGCAAGATCCGGAACCCGCTCTACTTCGGCGAGAACCAGCGCGGCGAGAACCGGCACGACGACCTGGCGCCCTCCATGAGCGCGCTGATCGTGAAGCGCCACGTCGCCGACGGCCTGGAGCTGGCCCGGCGCTGGAGGCTCCCCGAGCCGGTGGCGGCGGCCGTGGCGCAGCACCACGGCACCCGCGCCGTCTCCTACTTCTGGGCCAAGGCCCGCAAGGAGGCCGAGGAGGGGAAGGGGCCGTGGGAGGGGGCGGCGGCGGTGGACGAGTCGCTCTTCCGCTACCCGGGCCCCCGGCCGCGGACGGTGGAGGCGGCGCTGGTGATGCTCGCCGACGTGGTCGAGGCGTCGGCCCGCGCCCAGGCCGACCTCACGCCCGACCGCGTCGAGCCGCTGGTGCAGCGCCGGACCGACGAGCTGCTGGCCGAGGGCCAGCTGGACGAGGCCCCCCTGACGCTCCGGCAGCTGCGGGCGGCGGGGGCGGCCATGGCCCGGACGCTCCGGGGCGTGTACGCGGCCCGCGCCGCCGAGCCGGCGGCGCCGCCGCCCGCCGAGGGGCCGGGGCTCCACCTCGTGGCCAAGAGCTGATCCCGGTGGTCCGCGTCCGCACCGAGCACGCCCGGGGGGGCGCGGCGGCGAGGAGGCTGCGCCGCTCGGCGCGGGCCTTCCTCGCGGCGCTGGGCCGTCCCGGCGCCGAGCTCTCGATCCTGGTCTGCGGCGACGCCGCCATCCGGCGCCTCAACCGGGAGTGGAGGCGAATCGACCGGCCCACCGACGTGCTCTCCTTCCCGGCGGCAAGCCTCCCCGGCGCGGGCGGGGGGGCGCTCCTCGGCGACCTGGCGATCTCCCTCGACACCGCCGCCCGGCGGGCGCGCGGCGAGGGGCGCCCGGTGACCCGCGAGCTGGACCGCTACCTGGCCCACGGCCTGCTCCACCTGCTCGGCCACGACCACGAGCGCCCGGGGGAGCGCCGGGCCATGGCCGCCGCCGAGGAGGCGCTGCTGCGCGGGGAGGGGATGATCGCGGCGGCCGGGGCCGAGTCGCCGTCGCGGTCGCGGTCTGGGTCGACGTCGGGGTCGCGGCGATGACCCGCCTCCGCCTCCTCGGCCTCGCGGTGCTCACCGGCCCGCTCATGGCCCTGGCCCTGCCGCAGGCCATCCCGCTGATCTCGCTCCGGGAACTCGATCCGGCCGGCCGGCTCGAGCCGCTGGCCTTCGCCGCCCTGGTGCCGCTGCTCCTCGCCCTGGAGCGGGCGGCGCGCAAGCGCGGGGCGCTGCTCCTCGCCCTCGCCGGCGGCCTCGCCTACTTCTACGCCTCCATCTGGTGGGTGAGCCACGCCATGACCGCCTTCGGCGGGCTGCCGCTGTGGCTCTCCTTCCTCGCCCTCTCGCTGCTCGTCGGCTACATGGCGGCCCACTGGGCCGGGGCGCTGCTGCTCTCCTGGTGGATCCGGCGCCGGCTGGGGTGGCGCTGGATCTGGCACCTGCCCGCCACCTGGGTGGCCTTCGAGTGGCTCCGGAACTACTCCCTCACCGGCTTCCCCTGGGCGAACCTCGGCTACACGCAGGCCCGGACCCCGGTGCTGGCGCAGCTCGCCGCCGCCACCGGCGTCTACGGGATCGCCGCGCTGGTGGTGGCCGTGAACTGCGCCCTGGCGGAGGCGGTGGAGGCGCGGCTGGCGGGCCGGCCGGCGCCCTGGCGGACCCTGGGCGCGACGGCGGCGCTCGTCGCGGCGGTGGCCGGCGGCGGCGCCCTCCACCTCGCGTCGGTGCGCGCCCGGATGGCGGCGGCGCCGCGGCTCGAGGTGGCGCTGGTGCAGCCCAACCTGGACCAGTCGCTGAAGAACCGGCGGCGCGACCACGTCGGCTACATCCTGGGGCGGCTGGTGCCGCTCACCGTCGAGGCCGACCGGGAGGGGGCCGACCTGGTGGCCTGGCCGGAGGTGGCCTACCCGCTCGACGTCCCCCCGGACATCGCGCGCTTCGTGGTCCCGGCGGCGCCGCTGCCGGTCCTCACCCACGCCCGGCTGCTGGTCGGGGCCGGGACCTGGGAGTGGCGGCGCCACGCGGGCGGGCGCCCCGGCGCCGTGGCCTCCAACAGCGTCTTCCTGCTCGACCCCGACCTCGAGGTGCGGGGACGCTACGCCAAGCACCACCTGGTGCCCTTCGGCGAGTACGTGCCGCTGAAGCGCTGGCTGCCCTTCATCGACTCGGTGGTGCCCCAGTTCGCCCCCCAGGTGAACGGGAGCCCGCTGCGCATCCTCTCCTTCCCGGCGCCCGGCGGCGGCGAGGTCCGGCTGGCCCCGATGATCTGCTTCGACGCCATCTTCCCGGAGATCAACGTGGCCTACGCCGCCGGCGATCCGGACCTCCTGGTGAACCCGACCAACGACGCCTGGTACGGCTACTCCTCCGGTCCCTACCAGTTCCTGGCCATGGTCCAGATGCGGGCCGTCGAGGCCGGGAAGGCGGTGGCGCGCCCCGCCTTCGCCGGGGTCAGCGCGCTCATCCTGCCGACCGGCGAGCTGGCGCCGGGGGCCCTGCCGGTGGGGCCGGTGGACCCGGAGCTGGCGCCCGACCCGGAGGAGCCGCCGCGGATGCTGCTCGGCGCGCTGCCCCGCTTGCGCGGCCACACCCTCTACACTAGATTCGGCGACCTCTTCGCCGGGCTCTGCGCCGCCTGGGCGGCCGCCGCCGCCGGGCTGGCGTGGCGGGGCCGGCGGACGGAGCAGGGAGGCTCCCCCTAGCCATGGCCGCACCCACCGCCGAACGCCTCGCCGACCTCGCGCGCCGCCTCGACTCGCTGCGGGGGTCTCTTTGACGTCGAACGGAAGCGCGCCCGCGCCGGCGAGATCTCCCGCCTCGGCGAGGACCCCGGCTTCTGGGGCGACAACGCCCGCGCCCAGGGGCTGCTGAAGGAGAAGTCGCAGCTGGAGGCGGCGGTGGCCGGCTTCGACGCCGCCGCCCGCGAGCTGGAGGACGCCCGGGCGCTCCACGAGCTGGCCGAGGAGGCCGCCGACGACGCCGCCCGCGCCGAGGCCGCCGCCCACGCCGGCGCGGTGGAGGCCAAGGTCGAGGGGCTGGAGTTCCAGCGGATGCTCTCCGGCCCCCACGACCGGGCCGGCGCCATCGTCGAGGTGAAGAGCGGGGCCGGCGGCGTCGAGGCCATGGACTGGGCGGCGATGCTCTACCGGATGTACACCCGCTACTGCGAGCGCAAGGGCTGGGAGGTGGAGCCGGCCGACCTGGTGGCGGGCGAGGAGGCGGGGATCAGCCAGGCCTCCTTCTTCGCCCGCGGCGAGTGGGCCTACGGCTTCCTCAAGGCGGAGCGCGGCGTGCACCGGCTGGTGCGGATGAGCCCCTTCGACTCCGCCGGCCGGAGGCAGACCAGCTTCGCCGCCGTGGACGTGACGCCGGAGATCGAGGACGACATCGTCATCGACATCAAGGAGGCGGACGTCCGGGTGGACACCTACCGCTCCTCCGGCGCCGGCGGCCAGAAGGTGAACAAGACCGACTCGGCGGTGCGCCTCACCCACCTGCCCACCGGCATCGTGGTGGCGATGCAGAACGAGCGGAGCCAGCAGAAGAACCGCTCCATGGCCTGGAAGATCCTGCGCTCGCGCCTCTACGAGCTGGAGGAGAAGAGGCGCCAGGCCGCGGTGGACGCCGTCGAGGCGGCGAAGAAGGACATCGACTTCGGCTCGCAGATCCGCAGCTACGTGCTCGCCCCCTACCGCCTGGTGAAGGACCTGCGGACCGGCGTCGAGACCGGCAAGGTGGACGACGTCCTCGACGGCGATCTGGACGGCTTCATCCAGCCCTTCCTGCTCGGGGTCCGGCGCAGCGACCGGAGCGTCGAGGACTAGGCGGAGGCGGGCCGGGCCGGCGGAGCGAGGCGCCGCGCCGCCTCCAGCCGCTCGCCGTCCATGGGTCCCTCACCGCGTCGTGTAGTAGATCGGCGGCCGCGCCAGCAGGAAGCGATCGATGGCGTCCACCGCCCAGGTGGGCAGGCCGTGCAGCCGGACCCCGCAGCCGGAGGGCTGGCGGCCGGAGATGGCGCTCTTCTCGCGGACGAAGGCCACCTCGCCCTCCAGGTCCAGCTTGCGCCCGTCGGGCAGCCCCAGCCGCAGCTGCAGCCGGGTGCCGGGCGGCGGCGGCAGCGCGGTGGAGATGAAGACGCCGCCCGAGTCGAGCCGGCGCGTCTGGCCCACGAAGAAGTTGTGCTCCGACACCAGGCTCACGTTCACCTCGACGCGGGTGAGCTGGGGCCGGCCCTGGGGCTCGTCCACCAGCTCCTCGTCGATGAGCGCCAGCAGGTCGGCCGGGGGCCGGCTCGCCGCCGGGGCGGGGAAGGAGGGCGCCGGCGCCGGCGCGCCCGGCGGGGCCGCCGCGGGCGGGGGTGCCCAGGCGGCGGGTGGGGG
>JAKAEO010000038.1 GCA_021818285.1 Myxococcales bacterium
GCCGGCGCCGGCCCGCCCCGGCGCCGCCGCGCCGCCCGCCCCGCCGCCGGTGGACCCGCGGACCCTGCGCCCCACCTCGACCCAGGCCGTGGTCCTCTCCCGGCCCATCATCCCGGTCCGCCGGGTCACGCCGCCCTCCACCTCGCGCACCAGCATCCCGGTGGCCCCCGGCCGCCGCGCCCTGGGCGAGGTGCGCGAGCTGCGGGTGGTGCCGGGCATGCTCGGCCGCGAGCGCGAGTTCATCGACGTCTCCAAGGACAAGAAGCGCGGCCGCGGGACCGGCCGCCCGGAGAACGAGGCGCAGAAGGCCCTCTCCGGCAAGGAGCTGCTGCAGGCCGCCATCAGCGACCGGGCCTACGTCCCGGTGCGCGGAAAGAAGAAGAAGCCCGTGAAGAAGGGGGCCAAGACCCAGATCACCGAGCGCGCCGAGCACAAGAAGGTCATCCGGATCGAGGAGTCGATCTCGGTCTCCGACCTCTCCCAGCAGATGGGCGTGAAGGCCTCGGACCTGATCCGCAAGCTCATGGCGGCCGGCACCATGGCCACCATCAACCAGCAGATCGACGCCGACACCGCCGCCGTCCTGGCGACCGACTTCGGCTTCACCGTCGAGAAGAAGGGGTTCGAGGTCGAGGAGTTCATCCCCGAGGTCGCCGAGGACGAGTCGAAGCTCCAGCTCCGCCCGCCGGTGGTCACGGTGATGGGCCACGTCGACCACGGCAAGACCTCGCTGCTCGACGCCATCCGCCAGGCCGACGTGGCCGCCGGCGAGGCCGGCGGCATCACCCAGCACATCGGCGCCTACTCGGTGCAGACGCCGCGCGGCCCCATCACCTTCCTCGACACCCCGGGCCACGAGGCCTTCACGGCCATGCGCGAGCGCGGGGCCAAGGTCACCGACCTGGTGGTGCTGGTGGTGGCCGCCGACGACGGCGTGATGCCGCAGACCGCCGAGGCCATCAAGCACGCCAAGGCGGCGGGGGTCACCATCCTGGTGGCCATCAACAAGATCGACAAGCAGGGCGCCACGCCCGAGCGGGTGATGCAGCAGCTCACCGAGTACGAGCTGGTGGCGGAGCAGTGGGGTGGCACCACCATCATGGTGCCGGTCTCGGCCCGCACCAAGCAGGGCCTCCCCGAGCTGCTCGAGTACATCTCGCTGCAGGCCGAGGTGCTGGAGCTGAAGGCCAACCCGGAGAAGCTCGCGGCCGGCCGGGTCATCGAGGCCAAGCTGGAGAAGGGGCGCGGCCCGGTGGCCACGGTGCTGGTGCAGGAGGGCACGCTGCGGGTCGGCGACGCCCTGGTCACCGGCGTCCACTTCGGCAAGGTCCGGGCGCTGATGAACGAGCGCGGCGACCAGGTGAAGGAGGTCCCGCCCGGCTACCCGGTCGAGGTGCTGGGCCTCTCGGGCGTCCCCACCGCCGGCGACGAGTTCGACGTGGTGGAGGACGAGAAGGCCGCCAAGGAGGTGGCCGAGCACCGGGCCGAGAAGGCGCGCCAGAAGGAGCTCGGCCAGGTCAAGAAGGCGACGCTGGAGGACCTCTTCGCCAAGGCCAAGACCGGCGGCCCCAAGGAGCTCAACGTCGTCATCAAGGCCGACGTGCAGGGCTCGGCGGAGGCGGTGTCCCAGGCGCTGGAGAAGGCCGCCACGAAGAAGGTGGGAGTGAAGATCCTCGACGCCGGCGTCGGCGCCATCACCGAGTCGGACGTGCTCACCGCGGCCGCGGGCAAGGGGATCATCGTCGGCTTCAACTCGAAGCCCGAGACCAAGGTCGAGTCCATCGCCAGCCAGCAGGGCGTGAAGATCCTCCTCTTCGGCATCATCTACGAGGCGGTGGACACCATCCGCGAGGAGATGGCCTCGCTGCTCGAGCCCATCATCAAGGAGAAGCCGCTCGGCAAGGCCGAGGTGCGGCAGGTGTTCAACATCTCCCGCGTGGGCGTCATCGCCGGCTCGGCGGTGACCGAGGGGGTCATCAAGCGCACCGGCCACGTCCGGGTGATGCGCGACCGCAAGGTCGTGCACCAGGGGCGCATCTCCTCGCTCAAGCGGGTCAAGGACGACGTGCGCGAGGTCCAGCAGGGCTTCGAGTGCGGCATCGGCGTCGAGAACTTCACCGACTTCAAGCCGGGCGACGTCCTCGACGTGTACGAGCTTGAGGAGATCCGCCAGAGCCTCGACTAGCGGCGCACGATCCCGGCCGATCTCGGGCGGGCTCGTCGCTGCGCTGCTCGACGTACAGAGGAAGTACGCCTGCGCTGCTCGCTCCTCGCGCGCCCGACCTCGGCTCGGCCTCGTGCGCCGGAGGATGTATGTTCGTCGGAGTGCTCCGCCTCACCCTCCACCTCCCCGAGCCGGGGTCGCTGAAGTCCAAGCGTCACCTGCTGCGCTCGGCGCTGGACCGGGTGAAGGCCCGCTTCAACGTCTCCATCGCCGAGGTCGCGGAGAACGACCTCTGGCAGCGGAGCGTGGTCGGGGTGGCGGCGGTGGGCAACGACCACGCCTTCGTGAACGAGACCCTGGACAAGGTCGCCGCCTTCGTGGCCTCGATGCACGGCGGACAGCTGCTCGTCACGGACCGGGAGATGGAGATCACCCCCTACGGCGACGGCCTGGGCGAGGGCGCGATGCGGACGCTGGCCGAGGCCGAGCAGGACGAGGATCCCGATGAGCACGCATGACAGGCCGGCGCGCGTCGCCCACGAGTTCCAGCGGGAGCTGTCGGCCCTGGTGGCCCGCGGCCTCAAGGATCCCCGCATCACCGGCTTCATCACCGTGACCGGCGCCAAGATGTCGCCCGACCTCAAGGAGGCGGTGGCCTACGTCTCCATCCACGGCGACGAGAAGGTGCGGGAGCAGACGCTGGCAGGCCTGCGCGCCGCCGCCGGCTTCCTGCAGCGCGAGGTGGGCCGGAACCTCCGCCTCCGCCACGTCCCCCACCTGCGCTTCGTCTACGACGAGAGCGTCGAGGAGGGGGACAAGATCGAGCGGCTGCTCAGGCAGGTGAAGGAGACCGAGCGCCAGCGGGCGCAGGTCCCGCCGGAGGAGGCCGCCGCACCGCCCGCCCCGGACGACGGGGACGGGGAATGACGGAGGCCGCCGGCGTCCTGCTGGTGGACAAGCCGGCCGGTCCCACCAGCTTCGAGGTGGTGGCGCGGGTGCGCCGGGCGCTCGCGGTCTCCCGCGCCGGCCACGCCGGCACCCTGGATCCCGCCGCCACCGGCCTGCTGGCGATCTGCCTGGGCGAGGGCGTCAAGCTGCAGCGCTTCCTCGCCGAGGGGGACAAGTCCTACGAGGCGCTGGTGGCGCTGGGCGCGGCCACCGACACCGAGGACGCCGAGGGGAGGGTGACGGCGCGCGGCGACCCCTCGGCGCTCGACGCCGCCGCGGTGGCGGCGGCGCTGCCGCGCTTCCTCGGCGAGATCGACCAGGTGCCGCCCATGTTCTCCGCGATCCACGTCGGCGGC
The DNA here is from genome assembly GCA_021818285.1 of Myxococcales bacterium. GTDB lineage: Bacteria > Myxococcota > Myxococcia > Myxococcales > Anaeromyxobacteraceae > JACRMN01. The sequence continues at coordinate 3,469 of JAKAEO010000038.1, forward strand.
CGCCGGCTGCACCAGGCGGCACGGCGCGGCGAGGAGGTGGAGCGGGCCCCGCGGCGGGTGACGGTCCACGCCCTGGAGCTGCTCGGCTTCGAGCCGGCGCGCGACGGCCTGGCCCGCGCCCGCCTCGCCGTGCGGTGCGGCAAGGGCACCTACGTCCGGACCCTGGCGGCCGACCTGGGCCGGGCCCTGGGGGTGCCCGCCCACCTCGCCGTGCTGCGGCGGACGGCCGCGGGCCCCTTCTCGGTGGCCGGCGCCATCCCGCTCGCCGAGGTGGAGCGGCTGGCCCGCGAGGCGCTCCCGGCGCTCCTCGCCCGGGTGGTCTCCCCGGCCGAGGCCCTGGCCTTCCTGCCCGCCGTGCCCGTGGACGGGGCCGGGGCCAGGGCCCTGCGCCAGGGCAAGGCGCTGCCCTGCCCGGACGGGCCGGCGGGGCTGACCCGGGCGCTCGACCCGGAGGGACGGCTCGTCGCGGTCTGCACGGCCGCGGGGGGGACCCTGCGCCCGGTCCGGGTGTGGGTGGGCCCCGCCAAGCCGTTGACGGAGCGCGGCAAATCGGCTAATTGACGCCGCTCGACCCGCCGTCCACGGTCGCCCGCGGCGCACGCCTTCGCCCCCGCGACGGTCACGGCAACACAGGAAAGAGGGAGCCGGAACTATGGCGCTGGTGCAGGAGAAGAAGACGGAGCTGGTCCAGAAGTACAAGCGGCACGAGAAGGACACCGGGTCGCCCGAGGTCCAGGTGGCGCTGCTCAGCGAGCGCATCACCTACCTCACCGAGCACTTCAAGACCCACAAGAAGGACCACCACAGCCGGCGGGGCCTGCTGAAGCTCGTCGGCCAGCGGCGCCGGCTGCTCGACTATCTCCGGACGGTCGACCTGAACCGGTACAAGAGCCTCATCGACCAGCTGGGCATCCGCAAGTAGCGCCGGATCCCGCGCGCCCCGGCCGGCCGGGCGGGGCGCCCACGCATCCGGCAGGAGCAGTGAGGCAGCACCCTCGACGGCCGGGACCGAAGGGCCGCTTCGATTTCCGATTGGGCCGCCCCTCCCCGCGGGCAGGGGCGGCGCAACCAGGAACCGAGGCGACCTCGAGGCCCCCGGGAAGACCGGCGCGGGCCACCGGGTCGGCGCGGCGCCCCTCGCGGGCCGCCGCCCCATCCCCAGACAAGGAAAGAGGAACGAGAATGAACCCCGTTCAGCAGCGCGTGAACTGCGGCGGCAAGGAGATCCTGCTCGAGACCGGCAAGGTCGCGAAGCAGGCCGACGGCTCCATCTGGATCCGCATGGGCGACTCCATCGTGCTGGTCACGGTGGTCTCGGCCAAGGAGCGGAAGGAGGGCATCGACTTCTTCCCGCTCACCGTGGACTACCAGGAGAAGCTCTTCGCCGCCGGCCGCGTACCCGGCAGCTTCTTCCGCCGCGAGGGGCGCCCCAGCGAGAAGGAGACGCTCACCTCGCGCATCGTCGACCGCTCCTGCCGGCCGCTCTTCCCCGAGGGCTACGCCAACGAGACCCAGATCATCGCCACGGTGATCTCCTTCGACCAGGAGAACGACACCGACGTGCTGGCGCTCACCGGCGCCTCGGCGGCCCTTCAAGTCTCCGACGTGCCCTTCCACGGCCCCATCGCCGGCGTCCGGGTGGGCCGGGTGAACGGGCAGCTCGTCGCCAACCCGACCCTGGCCCAGCGGGCCGAGGCCGACCTGGACATCATCATGGCGGCCTCCGACGACGCCATCGTCATGGTGGAGGGCGGCGCCGCCGAGGTCCCCGAGGCGGCGATGGTGGACGCGCTGCTCTTCGGCCACGCCGCGGTGAAGGAGCTGCTCCAGGCCCAGCGGGCGCTGGCCCAGGCCTTCGGCGCCAAGGCGAAGCGCGCCTTCCCGCCGCCGCTCTCCGACGCCGACCTCAAGGCCAAGGTGAAGGCCCTCACCTGGGAGAAGGTGAAGGAGGCCTACGGCCGCCACGAGAAGCACGACCGCTACGGCCGGCTCTCCGAGATCAAGAAGGAGCTGCTCGAGGCGCTCAAGGCCGAGGCCGGCGGCGACGCCGCCAAGCTCGGCGCCCTCGCCGCCCGCGAGAAGGAGGTCAAGGGCTACTACGAGGACGTGAAGTACGAGTACATGCGGAAGATGATCACCGACGAGGGGCGGCGCATCGGCGGCCGCGGCCCGGCGGACATCCGCAAGATCACCTGCGAGGTGGCCCTGCTCCCCCGCGTCCACGGCTCGGCCCTCTTCACCCGCGGCGAGACCCAGGCGCTGGTGGCCACCACCCTCGGCACCGCCGACGACGAGCAGCGCATCGAGCAGCTCACCGGGATGCACTTCAAGCGCTTCATGCTCCACTACAACTTCCCGCCCTTCTCGGTGGGCGAGGCCAAGTTCCTGCGCGGCCCGGGCCGGCGCGAGATCGGCCACGGCGTGCTGGCCGAGCGGGCGCTGCGCTACATCATGCCGCCGCAGGACAAGTTCCCCTACACGGTGCGCATCGTCTCCGACATCATGGAGTCGAACGGCTCCTCCTCCATGGCCTCGGTCTGCGGCGGCTGCCTGTCGCTGATGGACGCCGGCGTTCCCGTGAAGGCCCCGGTGGCCGGCATCGCCATGGGGCTCATCAAGGAGGGGGAGAAGATCGCCATCCTCTCCGACATCCTCGGCGACGAGGACCACCTCGGCGACATGGACTTCAAGGTCTGCGGGACCGAGGCCGGCATCACCTCCATCCAGATGGACATCAAGATCGGCGGCGTCACCCGCGAGATCCTGGAGAAGGCGCTGGCCCAGGCCTGCGACGGCCGGAAGCACATCCTCGGGGAGATGCGGAAGGCCATCGCCGCGCCGCGCGGCGACATCTCGGTCTACGCGCCGCGGATCACCACCATCCGCATCCGGCCGGAGCGCATCAAGGACGTCATCGGGCCCGGCGGCAAGGTGATCAAGGAGATCACCGCCACCACCGGCTGCGCCATCAGCGTCGAGGACGACGGCTCGGTCTCCATCGCCAGCTCCGACCAGTCCAAGGTGGCGGCGGCCATCAAGCGCATCAAGGACCTCACCCAGGAGGCCGAGGTGGGGAAGACCTACCTGGGCACGGTGCGCAAGATCGTCGAGTTCGGCGCCTTCGTGGAGATCTTCCCCGGCACCGACGGCCTGATCCACGTCTCCGAGCTCTCCGACAAGCGCGTGAAGAACGTCACCGACGTGCTGCAGGAGGGCGAGGAGGTCATGGTCAAGGTCATCAGCGTGGACCGCCAGGGCAAGATCCGCCTCTCCCGCAAGGAGGCCCTGGCCGACGCGGCGCGCAAGGCCGAGGCCGGCGCCGAGCAGAAGTAGGTCCCGGGATGCCGCCGGCCCTCCCGGTGCTCAAGCTGCGGCGGGTCGGCGGGCGCGGCCCGCCGCTGGACCTCCCGCGCTACGAGTCGCCCGGCGCCGCCGGCCTCGACCTGCGGGCCGACGAGGACTTCGCGCTCGCCCCGGGCGAGCGCCGCCTCGTCCCCACCGGCCTCGCCCTGGAGATCCCGCCGGGCTTCGAGGGGCAGGTGCGCCCGCGCAGCGGGCTGGCGGCGCGTCACGGTGTCGCGCTGGTGAACGCGCCGGGCACCGTCGACTCCGACTACCGCGGCGAGGTGAAGGTGATCCTGGTGAACCTGGGCCAGGAGCCCTTCGCCGCCCGGCGCGGCGAGCGCATCGCCCAGCTGGTGATCGCGCCGGTGGCCCGGGTCGAGCCGGTGCTGGTGGAGGAGCTGTCCGACACCGATCGGGGTGGCGGAGGATTCGGATCCACGGGACAGTGAGGACGAGATCCGGCGCTTACCCGGACCCCGACCCGGACCCCGACTTCGACCGCGACCACGGCCCCGACCCAGAACTCGCCCCCGACCCCGACCGAGGTGCCGCCATGATCCCCCGCTACTCCCGCCCCGAGATGGCCCGCATCTGGTCGCCGGAGCGCCGGCTGCGCATCTGGCTCGACGTGGAGCTGGCCGCCTGCGAGGCCATGGTCGGGCTGGGCGAGGTGCCGGCCGAGGACCACCGCCATCTCCAGCAGGTCTTCGGCGGCTGGCAGTTCACCGCCGGCCACGTGGCCCGCATCGACGAGATCGAGAAGACCACCAAGCACGACGTCATCGCCTTCCTCACCTTCCTGGAGGAGAACGACGGGCGGGGCGGCGTGGCGGCGCGCCACCTGCACAAGGGGATGACCTCCTCCGACGTGCTCGACACCGCGCTGGCGGTGCAGCTCCACGAGGCCGCCGGCCTGCTGCTCGCCGCCGTGGACCGGGTCCGGGCGGCGGTGAAGGCGCGGGCGATGGAGCACCGGCGCACGCCGATCATCGGCCGCAGCCACGGCATCCACGCCGAGCCCACCACCTTCGGCGTCAAGCTCGCCGGCTGGTACGACGCCTGGAGCCGGCGGCGGGAGATGATCGCCCGGGCCGACCGGGTGATCGCCGTCGGCAAGCTCTCCGGCGCCGTCGGCACCTTCGCCAACGTCGACCCCCGGGTCGAGGCCCACGTCATGCGCGCCCTCGGGCTCGCCGGCGGCGAGGGGGCGGCCACCCAGGTGGTGAACCGCGACCGCCACGCCGAGTTCTTCACCGCCCTGGCGGTGGCCGCGGGGACCCTGGAGCAGCAGGCCACCGAGGTCCGCCACCTCCAGCGCACCGAGGTGCGGGAGGCCGAGGAGCCCTTCACCGCCGGCCAGAAGGGCTCGTCGGCGATGCCGCACAAGCGCAACCCCATCCTCTCCGAGAACCTCTGCGGGCTGGCGCGGCTGGTCCGCTCCTACGCGGTGGCCGCGCTGGAGGACGTGGCCCTCTGGCACGAGCGCGACATCAGCCACTCCTCGGTGGAGCGGGTCATCGGGCCCGACGCCACGGTGACGCTGGAGTTCGCCCTTCACCGCTTCGCCGGGATGGTCGAGAACCTCCGCGTCTACCCGGAGCGGATGCGCGAGAACCTGGACCTCACCGGGGGCCTCTACGAGGCGCAGCGGGTGCTCCTGGCGCTGGTGGGGAAGGGCGTGCCGCGGCAGGAGGCCTACGTCCAGGTCCAGCGCAACGCCATGAAGGTCTGGGAGGGGAAGGTGGACTTCCGGACGGCGCTGCAGCGCGACCCCGAGGTGAAGAAGGCCCTCTCCGACGCCGAGATCGGCGCCTGCTTCGCGGTGGAGCACCACCTGCGGCACGTCGACGAGATCTTCGACCGGGTCTTCGGGAAGGGCGGGTAGGCGCCCGTCCCGCGCCGGGGGGCTACAGGTAGCCCTTGGCCTTCAGGTTGCGGCGGATGCGGTCGGCGACGTCGCCGACGCCCGACTCGAAGCGCGTCCCGGTGAGCCGCTCGAAGACCTCGATGTACTTCTGCGCCAGCATCACCCGGACGTCGTCGGTGAGCGGCGGCGGCTTGCCGTGGCCGGAGAAGCCGTGGGTCTGGATCAGCCACTGCCGGATGTTCTCCTTGTCCAGCATCTCCTGGTCGGCGCCGCGCGCGAAGCGGTCGGCGTAGCCGTCGGCGACCCAGTAGCGCGAGCTGTCCGGGGTGTGGATCTCGTCGATGACGATGAGCTTGCCGTCGGCGATGCCCATCTCGTACTTGGTGTCCACCAGGATGAGCCCCCGGCTGCGGGCCCACTCCTGGCCGCGGGCGAAGAGCCGCCGCGCCACCGCGGTGGCCTCGCGCCAGACCTCGGGGGCGACGAGGCGCTTGCCGGTGATCTCCGCCTCGCTGATGGGCTCGTCGTGCTTGCCGTACTCGGCCTTGGTGGACGGGGTGATGATGGCCTCGTCGAACTTCTGGTCCTTCTTGAGCCCCTCCGGCCAGCGGATGCCGTAGGCGCCCGCCTTGCCGGCCTGGTAGTCGCGCCACAGCGAGCCGGTGATGTAGCCGCGGATGACGATCTCCACCGGCAGGGCCTGGGCCTTCTTCACCACCATCACGCTCGGGTCGGGCGAGTCGAGGAGGTGGGTGGGGGCGATGTCCTTCACCTTGTCGAACCAGAACAGGGTGAGCCGGGACAGCACCTCGCCCTTGAACGGGATGGTCCCGAGGACGTGGTCGAAGGCCGACACCCGGTCGGTGGTGACCATGACGATGCGGTCGGCGCGGCCGTAGTTGTCGCGGACCTTGCCGCGGTAGAGCTCCCCCAGGCCGGGCAGGTCGATCTCGCGGAGGGTGTGGGTCAGCTGGGCGCGGAGCTGGCTCTCGGGGATCATGGGGCCGGATGCTAACATTCCCCGCCGCCGCGCACAGCACCCGCGCGGCCGCGCCCATGCGCCCCGACCAGGTCACCTTCGTGCTGCACCGCCCGTCGTCGGCCGAGAACATCGGCGCGGTGGCGCGCGTCCTCGCCAACTTCGGGCTGGCGCGCCTGGCCCTGGTGGCGCCGCCCTCCTGGACTGGCCCGTCGCGCAGCGGAGAGCGGATGACCGGCGGCGAGGACGTGCTGCGCCGGGCGCGCCGGACCGCGCGCAAGGCCTCGGGGCTCCTCGCGGCGGCCCCGGTGCACGCCAGCCTCCGCGAGGCCCTGGCCGGCGCCACCTGGGCCTGCGGCACCTCCTCCCGGGCGGTGGAGGGGCGCCCCCGGCTCTCGCCCCGCGAGCTGGCGGCCGAGGTGGCGCGGCGCAGCGCCGCGGGGCCGGTGGCGGTGGTCTTCGGCGAGGAGCGGCGCGGGCTCTCCGACGCCGAGCTGCGCCACTGCCAGGCGGTGTGCGCCATCCCCACCGACGCCGGCTACGACTCGATGAACCTGGCGCAGGCCGCCGCGGTGATCGGCTACGAGCTGGCGCTGGCCGGCGGCGCCGCGGTGGCGCCCGCGCCGGGCGGCGAGCCGGCGCGGCTCGCCACCGTGGAGGCGCTGTTCGAGCGGCTGGGGGCGCTGCTCTCGGCGGCCGGCTACCTGAACCCGCAGAACCCGGGGCAGGTGCTGGCCGAGTGGCGGCGGGTGCTGGCGCGCGCGGAGCCGACGCAGCGCGAGGTCGAGCTGCTGGCGGCGGGGATCCGCGCCCTGGATCGCGCGCTGCGCCTGGCGGCGCCCTCTCCCCGCTCCCGGCCGGAGGGCGGCGCAGGGTGAGGGGGCGTCGTCGGCGGCACGCCCCCGCGCCCGCGGGGGCGTCACCGGCCCCGGGGCGAGGGGCTGCGTTCAGCTCGCCGCCGGCGCCTCGGCGGGAGCGGCGGCGGGCGCGGCCGCGAGCTTGGCGCTCCTGCGGCTGGCCTTCCAGGCGTCGAAGTGCTCCTGGCAGAGCCCGTGGCCGACGACCTTCTTCTTGCAGCCTTCCTTGTTGCAGGTGTCGTAGCGCGGTGGCCGCTTCTCCAGCTCGCCGCGCCGCCACTTCTTGTAGTGGAAGAAGCAGAGCCCCTTCGCGCGGTAGGCGCGCTTGCAGCCCTCGACGCCGCAGCTCTTCTTGCCGCCGCCCTTCGCGGCAGGGGCCTTCTTCTTGGTCTTCGCCTTCTCGGCCATGTGGGTCTCGCTCGCTGGAATCCGGTCGCGCCGGTGGGCGCGAAGGGCGCCTAGATAACCCCATGCGGCGGGGGATGGCAACAGGGGAAAGCGGGAAAGTCCGAGCGGCCGCGCCTACTTCTGGGCGTGCTCCGCGACGATCCGCTCGATCGCCTCGCGGTCGGCCGCGCTGTGGCGCTCGACCGGCGCGGCCCGCCGGGCGGCCGCCTCGTGGGCGTGCCCGGCGGCGGGCTTCCCGGTCCGGGGGGGCGGGTCGGCCAGGCCGGCGGCCACCGTGATCTCGGACCAGGCGCGCCGCGCGAAGACGGCCGCGGTCGGCGCCTTCCGCCAGCGGTCCATCACCGTCCGGCCACCCACCGGGACGAGCGCCACGGCCGCCGCCAGCGCGCCGAGGACGAGGAGGAGGCCGACGAGCTTCGCCATGCGAACCGGGTAGCACGGGGGGGAAGCCGCCGCGAGTTTTCGACAGGGGAGCGGTGAAGCGCCCGACGTTGCAGGGAAAAACCGGGGCCTCCCGGACCTGGGACGAGGTTCCGGGAGGCCCCGCCCCCCGCTGCCGCCGTACGAACTGGAGGGGACGGCGACGCGTATCGATGAGGAGACGGCTCCCCGCGATTCGTGACCGGGCCGCCGGCGCCACCCCCGCGCGAGGCAGGCGGCGGCCACGGGATCTGCGGGGCCGGGCCGGTTCCGTCACCGGTCGATCAGCCCCTCCTCCCGCGCGAGCCTGGCCAGCTTGTCCTTGAGCCGCTCGAAGCGCTTGCGCAGCGTCGGCTCGTCCACCAGTTCGCCCTCCTCCGCCATCACCTCGGCGACGTCGCGCCAGGAGAGCCTGCGATCCACGCGCAGCACGAGCAGCGACTGCTCCTCCGGCGTGAGCCTCCGGCGCAGCCGCTCCACCTCCTCGGAGCGCCGGTCCCGCGCGCCCTGCGCGCTGGACAGCACCGACTCGGCGAGGCGGGAGGCCATGGTGGTCCCGAGCCGCTCGCGGCGCTTCCGGTAGGGATCGCGGCCGAAGCGCGACGCCGCGTGCCAGGCCAGCTTGTAGGCCCAGACCCGCACGCTGCACTCGCCGCGAAAGGCGCCGAGCCCCTTCCACAGGTCCTCGGCGAACTGGGAGAAGACCTCCGCGGCGTCCTCGGGGTCGCGGACCACCGTCCGCAGGTAGCCGAGGATCTGCGGGCCGTAGCCGCGGATGGCCTCGGTCGCGGCAGCCGAGACGTCGCGCCGTTCCAGCTCGGCGGCGATGCGCTGATCGATGGACACGCACCGGCGATGCTACACCCGCCAGGGACATGCCGAATCAGCGCGCGGCCCCAACCAACGGCAAGAGCTCGTTTACTTGCCGGATCAGCATGGTCGCTCCGGCGGCAAGGAGCCGTTCCTCGGGGACCAGGCCCCAGGTCACGCTGGCCACCGGCATGGGCACGGCGCGGGCCAGCTCGACGTCGATGACCGAGTCGCCGACGTAGAGCGCGTCCTCGCCGGCGACGCCCATCCGGGCGAGCAGGAGCCGGCTCCCGGCCGGATCGGGCTTGCGGGGCGCCTCGTCCCCGCCCACCACCGCCACGAACTGGTCCAGCACCCCGAGCCCGTCGAGGATCCGCCGCGCCAGCGCTCCGGGCTTGTTGGTGTGCACCGCGAGCGGCACCCGCGCCGCCTCCAGCAGCTCCGCGATCCCCGGGTAGAGCGAGGTGTGGTCGAGCAGGTGCCGGCGGTAGTGCTCCCACCAGAGGTTCAGCGCCGGCTCGACGAGCTCGGCGCGCGCTCCCACCGCCCGCTCCACCAGCCGCCGCGCCCCCTCGCCGACGAACCCGGCGATCTCGGCGACCGGCCGCTCCGGGAGGCCCAGGCCGGAGAGGGCGTGGTTCACCGCCAGGGCCAGGTCCTGGACCGAGTCGATGAGCGTCCCGTCGAGGTCGAAGAGGACCGCCTCGGTCAAGGCTTGGGGGTCCCCGGGCCGCGGGCGGGAGGCGGGGGCTCCTCGCCCTCGCCGACGATGGTGAACTCGACCCGGCGGTTCTTGGCGCGGCCCAGCGCCGTGGCGTTGCTGGCCACCGGGCGGTCGAAGCCGAAGCCCACCGCCTGCAGCCGGCCGGCGGCGACGCCGCGGGCGGTGAGCGCCCGGACCACGGCGTCGGCGCGGCGCTGCGACAGGTCGAGGTTGTAGGGGCGGGAGCCGACGCTGTCGGTGTGCCCCTCCACGCGGACGCGCTTCAGCTCGGCGTGCGACTTCAGGATCGCGGCGATCTCGTCGAGGATGCGCCTCGACTCCGGCTGGATGGTGTCCTTGCCGGTGTCGAAGTGGATCATGTCCTTCAGCGAGAGGCGGGTGGTCTCGATCTCGACGATGGGCTCCGACGCGTCGGGCGGGCAACCGTCGTTCACCGCCGGACCGGGCTGGTCGGGGCACTTGTCGTCGATGTCCGGCACGCCGTCGCCGTCGCGGTCGGGGCAACCCTCCAGCTCCGCCGGCCCGGGGACGTCGGGGCAGCGGTCCACGGCGTCGGGGACGCCGTCGCCGTCGCGGTCGGGAGGGCCCGGCGGGCCGGGAGGCGCGGGGGGAGGCGCCGGGACCACCCAGCGCAGCCCGGCGAAGATCCGGAAGGACTCGCGCCCGTAGCCGGCGTCGCCGGCGGCGGCCAGGCCGGTGCCGGCGCCCAGGTCGGCCCAGAGCGACCGCCAGAGGCGGGCGCGCACCCCGCCGCGCAGCGAGGCCGGCGCCCGGTAGCGCTCCTGCGACGGCTCCCAGCCGCGCGGCAGCTGGACCGCCAGGTCGAGGATGGCGCGCCAGTCCCGGAGCCGGCCCACCGGCGGCAGCTCCAGGGAGGCGGCCGCGCCCAGCGCCAGCGCGTCGTGGGCGACGAGCTGCAGGTACTGGCCGGGCCTGCGGAAGTGGTAGCCGGCCGACCCGTCGAGCCGCAGGCGTCCCAGCTTGCGCGAGAGGAGCAGCGTGGGGGTCGCGCCCCAGCCGTCGGACAGGAAGGCCTTGCCGTCCCCGGTGGGCAGGCGCCCCTCCAGCGCCGCCGCCGCGGAGAGCGGGGCGTCCGCCTCGTCGAGGAGCTGCAGCTTGGCCTGGAGCCGGAGGTCGCCGGGCGCCGCCGATCGGATGGGGTCCACCAGCGGGCCGGTCAGCCCCTGGTCGCGCAGCACCCCGAGCCCGTCCCGCTGCCAGAGGGCGACCGGCAGCCCCGCGCCGAGCTCCACCCGGCCCAGCGTCCAGGCGCCGAGGAGGTGGGCCGCCACCCGGTCCGGGATCACCGCGCCGATGCGCTCCCCGTCCCGCCGTAGCGTGAGCAGGCCGTGGACCCAGTCGACCTCCAGGCCCATCCACCAGGAGCCGGGCCGGGAGACGCGGGGGCCGTCGGTGGTGAACTGGGCGTCGAGGCCGAGCGCCGGGCGCGGCGGGTCGGGGTCGAAGCCGCGCCGCGCCGGGTCGTCGGCGCGCGCCCGCGCGCCGGCCGCGGCCAGCAGGAGCGTGGCGAGGATCAGGCGCCGGGCCATGGGCCGACTCTAGAGGCGCGGCGCCGGGGGGGCAATTCCCCGGTCCACCGCCGGCTCGGGCGATATCGGGTGCCGGCGCCGCACCACCTGCACCAGGGCGTCGTGCACCGCCGGGTCGAGCTGCGTGCCGCGCAGCCGCGCCATCACCGCCAGCGCCTCGGCGACGCCCATGGCCGCCTGGTAGGGGCGCTGCGAGCGGCAGGCGTCCCAGGTGTCGGCGGCGTTGACGATCCGGGCCACCAGCGGGATCTCCTCGCCGGCCAGCCCCTCGGGGTAGCCGGAGCCGTCCCAGCGCTCGTGGTGGGAGCGCACCGCCCGGGCGGCTTCCCGCAGGAACTCGACGTCCTTGAGGATCTCGCCGCCGATGGCCGGGTGCTCGCGCATCACCGCCATCTCCTCGGGCGTGAGCGGCGAGGCCTTGCGCAGGATGGGCTCGGTGACGCCGATCTTGCCGATGTCGTGGAGCAGGCCGCCGTACTCCAGCGCCTGCAGCTCGCCCTCGGGCAGCCGGAGCTCCCGGCCGATCTCCAGCGACCAGTGGCCGACCCGCTGGCTGTGGCCGCGGGTGTACGGGTCCTTGGCGTCGATGGCCGAGGTCAGGGCGCGGATGGTGGCCAGGTAGCCGGCCTCCAGCGCGGCGATGAGCCGCCGGTTCTCCTGGTCGTAGGAGGCGAGCTCGCGCGACATGTGGTTGAAGGTGTAGGCCAGCTCGCCGATCTCGTTGCGCGAGGTCACCGGCACCTGCCGGCCGAAGCGGCCGCGTGCGATCTCCAGCGCCCCCACCACCACCCGGGAGACGTCCCGCGACAGGCCGCGGGCGAACCAGGCGGAGAGCAGCAGCGCCGCCAGCAGGCCGGCCGCCGCCGACAGCAGCACCGAGCGGAGCTGCGCCTGGTCCACCCAGAGGAGCAGGAGCCCCAGCACCGCGGCCGGGACGGTGCTGGCCACCAGGGTGAGGAGCAGCGTGGAGCGGAAGAGGCGCACGGGGACCCGGGTCCTCAGCCGCCGCGGCGCAGCACCCGATCCAGCGCCCGCTGGATCTCGCGCTTCTTGAAGGGCTTGCCCAGGATGGCCTCGGGCAGGTCGAAGCCCTCCATGGCCCGCAGCGAGGAGTCGCTGATGGCGGTGAGCATCAGCGCCGGCATGGTGAGCCCCTGGGCCCGGATGCGCTGGAGCGCGTCCAGGCCGGAGAGCCTGGGCATCAGGAAGTCGAGGATGAGGACGTCGGGCCGCTCGCGGCCGGCCAGCTCCACCGCCTCCAGGCCGTTCTCGGCCTCGATCACCGCGTGGCCCAGGTCGAGGAGCATCTCGGAGAGCAGCGCCCGGATCAGCCGATCGTCGTCGGCGATCAGCACCTTGGCGCCGGAGGGCGGGGTCACGCTCCGCGAGCTTAGCACCGGCGGCGGCGGGCGCGAGGGCCGGGCCGGGGCCTCAGGGTCCCAGCCCCACCCACTCGGAGCCGTCCCGGTACACCTCGCGCTTCCAGATGGGCACCTCCCGCTTCAGCGCCTCGATGGCCGCCTCGCAGGCCCGGAAGGCCGGGGTGCGGTGGGGCGCCGCGCAGGCGATGACCACCGCCGCCTCGCCGGGGGCGAGCTGCCCCACCCGGTGGACGATGGCCACCTCGGCCCCGTGCTCGCGCGCCACCCGCTCCCCGATCTCGCGCAGCTTGCGCTCGGCCATGGCCGGGTAGGCCTCGTACTCCAGCCGCAGCACGGCGCGGCCGCGGGTCTCGCCGCGCACGTCTCCGGTGAAGGTGACGACGCCGCCGCGCCCCGGCCCCTCGACGGCGCGGACCGCCTCGGCGAGGTCGAGGGGCCGGTCCACCACCGCGAAGAGGCCGGCGCCGCCCGAGACCGGCGGGATGATCGCCACCTCGGCGCCGTCCGGGAGCCCGGCCTCGTCCGGGGCGAACTCCTCGTCCACGGCGACCCGGCAGCGCGGCAGCACCCGGGCCAGGCCCGGGTGCCGCGCCAGGAGCAGCGCGCGCAGCGCGGCCACCGTCGCCGGCGGCGGCTCCAGCGTCTCGCGCGCGGCGCCGGCCGCCTCGCGGGCCCCGGCGAAGTAGAGGACGGTGACGGCCACGCGGCGATTGTAGCGGGCGGCGGCCCGCGGCGCACCGCCCGCCCCGTCAGCGGCCGCGGAGGAGCCGCGCCAGGTCGCCGAAGAGCGTGACCGAGAGGATGAGGGCGAGCAGCAGCACGAAGCCGGCGAGGTGCACGGCGTTCTCCACCCGCTGGTTCACCCGCCGCCGGGTGACGATCTCGTAGGCCAGGAACACCAGCCGCCCGCCGTCCAGCGCCGGCACCGGCAGGAGGTTGAAGAGCGCGAGCACGATGGAGATGAACCACACCATCCCCAGGAAGCGCGCCGCGCCCTGGCGCGCGCTCCGGGCCATCTCCTGGGCGATCCCCACCGGCCCCCGCAGCTCCGCCTTCTGCTTCCCGGTGATCATCTGGCCCAGGCCGGCGAGGACCGCGCCGGCCCGCTCGTTGGTGGAGGCGAAGGACTGCGCCACCGCCGCCGCCAGCCCCGGGGCGCGGACCAGCCGGCTCCCCTGGGCGACGCCCAGCCGGCCCACGCCGCCGTCGTCGCGCGGCGTGGCCTCGACGGTCAGCGCCGCACCGTCGCGGTCCAGCGTGAGCCGCATGGCCTTGCCGGGGCGGGCCATCACCTGGGCGACCAGCTCCTGCCAGGTGGCGACCGGCACGCCGTCCACCGCCACGACCCGGTCGCCGGGGCGCAGGCCGGCCGCGGCCGCGGGGCTCCCGGGCAGCGCCTCGCCCACCACCGGGCCGGCGGCGGGCTGGGGGAAGCCGACCGTCAGGGCCAGCGCGGCGCCGAGGAGCAGCGCCGCCACGTAGTTCATCCCCGGCCCGGCGACGATGACCAGGAAGCGGCGCCAGGCGGGCTGGTTGCAGTAGGCGCTCCCGTCGGCCGGGTCGATCTCCTCGCCCGGCGTCATCCCGGCGATGCGCACGTAGCCGCCCAGCGGGAGGACCGAGACGGCCCACTCGGTGGGGCCGCGCTGCCGCTTCCAGACGGTGGGGCCGAACCCCAGGCTGAAGCGCTCCACCCGCATCCCGGAGGCGCGGGCGGCCAGGAAGTGGCCCAGCTCGTGGATCACGATGAGGAGGGCGAAGGCGAGGACGGTGACGGCGACCACCGCCACGCCGCCGGCGAGGCCGTTGGGCATGCGGCTTCCTACCACGCGCCCGGGCGGGGATCACCCCTCCCGGTCCGGCGCCAGCTCCTCGGCGGCGTGCAGCCGGACGCGCGTGTCCGGGTCGGCCCAGGACCCCGGCGGCAGCCCGGCGTGGAGGCAGGCCCGGCGCAGGTAGGTGGGGCCGTCCCACCCGCCCGCGGCGGCGGCGGACGGGAGCAGCACGCCGCGGTGCCAGCCGCGCTCCACGGCGACGGCGTCGCGGGCCGGGTCGACGTCGGCCGGGTCGCGCAGCTCCCGTCCCGGGCCGATCACCGCGACGGCGATCTCCAGCGCCGGGAGGTCGGCGGCGGCGAGCGGCGGGAAGCGCGGATCGCGGGTGGCCGCGCCGGCGGCGGCGTCGGCCACGGCGCGGGCCAGCGACGGGCCCGGCTCGAGCGTCCCGAGCGAGCCCCGCAGCCTCCCGCCGGCGCGCAGGGTGACGAAGGCCCCGCCGGGCGCGGCCAGCCTCCCCGCCGCCGGGAGGGCGGGCGCCGGACCGGCGCCGACGGCGTGGCGCACCGCCGCGGAGGCGAGCGCCCGCAGGGCCCGCCGCTCCGCGGGCTCGAGCGGGGTCAGGGGCGCCTCCGCGCGCCGGCGAGGAGGAGCCGGCGGGCGTCGGCGAGGATCTCGGCGTGGTCGAAGGCCAGCGGCGGGAGCTCGTCCCACCCGAAGGCGCGGGCCTGGGCCGCGTCGTCGCCGCCCACCGGCTCGCCCGCCGCCGCCCCCAGGTAGGCGGTGGAGACGGTGTGCCGGCGCGGATCGCGGCGCGGGTCGGAGTAGCAGCCGACCAGGTCGAGGAGGCGCACCTCGAGCCCGGTCTCCTCGCGGGCCTCGCGCACCGCCGCCGCCTCCAGCGTCTCGCCGTACTCCACGAAGCCGCCGGGCAGGGCCCAGCCGGGCGGCGGGAAGCGGCGCTCCACCAGCACCACCCGGTCGCCGGGGAGGAGGATGACCACGTCGACGGTGGGCGCGGGGCCCCGGGGCTCGGTCACGGCGCTACCGGGGCGGGGCGATGATGGGGGCGGCCGGCGCCGGGGCGCGGGCGGCGGAGGGGAGCGCCTTCTCGAACAGCAGGCGCGCGAAGGGGATCCCCAGGACGTCGGCGCCCCCGGCCAGGGCCCGGGCGGCGGCGGCGGCCGAGGCGGCGCCCCCGGCGTCGCCCGCGTCGGCGAGCAGCCCGGCGACGGTGTAGAGCCGGCCGGCGTAGAGGGCCCGGCGGGGGCCGTCGAACCAGGCGGTGGTCGCCTCCTCCAGCACCCGGGCCGCCCGCTCGTCGCGCTGGGCGTCGTCGAGCAGCAGCGGCGAGGCGGCGAGCTCGTCGAGCCTCGCCGCGGCGGCGCGGAGCGCCTCCTCCGCGGCGAGCCAGCCTCGCAGGAGGGGGCGCTCGTGCAGCGCCCCGGAGGCGGCGAGCGCGGCGCGCTCCTCCTCGGGCGGCAGCGGGGGGAAGCGGGCCGCCGGATCGGGCAGCGGCGGCGCCTCGCCGAGCCGGGACAGCCAGAGCGCGGCGCCCTCGGGGAGCGGCTTGCCCGCGGACTCGGCGCGCCGGCGGGCGTCGGCGATCAGGGCGTGCGCGGTCTCGCGGCCCACCTCCAGGACGCCCAGCGCCCCGCCGCGGCTCACCAGGTCCTGGACGAAGCCCCGGTACTCCTTGCGCCCCAGCATCCCGACCTGGAGGGAGACCAGCCCCTTCACGTCGGAGAGGATGGCCTGGGCCACCTCGACCCCCTTGCCGGGGACGTTGCGGGCGTACCACACCGCCCGCTCCCCCTGGCCGTCCAGCGACGAGGCGTAGCAGGGCTGGTCGGGCTCGGCCGGCGGGGCCGCGGGCGCGGGCGCGGTGCGCGGCAGCTCGGGGACGGCGACGCCCCGGGTCCGCAGCACGTGGAGGCCGCGCTTCGCCTCCTTGGCCGGCTCGCGGTGCGGGCCGGCGGCCACCGCGGCCAGCACGTCGGCGCGCCCCGCGGCCAGCGCCGCGCGCAGGGCGGCGAGCAGCAGCGAGGGCGGGAGGCTCGCCACCTCCTCGGGCTTGGCGCGGCCCATGGCGTGGACCAGGCGGGCGGCGCGGCCCACCTCCTCCCGCGGCGCGCCGCAGGCGTCGGCGATGGTCTGGCTCTCGGCGTTCGGGTCGCGCAGGAGCGCCAGCAGGGCGTCGGGGTCGAGGCTCATGGCGGCGCGCAGCATACGCGCGGCCCGGCGCGCGCCTCAATGCGTTTCCGCGCCCCCGCGGCGTTCGGGCCGTCGGCTTGACATCGCTCAAGTGGACCCTCTAGGCTTCCGGTCTTCCTGGCCTTTCCTGGAGCCGGGGCCCCTGATGGTCTCTCGGAGGTGGTTGCACATGACGAAGAGAATCCTGCTGAAGCTGGCCCTCGGCGCCGCCGCCGCGCTGGCGCTGGGCGTCGCCGCCCCCGCCCTGGCCTGCGGCAAGGACTGCGACTGCGCCCGGAAGGCGAACAAGACGGAGAAGAAGGAGTCGAAGGAGGCCCCGAAGCCGGCGGAGAAGCCGGCCGCCGACAAGGAGAAGAAGGCCGAGGCCGCCGCCGCCGCCCCGGCCGTCGCCTCCGGGGCGGCGAAGTGCCAGTGCGGGAAGGGCGGCAAGGGCTGCACCTGCAAGAAGGGCGAGTGCAAGTGCGAGAACTGCGGCCAGAAGAAGGCCGCGTAGTCCCGCGGCGGGCGCGAGGTCCGGGAGCTCCCGCGCCCCGCGGCGCGGGGGCTCCTCCCGCCCTCAGCCCTTGCGGCCCCCGGCCACGGCCAGGCCGATCGCGGCGAGGATGAGCGCGCCGCCGACGAGCTGGGCCCCCGAGAGCGCCTCGCCCAGCGCGGCCCAGGCGAGCGCAGCGCCCAGCACCGGCTCCAGCATGGCGACGAGCATCACCACCGAGCCGCGCAGCCTGCCCAGCGCCGCGACGTAGAGGGCGAAGGGCACCGCCGTCGCGAAGACGGCGATGAAGAGGAAGAAGGGCCAGTCGCCGCGCCCCACCGCGAGGAGCGCACCCCAGGGGGTGCGCAGCGGCAGGAAGAGCAGGGAGCCGGCGAGCAACCCGAAGGCCAGCAGGGGCAGCGGCCGCGCGCCGCGCCGCTGGGCGGCGCCGGCCAGCACCGTTCCGGCCGCCATGGCGAAGGCCGAGGCCACCCCCCAGGCGAGGCCGGCCGGGGGGATGCGCAGCCCGCCGCCGGGGAGGACCAGCAGCGCCGAGCCGGCCACCGCGGCGGCCAGCGCGAGCAGCACCGGCCGCGGCGGCAGGCGCCGCTCGCGCGCCGACTCGAAGCCGGCCACCAGCAGCGGCGCGGTGTACTGCAGGAACACCGCCGCGGCCACGCCCGCCGCCTGGATGGCCTGGAAG
>JAKAEO010000244.1 GCA_021818285.1 Myxococcales bacterium
GCGCCGGGAGCGCCACCGCCGGGAGCCCGAGCCCCAGCGCCAAGGCCACCCGCGGGTCGAGGCGGCCGGCCGGCAGCGGCCGGTCCCAGGTGCGCCGCATCCGGCCGTCGACGTCGCGCTCCAGCCAGCAGTTCAGGGCGTTGGCCGCCCCCACCACCAGCGCGGTCCCGAGGAGCAGCGCCGCTGCCCGCAGCGCGTCGCGGCGGCCGGGGGCGAGCCACATGCCGCCGGCGGCGGTGCAGACGACCAGGGTGGCGAGCCGCGGCTTGGCGAGCGCCACCACGTCGCGGGCCACGGCGACGGGCGAGGGGCGGGTCAGCGCGACGGCGGTGGAAGGGGACATGGGCGCGGGTCAGGCGGGCCGGGCCGCCAGCGCGCGGGCCGGACCGGCGGCGGGGGCCGGCCCGGGGGCGGCGCCGAGCGCCAGCCACAGGGTCAGCAGGTCGGCGAGGAGGAGGGCGCCCGCGGCCAGGTGGGCGGTGACCACCGGGACCGAGATGTAGGTGACGACGGTGAGGAGCCCGAGCGCGATCTGGGCGGCCACCAGCACCGGGGCGGCGAGGGCCAGCGCGGCGCGCCCCCGGTCCCCGCGCCGGAGCGCGGCGCGCAGCGGGCCCCAGGCGGCGGCGAGCACCAGCACCGCCAGCCCGGCGCCCCAGAGCCGGTGGATCATGTGGAGCTGCGCCGGGCCGCCGGCGGGCCAGAGCCGGCCGCCGTCGCAGAGCGGGATGGCGGTGTTGCAGGCCAGCCCGGCGCCGGTGTGGCGGACCAGCGCCCCGAGCACCAGCTGGAGGTAGGTGGCGAGCGCCGCCAGCCCCACCAGGCCGCGCGGGCCGGACGGAGGAGCGGCCTGCCGGGCCGGGCGCAGCCGGTGGGCGAGGACGATCAGCGTGGAGAAGAAGGCCATCGAGGTGGCGAGGTGGGCGGAGGAGATCGCGGTGGGCAGGCGGAAGATCACGGTGAGGCCGCCCAGCACCGCCTGGATCACCACCAGCGCCACCGCCAGGACGGCGAGCCCCCGCGCGGCGCGGTCGCGGCGGGCGCGGAAGACCAGCACCGCCAGGGTGGCGGCCAGGACGGCCACCGCCAGGGCCAGCAGCCGGTGCCCGTGCTCGAAGAGGACGCCCCCCACCATGCGGGGGAAGAACTGGCCGTAGCACAGGGGCCAGTCGGGGCAGGCCAGCGACGAGCCGGTGGCGTGGACCAGCCCGCCCGCGACCAGCAGGACGAAGGTGGCCGCCACGGTGGCGAGGGCGAGACGGTATTCGCGCATCGATCAACGGGTATTTAGGCATCGCCCCGGCGAGGGGCAAGGTCGCCCGCCGCGGGCCCCATCGGGGGTCGGGGCGGCGGCGGCGCCGGGCGCGGAGGCGGGCGCGACGCCGGGAGCCGTTCCCGGCCGGGGCCTGCCGTGCGATCCTGCCGGAGCGCCCCTCGTCACCAGGAGTGACCATGTCCCGACCCGCCACCCGAAGGCACACGCTGGCCGCCCTGCTCGCGCTCCTGCCGCCCGCCGCCGCCCGCGCCGGCGAGCTGCACGGGACGGTGCGGTACGCCGGCGCCGCGCCGGCGGCCGCGGCGCTGCCGGTGCACAAGGACCAGGAGGCCTGCGGGGCGTCGGTCCCCGACGAGTCGCTCCTGGTCTCCGGCGGAGGGCTGGCCAACGTGGTGATCCAGGTCCGCGGCGTTCCCGGGCCGGCGCCGCGCCCGGTGCGGGCGGCGCTCGACCAGGACCACTGCCGCTTCCGGCCGCACGTCCAGGCCGTCCCCGTCGGCTCGACCATGGACATCGTCTCCTCCGACCCGGTGCTGCACAACGTGCACGGCTGGATCGGGCGGGCCACCGTCTTCAACCAGGCGATGCCGACGCCGGGCCAGCGGGTGCCGAAGCGCCTCGACCGCCCCGGGATCGTCCAGGTGCGGTGCGACGTCCACGACTGGATGTCGGCCTGGGTGGTGGTGGTCGAGGGGCCGGCCGCGGTGAGCGGCGCCGGGGGCGGCTTCGCGGTGGAGGACCTGCCGGCGGGGAGCTACACGGTGGTCGCCTGGCACGAGCGGCTGGGCGAGCGCGTCGCCCAGGTGACGGTTCCGGCGGACGGCGCGGCCACCGTCGAGATCCGCTACTGAGGGGCGGCGCCGCGGGCGCCGCGGCCGCTACTCGTCGTCCGCCTCTTCCATCTCCTCGTCCAGCTCCTCCTCGAGCTCCTTGCCGAGGGGGGCGTCGTCGGCGGCGTCCGCCTCCTCGACCGGCTCGGGGCGCGGCGCGGGGCGGGCCTTCTTCTCCGGCGGGGACTTCAGGGCCGGGCTCGCCCGGGCGTCCGCCCCGCACTTCGGGCAGATCGGCGCCGGCTTCCGCAGGTCGTAGAAGCGCGTTCCGCACTTCCAGCAGGTGTGCTTGCTGCCGAGATCCTTCGAGGCCATCGAGTCCCTCGCTCCGGGGCGGGCGTTTACCCCAAGGGCGCCGACGTCGGCAAGGGAAAAGGGGAGGGCACCGTGCTAAGACCTGGGCCGCATGGCGGAACGGGACCGGCTGGAGCGCAAGCTCCTGCGCGCCGCGGCGCGCGCCATCCAGGACTTCGACCTGATCGGAGCGGGGGACCGCATCCTGGTCGCGGTCTCGGGCGGCAAGGACAGCCTCACCCTGCTCCGCGTGCTCCAGCTCCTCCAGGCCCGCTCGCCCGTGAAGTTCGGGCTGGTGGCGGTGAACCTGGACCAGGGACAGCCCGGCTTCCCGGCCGCCCTGCTCCGGCGCCACCTGGAGTCCACCGGGGTGGAGCACGTGATGCTCCGCCAGGACACCTACTCCATCGTCCGCCGGCTGGTGCCGCCGGGGAAGACCGCCTGCCCGGTGTGCTCGCGGCTGCGGCGCGGCATCCTCTACAACGCCGCGGTGGAGCTGGGCTGCACCCGGATCGCGCTGGGTCACCACCGCGACGACCTGGTGGAGACGCTGCTCCTGAGCGCGCTCTACTCCGGGGCGCTGAAGAGCATGCCCCCGAAGCTGCACAGCGCCGACGGCCGCAACGTGGTCATCCGTCCGCTCTGCTATGCCGCCGAGGAGGACATCGCCGCCTACGCGCGGGAGCTGGCCTTCCCGGTCATCCCCTGCGACCTCTGCGGCTCGCAGCCCCAGCTGCGGCGCAGGCGCGTGAAGGAGCTCCTCGCCGAGCTCGCGGCCGAGCACCCGGCGGTGAAGGGGAACCTCCTCCACGCCCTCGGCAAGGTGGTCCCGACGCACCTCCTCGATCGCGACCTCCTCGCCCGCCTCGGCGAGGCGCGCGGCGCGGACCCCTGGATCGAGGAGGACGAGGGCGCGGCCGCCGGCGGCTGCGCGGAAGACGCGCCGGTCGTCCCGCTGAATCTGGCGGCCGTCCCCGGCGCAGGGGACTCGGAATAGCGCGACGGTACACCGCTCGAACCTTGCCCCCGCATGGGGCGGACGCTACCATCCGAACCGTGAAGTTCTCGTGCGACAGCTGCGGCCGCAGCTACGTGACCGACGAGAAGATGCGCGGCCGCGCCTTCAAGATGAAGTGCAAGCAGTGCGGCAAGGTGATCGTGGTGAGGGCGCCGCCGCTCGCGGGCCCGTCCGCGGCCGCCGGCTCCGCCGCGGCGGAGTCGCCGGCCCCGGTGACGTCACCTCCGCTGGAGCTGCGCACCGGCGAGGTCAGCGAGATCACCTCGCTGACGCCGCTGCCCGACGTGCCGGCCCCTCCGGCGCCGGAGCCGGACCCCTTCGCGACCATGGCCGAGGAGCTGAAGGTGGAGCTGGCCGGCGTGCCGGAGGCGCCGCCGCTCGCCCCGCGCGACCTCCTGGCCGCCCTTCCGGATCCCCTCCCGGCCGCGCCGGCGCTCCCCGGGCTCTCGGAGGCCGAGGCCGCCTTCGCCGACATCACGCGCGAGATGGAGGAGCTGTCGGGGGCGCGGCCGCTCGACGCCGCGCCGGCCGCGATCCGGACGGCGCCGAAGCCCGCGCCGGCCCCCGCGGCCGCCGTGCCAGCGCCGGCCGGGCAGGCGCCGAGGCGGCGGTGGATCGCCGCGGTGGCGGGGCTCGCGGTCGGCGTCGTGGCCGCCGCGGTGGTCGGCTCCCTGGTGGTGAGCTCCGGACCGGTGAAGCGGCTCGCCCCCGAGCCGTCCGCCCCGCCCCCGGCCGAGGCGAAGGCCTCCCCGCCGCCGGCGGCCGGACCCGCCGCGCCGGCGCAGCCCCCGGCGCCTCCTCCGGCCCCGGCCCCCGCCCCCGCGGCGGCGGAGAAGGGCGCCGAGCCGGCGAAGGCCTCGCCTCCGCCCGGCGAGCCCACGCCGAAGGTCGAGGCCGCGCCGAAGGTCGAGGCCGCGCCCGCCCCGGCGGCGCGGGCGC